>NZ_JAARMC010000023.1:0-82965 GCF_012985595.1 Pseudomonas sp. WS 5411
ACTGTCCGGAGGACGTGGCCGAGCGGACGAGAATAGCGGGCTCGTCGCCCGAGTATTTGAAACCCAGCTGTGCCGAGTAATCGTCAGTGATATAGGGGAAGTTCAGCACAGACACATAGTTGCCGAAAGTCGACTCACCACCAGAAAACGAGTGAAAACCACCCCCTAACCCGATCTTGTCGATATCCCCAACCTCGGCAGTGGTGCCGCCCAGGCCTAGATAACCCTTTTGAAGACCATCTGTAATACCGAACCCTTTCAAGGTCGTCGGGTTGCTCCCCGAGACGACGATCCCACGCTTATTGATCGTGACTTTGTAATAACTGCCCGCCGTTTTATCAGCAGGCAATACCGTATCGATCGAGCGATCCACATACTCCCGCGTTGCCAACACAATCGCCGGATCGATCTTCAACACCACATTGGTGATGCTGGAAATGATGAAGTTCATCCGCACAATCTGCGTGCGACCGGAGCCCTGAGACAACATCGGCTTGAAGCTAGGCGCGCAGTTGGCGACCGCAACCAGATCGCCGTCCGCGTCATACAGGCCGATCTCCCGCACCCACCAACCACCGACGTCGGCCGGGATCACCTGCTCGGCAATCAGCACCGAGGGATTGAGCGGGTCGACCATCAACTGATTCAGCGGTGCCCGGCGACGTTCGTTGATCAACTTGGTCTGTAGCCGATCCGGGATCGGATCAGTGCCGTGGGCATCACCAACGCCCATCAGGGAAATGTTCCAGGGAATACCCAACGCATCCGCGTTGGCCTGTTTCGCCTCCCCTACCTTGGTGAGGATGGCGAAGAATTGCGAGTTAAGGTCAATCATGGGTACACGTCCAGGGTGTCAATGGTGTGCTCACGCCCTACCGCGCCAATGTAGCCTGTGACGTCAATGTCACGTTGCATCGGTGGGTAGACGTTGATTTCATCGCCCTCATAGAGGGCGACGCCAATGTTTAAAGCGCCTCGGGTTTCAAGACTGATTGCCAAGCCCGTCATGGAACGACTGACGGGCTTGGCGTCATCTATCAGTCGCTCCAGCTCCTGGTACATCTCTTCGGTAATACCGGAGTCCAGCACGCCCACCTTCAAGGCAAAGGTGCCTGGCACCCCTTCGGGCACCGTCTGCCACCACTCCATGACCTCGATCAGGTAGCCAAGCGGCTCAACGACACGGCGCAGGGCGCCAATAGTTCCTTTGTGCTTGTGGATGTAGTAGGAGGCCTTGATAGCGGCGCGCTTTGTCGCTTCAGACCACCGATAGTCCCAACGGTCTACCGACCAAGCCCAGGCCAAGTGCAGCAGCAAGTGGGCCGGGCAAGTGTCAGCGTTGTAGAGGGTGCGCAACGGAACAATGGTTTTTTCAAAGAACGCCGCCTCCATGGCCCGTTCCAACGGCGTGCTGTTACTCGGCAGTAGACTTTTCATGTCAGCCCGCCAAATTCACATCGAAACCAGTGCAGAACGCCGCCTGTGCTTTCGTTGGCTCCAGATCCTTCCACCCGGTCAACTCCACCCGAGAAACGCCGGCTACGTGCAACTGTGCGTCTACAGCGGAACGCGCAACCACCACCCCCAACCGCTTGCGGGGGTTGATCCATGCTGCCAAGCGGTTCTTTGCTTCGGTCAGACTGGCATCACCCTCAGGCCCGGCACTGTTCATGTGTAGGATGGCGTCAATCCGGTAGGGAAGAATTTGCGCCCCCTGTACAGTCACTCGATCACCAAGCGGACGCACGTCGTCGTCATCGAGCGCCGCCGCGACAGTCGCAAGCAACGCCGGCGACGCTGTACCGTCTCCCTCTGTACTCAGCACCGTTACGGTAACGCGCGCCGGCGAGGGACTTTCCGCCGTGGCATCCCTCACCAACCCTGACGCGTTACGCGCATGCAGGATGTAACTGTTACGCGGTCCCGCCGTCGTCAGCCCCTCGTAAGACAGCTGGATACGCTCTCGAAACGAATCATCATCCTCAAGCACTTCCTCGACGGGTGGCACCGCCAGCAGATTTTCGGGCCGAATGACCAGACGCTTCAGATTGACGTTTGCGCCAAGTTGATCGAGGTCACCGCGTATGGCATGGGCCAGTAGCAACGCCTTGCAGCCGTCGTTAACACGCGCCCGGTTGGAGACCTTGATATAAGCCGCAAGCTCAACCAGCTTGGTGACTGGATCGCTCTCAAGGGCCGCCGTCCAGTTTTCGCCCATGGCGCCGCGAAACGCGGCCAGCCCTTCCTCGTAGGTCTCTTCAAAGTCCAAGGGTTCCAGCACCTCCGGCGCCGGCAATGCCGACAGATCCACGATGCTCATACACTTACCTCCAAGACAAAGCTGTCGCCCAGGTACTCACCGGAAACGCTCATGTTGATTTTCCCGTCCAGCAGAGAAAGCGCTGTAACTTGCTCCAGCTTAAAGCGAGGCTCGAAACGCCCCAGGGCCCGGACAGCCTCTGCCTGGACCGAGCTTTTCCAACCGGCGTTTATTGGTAAATCAACAAACAGGCGCAACTTGCTGCCGTATTCCGGCCGGTGCCGGCGACTGCCCAGGGGAGTGCCCAAAATATCGGCGATGGACTGTCGCAAATGCTCAATGCCGGATATGGGCTGGCCAGTGTGGCGGTCCATTCCGATCATCTGGCTTAGCCCTCCTGGGCGGCGTATTCGGCACTTTTTTGCAGGAAGGCCACAGCCTCTTTGTCAGACTCCGGCACCACTACCAGGCCCTTGGCCACTGGATAGGTTCGGGCCGTTTCAGGCACTACCAGGGTGCGCGACGTGTACACCAGATCGCGGAAGGTCAGCGTCGCCGGCGCAGCCGGGGTTTGATCGTCGGTTACGGGCTTCTCGATGGTCTTGGCCATGATTTCTCCAGGCATGAAAAAGCCCGCGCGCGGCGGGCTGTGAGTGAGTGGGGTTAATGCTTGTGGTTGGGGCTGTTGCCGCCTGCATCCATGATCTTGCCGAGGCCGGTAACATCTCCCGTTACCAGCAAAGGCCCGTCAACTTTGACCGCACCAATCAGGCCGATGTCGCCAGCCGTTACCGTAACGGAAGAATCATCCACCACGGCCGAAGTGCCACCGACCGAGATTGTTACTGTGCCACTGGGCACGGTGATGGTGTAGGACTTGGCCTCCCAGTCGTAGACCAGCGAGCCACCATCGTCAAAGCGCCAAACCTCTACATGGTCGCGGTTATCCGGCTGCCCGCCGGCATTGCCATACAGGCCGGGAATAAACGTCCCCATGCCCGCCTGGCCACTTGGATTGAACAACACCCCCTGTTCGCCCAGACTGGGCGCCCGCCAGTGCCGCGCCTTGCCAGCCGCCAGGCTGTGCCAGCGCACCCAGGCACTTGTCCATTCACCATCACTGACACGCACCGCAGGGGCCGCCAGATCCACGCCGACCACCACGCAGGGCATCAGCATGGCGGCGATCATGCGGTCATGTTCCGCATTGGCATAGTTCACGGCGGGTCACCAGCCGGGAAAAAGTCTTCTCTCGGGTCATCATTGATGCCGAGCATCAGCGAGCCGGGCGGCTCATCGGGCCACGGCCAATGAAATTCACCCACTTCAAATGGCTGAATCCACTGCACCGACCACATCACAAATTGCTCCAGACTCTCCTGGGGGGCTTCTGGCTGGGCGTGAATATGCTCCGGCGGCCCAGTGACAAAATCCAGCCCCCCCCAAAACTGATCTTTCAGAATCACCGCCAATTGAGACGCCAGAATAGCGGCCTGTAGCGATGCCCTGGGGCGGTCGGCCTCAATCAAAATACAAGACTGAAAACGGCCAATCAGCGCCGTTTTACCCTCCCCCCGATCAGTGCCCAAAGTCATGTCGGTAATGCCGTACAGCAGCGCCGGCGTTTGGACGTCGGCGTCCAACTCGGGGAACTGCTCAACGTGCAAAACCTTTGGCATACGCTCGCTGATAATGCGAGTGATCGCATCATGTAATGTCGTCAGTTCGCTCATTGCTCACACTCAACACCAGATCAATCATGCCAGAGCCATCAGGCTTCAGCCGAAAGACCTTGTAGCGACCGCCGCCCAGCGAGGGCGGCAGATCAATGGTCAGGTAGTCACCCTTCTTGACGCCTTGCACGTCGACCACTCGCGCGGTCAGGGTGGGCTCTAACACCTCGTCGGCATTGATTGCCCCGCCCAGGCGTGCAGCACCGGTTTTCCCTCCGCCGATTTCGGCGCCGACAAAGGGGGAGGCAAACGCACCGAAGACTCCACGCCCGTCTGCAAGCGTCGCCGGATCGCCCAGGCGTTCAACCGCCAAGGCGTCCATGCGATCAGCCAGGGCCCGAAAGCTGCCGGGCATTACTGGATCAACAGGGCTTCAGCGAAGCCGCCAGATGCGTCAGTCAGCAACTTGCCGAATGGCACAGCGTCTGCTGTGCCGTCCGCGACCAAACCGCCGGCCAACAGACTGACCTTGGCGCCCAGCTTCAGTGCACCAGTAACCGGCAACTGCCACGAACCGCCCAGCGCGGCCACGCACGTCTCGCCCTTTTTGGTAGTGTCCAGCGGAACCACTACCATGGAGTTTATAGCCAGCGGAACGCCGGAAGTCGTCCCGGCAGTTGGCGAAGTAAAGGTGACCGTCTGCCCGGCGCCTTGATAATTCTTAGACATCGTTCAATTCTCCAGAACGCAAAAACAACAAACCCCGCACTAGGCGGGGTTATCAGGGACAGTGGTTATTACTTGCCGGCGGCGCTGTACAGGCCACGGAAGTCAGCAGGCGCAACACCTGCGTCGATACGCACCTTACTGGCCACACCATCGACGCTGAAGCCGTTTTGCTGCTCCACATACGGCGTATCAATGCCGTTGAGGTAAGCCACTTCAATGGTGTCGCTACCCTGCTTCGCAGCCATGTACCAGGCCGTTGCCGACGCGTCATCAAGGCGCGGCTCACCGATCACTTTGGCAAAGCCGCGGATTGGGTTGATGATGCCAGAGTTAGCATCAGCGCCCGGCACAGAGGCCGAGTTGATGATCTGGTTGGCCTTGTCTTCCAGGGCCACCGGGGTCAGCACGTAAGCAGGGCGAATGTTCAAGGTGCGAGGCTTGCCACCATCAACCTGGGTCTTTTGCGAGGCCATTGCAGTCTTACCAGCGATCAAACTGGCAATGGACAGCTCAGACGCTGGACCGGCCGCGTTGTTCTTACGCGAACTGTCGAACAACGACTTACCGTCGCGCATCTTCGGCGGACTGGTCAGCACCGCGTAAACCAAATCGCCGATGGTCGCGCGCGCTGCCTGGCCCATCTTGTAAGGCACGTCACTCAACATCGACAGGTCATCGTTGATGATCGCTTGACGGGTGATCGAAAACAGCTCGCCGTAGGTGGCCAGCGTGATCGGCTCGCCGCGATCACTCAGGGTGATGTGTTTGTACTCGGCGCCCGGGCGCACTTCGCGCAAGCTCGGGAACTCGCCCAATCCGACACGCGAAGAGGTTTTGAAGTCGCTCAACTGGCCTTTTTTGGTCCAGAGCTGGAACGTCTCGGGGGCTTCTTCCCAGCCGGTCAAAACCGACTTTCCGGCGATATCCAACAGGATTTGCCCGAAGTCGCTGGAGCTGTGAGTGAAGGCCATGCCGACCATCTGCATCGGGTTGAGCGTCGCCACCAGAATGCCACGCTCGGTCAGGGAGGCACGCGCCAGCTCGTTCAGGCGCATATGATTGAGCCCGTTACTGGCTTCGATTTGGGCAATGCCGATACGCGCCTCCAGGGAAGCACGCACCGAATCGCCAACCAGATTGCCGTTGGAAATATGACCGTGCAGGCCCGGAATATTGGACGGTGTGGACTGCTCGCCCAACTTAGCCAGCAGCTGCGTTCGGGCACTTTCAACAGTGCAGGTCATGTCAGCTACGCAAGCCTGCAACAGCTCAGCATGAGCCGTCGCAAAACCGCCGAAAGCGGCAGTGATGCCGGTACGGCGCACGCCTTCCTCGGCAATGACCTGGGCGCGAATCTGATCAGCGGACAAGGAATTTGCCGGAGCCGGTGCAGGCGCGGGTGCTGGAGCCGGGGCCGGGGCCGGGGCCGGCACTTGGTTACGCGGGTTCATCAGGCTGTTAAAAGCTTCTGGCGGCATGTGTTCAAACTCCTGCATGCGTTTCGATTTGAGTTGTGCGGCAGCTACCAGCGGATCAATCAACTGATCAGCGAAGCCGGCTGCCACCGCCTCGCTGCCATCCATCCATGTTTCATCCTTCAATAGCGCGTGGATTTCCTCCGCGCTCTTGCCGGTCTTGCTGCCGTAGGCCTGCACCAACGTACCTTCAACCTTGTCGAGTAGGTCGGCATAGCGGCGCATGTCGTCCGCATCGCCGCCCTGCGCACCCCAGGGCTTGTGGATCATCATCATCGCGTTGGTAGGCATGTAAACCTTGTCGCCTGCCATCGCGATCACGCTGGCCATTGAGGCCGCCAGGCCGTCGATGTACACATCTACGCGGGCCGGGTGGGCCTTGAGCGTGTTGTAAATCGCCATACCGGCAAACACATCGCCACCGGGCGAGTGAATCCGCAGATTGATTTGTGACACGTCACCACAAGCCGCCAGATCCTGGGCGAACTGCTTGGCGGTAATGCCCCACCCGCCGATCTCGTCATAAAGCAGAATCTCGACACTGCCGCGTGCCATGGCACGCATCGAGTACCAACTTTCCACTGGCTGGTTGGCGGCCGTGATTACGGACGAGACCGACGACTGAGTCGACGCCCTGGGCATCAGCAGCAGCGGGGTTTCACGCTTTCTCTTTTTCGTTTGATAAGTCTGCATTGACGGTCACTTTCCCATAGAACTTGTGATAGGCGTCGGAGCTGAAAACCAGCCCTTTCGCCCGGTTGCTTTCGATTTCCGCCTGACGCGAACGCTTAAGCTCTTGCGGGTTGCGCCCACGCGCTCGCGCCACCTCGGCCTCATCGGCAAACCCAGCCTCAACCAGCAAGTTCCAGGCGCCGGCCTCATGCACAGGGTTAATCCAGGGCATCACCGGCCCCTGATAAACCGCGCTGTAAACCGAATCCATGTTCACGTCACGCGGCGGCACAAGTACGCCGCTGACTAATGCCATTTCGATAAAGGCCCGATAAACCTTGCGCGACCAGTAGTCTATGAATTCGTGTTGCAGCAGGTCGTAACCCAGCTGTGACTCCACCAGTTCCTGACGCTGGGCCGAGTAGGTGCCGGTATAGCTTCGGGTCGCAGTGGAATAGCCAACTCGCGTGCCGGCTGCTACAGCCCGCAACTGACCGTTGCGGAAGCTCTCCACAAACTGGCTGGGTCGGTTGCTTTCGATCATCCCAACGTCTTCGCCGGGCAATAGCCCGTCAAACACCATGCCTGGAGCAATCGGAATACTTCGGGCACCAGTGGCCTGTCCGTCCTTAGCGGCAGTCGTAGGCGCAACCACGTAGTCGTCGGTTGAGCCCTTCTTGATGAACATCGCCAAGGCGGCGCTGATACGGGCGGCAATGCGCTCGCTTTCCTCGTAGTCCTTAATATCCGCCAAACGCGTCAGCACTGCGTGCAACAGCGGCTGGCCACGGTTCTGCCCGATCCGCTTGCGGTATGCGATGTGCAGCATCCGATCCGCCGGCACAAACTTGGTATCCACCGACATGCTGAAACCCAAGGCGCTGCCAGGGTGACGCTTCAGCAGGTTGTAACCGGTGACCCGGCGCCAAGCGTCACGCGTAATGCCCTGACAAATCCCTTTTGATTCGTCGTTGTAGCTCCAGGGTAGATAGTCCGGCTCCAGCAACTCCAGGGTGAAAGGCACTTTGTGCAGATGCTTGAAGTTGGGCACCTTGCCCAACAACTGCTGGGCCAGCGCCTCACCATCACGTAGCCAGGTGCGGCACACCAGCCGTTCCATTTGCGCCCGAGTCAACTCACCCGACGTTTCCGGCCGCAACGACCACTCAGCCCACAGGTCTTTAATCTGGGCCGCGAACGCCAAGTGAATATTGCCCGCGTGGTCCAACGGCAGTGGCTCAACCGCAATACCCCCCCCCCCGACTACACGTTCTTCTAACCGGTCATAGATACCGGTAACAAGGTCGTGATCCTCGTCCAGTTTGCGGGACTGGCCGCGCAGCGATTCCGCGTCACGCTGCAACGAGCTGTCAGCGCTTCGGGTTTGTCGCTTTGCCTTGTGTGTGCGGGTGACTTCGGCAGCCTCAAACGCTTGAATGCCACTACGTGCAGCCAGGCGCCGTAACCCAGCACCAGGGCTAACCGCCGCAATACAGCGGTCGAGGAAGTTCAACGAAAGTCAGCCAGGGCATAGCCCGGACTGCCTTGCGCGGCGGCGCGCTGGGCGTTAACCCGCCGCTCCCATTCGCGTCGACCTGATTGGATCTGCGGCAATTCGGCCATGGTGTGGGTCCGCCCATTAAAAATGGTCGTTTTACCCAGCAAAATGGCGGCTTCTGCCTCCAGGTACTTGTCCAGCATCTCCTGCGCGTTTATAGCCATCCGTTACTTTCCACGTTATGCCAGTCGCCAGGAGGCGCGGCTTGAGTTGATGGGGGCTCAGGCCGCGCCGACTCAATCGGAGGCTCTGATTCTTCTGGCTCATCCATCTCCAGCACTTCGGGCACCTCCCACGCGCCGGTAGCCGGGACGAACTGAGCCTCTAAAGCCAATTGCTCCAAATCCAGGCCGAAGCGCTCCTGACTGATCCGCAGAGCGGCCAGTGCGTACACAAAACAGTCGAGGGCTTCGTTTCGGCGGCGGCCGCTGGTCCAGCGTTGAACCCGGCGGCCTTTGGAGACCACCCATTCTTTACGCTCGCTGGTCAGCTGCTTCATTTCGTCTTCGTCACACACCAGCTCGTTAAGCGGCAAGTGGATGCACTCAGGCACCGGGCGGTCGCCGTCCGGTTCGATTTTCAAGCGGCTGTAGATCAGTTCCTTGGCGTTGTCCGTGCCTACCTCAGTGAGGTACACCCGGTCGCCCTTGGTCTTTTTCTTCGGAAAGGTGGCAATCTTCTTGCCGTAGGTCGCAGCGCCGAACACCGGGATAACCCAGGTGACGCCGTGCTTTTTACTTTCCTTACGCACTTCGTCCGAGTAGTGGCCGCCGGAGTCCCAGCACCAGCGCTCTACACGCATTAGCGTGCCGTCTTCGCGGGTGAACTGGCGGCGTATTTCTTGACCTACTTTCTTGCGCAGCTCAACGCTTGCAGGGTCGCCGGTAAGCACCCAACGGTGAATCAACCACGCTTCCTCACCGGCGCCGAATGCCCACACACGGCCTTCATACCGGTCATCTTGCGTATCAATCCCACCGAACAATGCAACGCCACGGGCGGGCACCTTCAGGTAGTTACTGCGCCGTTTGGCCAGCACTTCCCATTCCAGTTTCTCGCCTTGGTCCTCTTCCCAGGCTTCGCCCAAGGTAGTGTTGATAAAGGTCTTGAGCTTTCCCCGGTCCTTGCCGACCTTCAGCCATTCACTGACCACCGAAGCCCAGGTAACGAACTCGGAATACACGGTCCAAATGTGGAACGTGACAGATCGCGGCGTAGTGATCGGCTGATCATCAGCAGAAAACCACTCAATGCCGTCGCGGGTCCAAATGCCTTGGCGCTCGCAGATGTAGCGCCCAGTAACTGATGCCTGGATCATTTCGTGGTACTCAAACGAGCAACCGTTACCGGACTCGCACAAGTACCAGGCCTTTTCTACCTGGCCATACCCATCGAGCCGCCAGCGCATGCCGTAAGGCTTGTCGAAGGCGCCCCACTTCAGGTGCTGTTCTGTGCCGCAGCATGGGCACTTAATGTTGAACCGCAGGAAGTGCGGCGATTCATCCGCCGCGCGGCTGATTTGGCAGCCCTCCCCCACTGACTCGTCGTCCTCACCGCCGGCAACAATCACCCCAGGCGTTGACCCGCGAATCGACTTAGGGAACGTTGCACCCTCAAGGCGCTTATCCCCCAGCATTGTCGGGGAGCCTTCCCCCTCAATATCGGCGTCGAACTTCGACAACTCGTCGTAGATAACTTCATCCGGGCTTTTCTCCCGGTAGTTGCGTGCGGCTTTGCCACCTAGGCACCACAACATTTTCGAGTTATCAAAACGCTTTTCGTCCAGGGTGTTATCCCGGTGCTTCACCCCGTACCAGGGCGCCAAGGCACGCACCAGGGGAACGTCACGGATCATCGTTTCGATGTGCCGCTTCATCATGGTGTCGGCATCGGGGTCCGTTGGGCACCACGACAATACGTTGCGTTTCTTGTGCTGGATTTTGTAGCCCTTGTTGGCCACCAGCATCTTGGTGTAGCCCACCCGCGCCGACTTCAACACGTTGACTACTGCGATCAGGTCATTGCCCATCGCGTTGAGAATGGCGACCTGAAACGGCGCCGTGGTCCATCGCCCTTCCTGATAGGAAGACTCGGAAGACAGATAAAAATGCTTATCGGCCCACTCAACCGCAGTCAGTGGCGGTTCCTTGTAGAGGCCGGTCAGGCCCTTACGGACGCTATCAATCAGCGCCCTCATCCAGGGCTTCGACGAACTCATCTAGAAGCTCCGGCAAGGTGTCGGCCAGGTTGACCGCTTCGTTCCGCGTGACGGCTATTTCACGTTGGATAGCCTCGATGTGACGCACCTCGATATCCGGGTGCTTGCGTTTCACTTTGATGTGAATGGTGTCCAGAGTTGAGCCGAGCATCGCGCTCAACTTGCCCAGGGCGAACAGGCAGAAGTCCACCGGCACCAACTTTTTAGCCTTCACCCTGTTACGCATTTCCTGGGCATCGGCTTGCTCAGTGGTCAACCGCAGTTTTTGCTGTGCTTGCTTGTACTCAATCAGCGGATCAATAGGTTGGCCGCCGTCGTCGAGCGGTTGTTGTTTCTCACCCTTGTGAACCAACCGGTTATCCAGCACAGAACGCACGTCATAAAACGACTCCCTGCCGATCTTGGCGATAGGTGTCACGCCCCATTTATCGAAGGCTTGCGTGGTAATGCCGAGGCTGTCCGCCATGCGTGACTTGTTCAGCCACTCAGGTTTACGGGTGATCGATTGATTAGCCATAACTACACAACAACCAACCTTTGAAAATGGGTCATATATAGCGAAGACGCGGGGCCCGAATTACCCCCATGAGGGGTGGGGCTCCGGGAGTACCTTCGGCTTTTCGTCCTGGCTGACCTGTCAAGCGAAAAAGGCGATAAACCGAAGAAAAGGTCACTTTTTTCACCTTTTCTGATTTCCCGGCAACTACGGTCATCAACGAGCCGAAGCCATCGCTTCAGCCCAGGCAGTCGCCGCGTCAGCCTGATAGTTCGCGTTGACGATGTTTTGCCCGATTTTGAAGAACGGGAAAATGGTTCGATATCTGGGCGCGGAATCACTGAAGATGAACACCGGCCGTACCGCATCGCCCATACCCATCGACTTGCGCTCCCACACGCCTTGCGTGCCGTCGACCTCACCTGAGAAGAAACGATGAGCATTGCCCTTGCGACGACTCCGGGCGCTACCTGTAGCGTTCGCCTGATAGCCTCTCGACGACTCAGCAGCACCAAGGCCCGACAGGATCTTTAGCATCGTGCCGCGAGATACGTTGCCGTATTGGTTCATGAATGCCGTGGCGGGCACTGCGTATTGACCGCTGCGCATGATGCCGCGCGCAATCAACGACTTCTCGAAACGTTTGTGAGGTCGTAGGCCACCGCTCACCGCCTGCTGTAGGTAAGTGTCGGCAGGAATGCCCGACGCCCATGAGTCCTTGAAGTAGACCTCAGCAGCTCGTGTTTTGGTGGCCATCTTCACAAACAGACTGTTCAGCGTGGTCGGGGTCGGCCTGTCCAAACGTTTCTGCATCACCGTGATCGTGCCCTTCTTGATCCGCTGGGCCAACAAGGTCGCGGTACGGGCCATCACAAAAGGTATGTGCCTTTTCTCTAGCTCCCGCATACCCGCAGAAACGGGGAGCGCGTCCAGAGACATATCGACTTTGAACATCGTCCAATCCCCGCCTCGTCGATCTATTGATCGTTAGTAGTGCTACCTGAAGCCGGGTCACTAACACCCGCCTTGCGCGCCAAGAACTGCGTGTAAAGGCCACCTGCAACGTCTGCACCTATCACGGCGATTACGATGCCTAAGCCGGCCGAAAGGTACAGGTTGCTCCAAAGAGCCATTGCGAGCAGCAACGTCGCCATACCCAGCAGGCCAGAAGCGAGGAAACGTAGTGCTACTCGTTGAAGGATTTGGCGTAGGCCGAGGTCGCTGCCTGATGCCCGCAGCATTTCTCCAGACAACCCTGCGAGACTCAGCAGAACCAACAACCACAGAGGTACATCGGTCAGTGCCTGATGCTCGGAGTTCATCTTGAGTCCTCAAATAGGTCGGCCTCCACGTCGCTGGCATCCGCTTTAGGCAAGGAGACAGGCGTGGGGCCGAAAACAAAAAAGCCCTGCTCAAGGGCAGGGCTTGTAAATAGGAACAAAACCCCGGCTCAGTGGCCGGGTTTTGCAGGCGTCTCGCTGCGTTCACAGCAGTTCACGCTGCAATGAAAACAAATCCATTCCGCGCGGAAAAGCTTTTTTCTCACTTATAGTCGACTGAGGATATGCGCTCTCGACAACCCCCTTTAGAATGGCATCAGTAGATAGACTCAGCCCCCAAAAAAGGAAATTTCCAGGCTAATGACTAACAAAAATCCAACCTTTCACGGAGCAGAACCGTCGTGGGCGAACGCCTGTGTCGGTAACAACGGTCAACCTAGTTATGTTGAATATTCGGAAGGCTTCTCGAAAGCTGCAAATATACTAATTGACTTGGTAATTAAAGATCGAAGCATTCACCTCAGTGTCGACGAGTTCGTGTACCCAGTCTGCTTCAATATGCGCCACTCAGTTGAACTAAGACTGAAAGGCGCCATTGATGAATTAATTGAAATTGCCAAATTCAAAAACATCAACATTCAATTCAACTCATCCGGCTCACACGACATAAATATCATTTGGAGTTTCTTCAAAACACAATCAGAGAACATTGACAAAAGATATATAGCTGCAAACCAAAAAGCCGAGACAACCATTTTAGACATTGCAGAAGTTGATCCAACTGGTCAAACCTTTCGCTACCCAATCAGCAATGACTCTCAGAAGCACTTAACAGACATATCCGTAATAAACTTTATACTCCTTAAGGAAAAGTTTAACGAACTCGAAAAAGACCTCGACTCACTTCACAAACTTAATAGATGGCTGCACTCGGAGTACAACCAAGGTTCCTTTACAGAAAAACTGTCTCGGCCAGAAATTTTTAAAATTGCCAAAGCGCTGCCACGAGTAGAGAAATGGAGAGATGCAGAATTCACTACTATAAAAGATCATATAAAAGCAGAGTATCGCCTTGGAAGCAGGGATTTCTCGAAAGCCGTAGACATTATTAAAAAGCATTATAATCTCGCCCCACTAATCAATGCCCCCCTCCCACTCAGAGGGATTTCGGAAGAAAAACTGCTACATTTCATAGATATATGGTTCAAGGAGAACCCCGACTTTCGAAAAGATCGAGACAAGCCATACACTGAAATGAAATTTGACAGAACGAGTATGCTAGCGAGACTCATAGCCAGATCAGCCCCGCAAAATCAAACATGGGACTTATTCAATACTGAAGTTGATGCCGAATATCTCGCGGGAATCGAAACTTTATTTTACTTCGCTCGAGACAGGGAGTTTGTTGAGTATTACGACAGACTCTATGAAAGCCAGCTCGCACAGGCCAATAGCACTTTGGCACACAACGCCAATCTGAAAGACGACTTTATGCATATCTTCAGCAAAAGCAATGCTATTGATAATTTTTTGATATCTCTCTTTGCTCTGCACCACATAGGGCTTGCAGAAAGAATCATTGGTACTTACGGGCTAGAGGGTGCATTCAAATGGTTAGACGACGCCCGATCCGGCAGACTATTTTCTTATCCGGATTTTGCCAGTTATTAATTAGATACCATTCATAGCTGAGGTAAAATATCTGCCGGCGCGAGTTCGGCAGATATGCTTTCAACACATCATGCCACGCTATACATCGGGCATACGACGCAATCAATCCAAGCTACTCCTGCACGGACCAGCTCCCGAGCCTTTCCCTCACTTATTCCGTAGTACTTTCCTACTCGCAACATGGGCCATTTGGCACCAAAGTAAAGCCAGATCACGTCCCCCATCTGCTGATCTCGAAGGGCCAGCCTTGCTACTGCGCGGTCTATTGCCGTCGCCCACTCGTCAGTAATGCAATAGCTCTTGCACGATGATGGGTAAGCAGTAGCCTGCCGCATCAGCGCGAGAGTAGGCGATGTGTAACTTGGCATCCCAACACCATCCATCCGCCACCAACCCCACTGTTCAAGCAGGTACTCGGTATCCCCCAATGGTCGCCCTGCCGGTTTACGAATCATCATGCTCTCAATCCCCTGTGTAATTTGTTCCGCCTGCTCCCAGGCGGTTTGGCTGTTCGTATTGGCTGTGAGGCCCTATAAGTGCTGGAGGTGTCTTTAACGCCAAGACTTCGCGCTGTACATGCTGCAATTTGAAACTCAATTGGGTGACCAATTCTTCGACAGAAAGCACCAACCTGGTCCCCTGAACAACCCAACCTGAGCCGTTGCAATCCGTGCAAACCAGCTCATAAAACACCCCCGCAACTACCGCTCTCCCCTTGCAGATAGAGCAGGGTTCAAGCTCGATCCGCTCCCGCTTAAAGCCAGGCCCCTGTCGTTTCTGCACGTTTTAATACCTCGCCCTTAACAAATTGTGGTTCTGGCTCGCAGGCCCCGCCGTTCAAGGCGTCTACGAGGTTTTGCGAATCTTCATATCTAACGCCTGTCTGCATGTGGATCGCCTTGAAGCCACGCTGATCTAACCAGTTGTGCCACTTCACCAGGGCCAGGCGGCGCTGTTCCTTGGCCTGGGTGTTGATGTAGGTGGAGGCGATCTTGCCCAGGGAGTGGTTGAGCAGCATCTCGCCGATGTGGCCGTCGACGCCGAGGTCGGTCCATGCGGTACGGGCCACCTTGCGCAGGTCGTGACTGGTCCAGGCGCCCTGCCCTAGCCGCGTGAATACCGCGCTCGCTTGGTGGTCGCTGAGCGCCTTGCCACGGCGGGACGGAAACAGGAGCGGCCCCTCGTAGCCCTGGGCGTTTTGTCGGGCGCGGTATAGCTGTAGGAGCGAACACACCTGATCGGTCAGCGGCACCCGCAGCTCGGTTTTCGTCTTGGTGTGTTCTGCCGGGATGAACCACTCACGCTCTGGCAGCGCGATATCAGCCCAGCGGGACTGGCGGGTCTCGCCGATCCGGGTGCCGTGGCACAGCATCATCAAGGCCAGCATGGCGTCACCCGGTGCACTGTCGAAGCGCTCGGCCAGCAGGGTCACCAGGTCCTGCAACTGCACGTCACGCAACCGCGCCGGCTTGGGCAGGATCCGCGCCGTGGTGAAGTTGACGAACTTCAGTTCCGCCATCGGGTTGACCGGGATCAGGTCCAGCTTGCGGGCCTGACGGAAGGCCACCGCGAGCAGCCGGTACAGCTGCTGCACATAGGACAGCGACAATTCGGCCTGGGCCGGCCACATCAGCAGCTTGTCGAGGGTCTGGGCGCTCACGTCGCGTAGCAGCAGATCGTCCAGGCGCGGCTTGAGCTGGCAACTGATAGCCGACTTGCCCGCAGCCCGGCGCTTGTCGGACAGCGAGCGCGACTTGGCCATGCGATCACCGAACCAATCGAGCAGTTCACCCACGGTTACCCAGCCCGAAACACTGGCCGCGCCATCGGCAGCGACCCGCAGGCGCACCGCCGGCAGTGCGGCGATCACCTGCTTGGTATTCAGGCCGGGAAAGCCGCCGATGCGATGCCATTTGCGCTTGTTGAGCAGGTACCAGGAGCCGCGCGTGCGATTCTTGGCAAAGCGGAAGTGCAGCGCCGGGTGGCCGGCGTCCCGCAGGTCGCGCACATGCTCAAGCTTGGCATTGCGGGCAATCTCGGCATCCGACAGCTTCACCGTCAGGGTTTTGATGAGGATGTTCAAAACGCGCCCTCCTCCGGATCAAGGAGGTCGATAACCTCAAACGTCGACGGCCACATCTGGCCGCCGTATCGAACGGCCATGGCCTTATCAAAAAAGAGCGCTAGGGCATGATCTGGTGCGCTCCCCAGGTCTATCTTGGAAGAACAGCAAAACACCGCGTAGCGGTACAGGTCAGGCTTGGGAACGGCAAGGCGGGGATCTGCCATTAGAATTGATCCTTTTGTTTGTAGCGGTCAGCCATGCTGGTGACCTTTGCAGGCTTGGACGGCTCAACCCATCCAGCAGCCAGTTGTTCAAATCGGCTGTACTGCCCGAGGAAAGCGGCACGCACGGTGCCACCGGCGATGTCACGGCCCTTGCCAATGATGATTTCGGCAATGCCCTTCGCTTCGGAATGCTCGTGGTAAACCTCGTCGCGGTAGACGAACAAGATGATGTCGGCGTCTTGCTCAATGGCGCCGGATTCGCGCAGGTCAGAGCACATTGGGCGCTTGTTGGGGCGTTTTTCGCACTCACGCGAGAGCTGGCTGAGCAGAATCACCGGGATGCCCAGTTCGCGAGCCATCAGTTTCGCGGTGCGGGTCATGTGGCTAACTTCCTGCTCTCGGCTGAACGTGCGCGAGTCGGAGTCCACCAGCTGCAGGTAATCGATCACCATCAGGTCCAGGCCGTATCGGCGCTTGTGACGGCGGGCAGCGGCGCGCATCCGGTTCATCGACATCGATGCACGGTCTGACAGGTACAGATTGGAATGTTTGAGTTTCGCGGCAGCACCCATCAACTCGGCGCCGTATTCGTGCGGGGCTTTACCGTTCTTGATCAACTGGAGCGGTACTCGCCCTTCGGATGCCATGAAGCGGTCCATCAGGCCCGTGTTGTCCATTTCGAGACTGAACGCCATCACGCTCTTGCCCTCACGAATGGCGGCATTGGATGCGATGTTCATGGCCAGGGTTGTTTTACCCATGGCTGGGCGGCCCGCGATAATGATCAGTTGGCCAGGCTTCAAGCCCTGCAGCTTCTCGTCCAGATCGGGAATGCCGGTGGATAGGCCATCAATTTCGTCACCCCGGTCAGCTCGAGCCTGCAGTACCTCGATGTAGCCATCCAAGATGTCCTCAGCCTTGATCACCTCGGACGTGGCCGACTGGCTGTCGACCGCCTGGGCCTCGGCCTGCACCGCTGCAACCTTGTCAGCCGTGGGCTGGTCGCCATAAGCGATTTCGTTTATCCGAACGCTCAATTCAATCAGCGACCGGTCCAGGCTTCGCTCGCGGACGGTTCCCGCGTAGGAAGCAGCGTTCGCAACGCTCGGAGTGTTGCGGGAAATCTCGAAAGCGTAGGCGAAGGCGGGAGAGCCACAGGGCAATTCGCCGATGTGAGCGCCGATAGTCACGATATCGACCGGTTGGCCGGCGCCGTGCAAGTCCAAGATGCCGCGATAGATTGCGGCGTTGTCCTCGTAGTAGAAATCCTCAACCGCCAGGTCAGCGCTTAGCAAGTCGATCAGCTCGGGGCGCAGGAACATCGCTCCCAGCACGCCGTGTTCGGCCTCGAGGCTGTATGGATCACGCATTGTAATTACCCTCCACGACCTTGACGAAGTTGCTCGGCTTGATCAGCCAATCGAACGTGGCCCGGAAAGGCTTGGTCCCATCCCTGCCCTCGCCTTCCCCCATCAGAAACGGGCTCGACCCGACTAACTCGAAGAACTCAGCCCAAAACCCCAGGTCCTGGTGAACCGTGCTGTCGTTCCATCGCGCAGAAATCTTTGTGATCCGGTCTTTGGTCAGCATCGCTACCTGAGGGAGCCCGGGAAGCGTTTTGTTGAACAGGTCGACGATTGCTTGTGACGGGCATTTCGGCTTCGAGACTTTCGACGGACTCTCATCGCCGACAGGAGGTGATGGTTCACTTGATGGTTCTATTACGGTTCTGGGTGCATCTGCTGCGGGGGTTTCTGTCGTGAGCTGCGGGGGTGGCGGTGCATCTGCTGCGGGGTGCGTGTCTTGCGGGGGTGCATATGCTGCCGGGGTCAGGGTGTACATTGTCGAGCGACCCATCCGCTCACGGACAGACAAGATGCTCGCTTGCCCTAGCCACTTGATGGCGCCCTGAACGGTCCGTTCTGCGAGACACGTCCGCTCGGCGATACGGGCTACCGAAGGCCAGCAAACACCCTCGTCGTTTGCATTGTCAGCCAGGGATATCAGGACAGCTTTCTGCGGGCCGCTCATTCCTTGCAAAGGCCAGCACAGGCTCATGATGATGGTGCTCATGCGGAAACATCCTGGGCAGGAGCCAGGGACGCCTTCAAGTGATTGAGGCATTCTCGGCGGAATTTGGTTTTGGACGCGAGCGAGTACTGTCCGCCAATCATGAGGGCGGCATTCATCGCGGCGGTTTGATTGATGGTGAGGTGTCGAGACACCTTGTCAGGCTCGTCGAAAAGCGTCTCGACATCCCCAGAACTATTGACTGCGGGGGCGTTGTTGGTCATTATTCACCTCGTTCTAAAGCTGCACCGAACCGCCCTGCCAGGCGGTTTTTTTATGTCTGCGATTTGGTCACTGTATGAATTAACAGCTAACCCCAAATCTCTATCTGGCCTTCCCGCCAAAGCGGAAAATGGCCCCATCAAACGATCAGGCTACTGAGCGCTGAGATGGGAATGGCCGGACCTCTTCCGCAACAAATGAACCGTCTTCACGCTCCGTTACGAAAATGTCGCGGCCGACTCGCAGAGCCTTATTAAGTGCACCCTGGCTCATGCCCAGCAGCGCCGCAGCTCGCGTCTGACCCTTTTCCACCGAGAACTGTTTGAGAGTGATGCGGCTCATCGCCATATCTCCATTGGTATCCATTGCGCGAGATTATCTCCCATGGAGATACATTGCAACTCCATTGGAGATGGCTAACTATTTCCCTTGGGAATATTCTTGCGAAATGAATAAAGAAAGACGCCAATTGCTTGATTGGGAGCGGGACGAGTGCGCAGCCTTGAAAAAGGCAATTGCGGACTACAATTCCGCGCGCCCAAAGGACAAGCGCCTGACTCAAGACGAGATAGCGCATGCCGTGGGGATGAGTCAGGGGACACTTGGAAGCCATCTAAACGGCCATCGCCCCCTAACCCAAAAGCTGGCCGTTTCAATGGCGGAAATGCTTGGTGTGCCTATTGGGTCTTTCAGCAAGAGAATCGAGGGCGACATAGGCCGGATGGCTTCTGCCGCTGGGCTTAATCAAAGTGTCGCTGAACCACGTACCGACGAGCGCACTCCCCCGCGAAGCTTCGACCTCCAGGATGAACCGGCCTACACCGGTGTCTTGCAGCTGACCGCTCGCGGATCTACAGGAGACGGCGACGATAATTCGCATGTCGAGATCCGCGGCGTGATGGCGTTCAAGTCTGCATGGCTGCGGGCAAACCGCCTCAACCAGAAAGACCTCGACGTTATCTACGCCAACGGCCATAGCATGGAGCCAACCATCAATGATGGCGACGTGCTGTTGATCGACGAATCAAAGATAGAGCCGAAAGACGGGCAGATTTTCGCCATGCAGAGCGCTTCCAAGGGGACGATTGTGAAGCGCCTGGTTAAATCCGACTTCGATGGGTGGATCATTCGTAGCGATAACCCAGACAAGGCGCGCTACGGCGACGAGACGCTGCGCGATGGGGAGATAAACGAGGTTCGCATTATTGGCCGCGTAGTTTGGCGAGGCGGGATGCTGTAACGCCTTACTTAGAAAGTAGGTGACGGACTGTTTTTTGGCTCATCAGAGGCCCTCGCATATCAAAAAGCCACCTAATCTGGAAGGGGTAGGAACATGGATAAAAACGAAGAAATGAAGCTCCGCTTGCTCGTATCGCGACTTCATGGCCTGGCGGTGGCCAACCTCGAAACAGTTATGAGCCTGAGCACTGCAATGGTCAACATTCCAGACCTGCCTGACTTTGCTCACGGGCATGCGGTGAAAGCATTCAACAGCGTCCAGAAACAGATCGACATCCTAAAGGAGCTTTCATTCATTTATGGTGTTGACGAAGAGCTGCCATGAAAAATGTTGATTACACCGCTTTCGGCGAGATGATCGAAAAGCGCGAAAAGGAGCTGGAATCAATAAAGGCCGCGGCGAAGGGGGCGGCTGATGACATCAACGCTCAATCGGGAGATACTCATCCTATGAACGATATCACCCGTGACGAACTCAAAGCCCACCTCGAGAACCAGGACCTCAAGGTAGACGCGCGCCTGGCTAAATTTGAGCAACGCGTAGCGGACGGCCTCAACGAAATGAATCACAGCCTGCAAATGCTCGACAAAGATTTAGCGGGGGTGCGGGGACTAAAAAGCACAATTATTTTGAATTCCGTGCTTTCGGTTATTGCCGTCGTCGGGATAGTTATAGCTGTAATGGCCTACGGGATTTCAAGCTTTGACTCTGGTCGAGATACCTCTCAGCTCCTTCAGGAAATGCGGCAGCAATCTTATGAGAATAAGGTCATGCTCGAGCAGATAAGGGCCAACCAACCTCTCCCACAAAAGTAAAGATCAGTAGCAGGCGCTAGTCGCATGGTGTTTTACCATCGCCGATCTGAATCCATAGCCCGCCCTAAGCGGGTTTTTTATTGCCTACAGAAAATATTATCTCCATTGGAGTTGACATGGATATTTCCATGGGAGATATTTGCCCCGTCGCCGGATAACAACCGGCCAGATGGAAGGCAGCGATGAACCGGCCTCAACGGTTCAGAGGGTTGGCAACTGACCCGGGTGTGCAGCGTAAAACACCAAGACGAGTTATCCAGCGGGAGAACAAGCCGAAAGGCCCGCGGCTGGACGAATAATTTGATGGGGCCGGCGGCAGCGCCAGTAGCGGGAAGCCGGCAAGCGACACCAGAAGATTTCACGTCAGCGCCTGTATCGGGCGCTTTCGGAAAACAACCGGGAGTCACAACGATGGAAGCAACAATCGTTAACGGCGCATGGAAGGGTCATCTCGGCCGTGGTCTTGCGCCGCGAGAACTTCAGTACTTGCTGTCCGCTGCCCAGGGCAAGACGGCAAAGGAAATTGCCAGGCAGTACGACGTGGCGGCCTGCACCGTGGCCAAGCGTCTTTCCTGCGCCATGTTCAAGCTTGGCGTAACTCGCCAGACCGCGATGGTGGCCGAGGCCATGCGCCGGCAGATCATCTCGCCGATGTGCTTTGTCTTGGCCAGCCTGATCGCCATGCACACGATGATCGGTGACGACGCGATGCGCCGTGATCGCCGTGTACCGGAGCGCCGTACCGCCCAAGTGCGGATGGTTCGCCGTGCCGAGCAGCCAGTGCTGCTTGCCTGATTCAACCACCAGAGGATCCATCCATGAAGCACTCAGCAGCAATAGCTCAGCTCGAAATCCACGCCTCCAACTGCGAGAACAACGCAGTTATTCAGGAGCGCGAAGGCAAACACGAAGACGCAGCCAACAACCGCTCCAACGCTTCGGACTATCGGCAAGCAATCGAAGCTCTTCAGGCTCAATAGGCATCACTTCTGCCCATTCCATGAGTGGGCAGCGGGATGGCGAAAGCCTACGGAAATGGGCGAACTACACGTATGAACCCCATATAAAAGTAATGGTGACGTGGAAGTCCGGTGCAAGCCCGGGCCCGAGCACCTGGTACTCCCCAGCACCAGGCCGCATCGGATATAGCTCGGCCCTCTGGCGTGATAGCAGGGTGGCCACCTTGCCCCGAGCCTGAGCGGATTCTGTCGCGGCGTAGACGGGCAACACCCAGAGGGATTAGAGCTATATCCGATGCGGACGAACACCCGGCCTTTCGCCGGCCACCTGCATTCAACCCACGCAGCACGGAGGATTGGCAGCCATGTAAACCACACACACCCTAGACGCCGAAGCGTCTGCCTGCGTGACATAGGGAGGTCTATGTAACGCAACGAAAAGCCCAGTCCCTACTGGGCTTTTTTACATCTCGCGTTTACCCGTCAGCACCCTCCCCTGGGCCAACCGGCACCCGCCAGGCGGTCAGGGTGCTGACGAATACACGCAACCCACTGAGGTATCCACCATGCACGCATTAATTCAACAGCGCGTAGACGGGGTTGCGGCCCTGCACGTGCGCTCCCGCATCGCCACCGCCGAGTTCTACGCCCTGATCGGCAAGGAGGCGCCAGTGCAGAAGATTCGCTTTCAGATCCGCACCGCCGGCAAGGCATACCACATCGTGGAGATCGCCACCGGCAAGGTAAAGGGCTTCCGCTGGACCTGGAAGAAGGCAAACAACTTTGCCCAGGAGTTGGAATCTCGGGCCGACGGCGTGAAGGTGACGCTGTCAGGCGGTGCGCAATGATCGGCGCCCCATTGCCCGACCCGCGACACTCGATCATCGACAACCTCAACCAGCAGCTTGAAGCGTTCTTCGGCTCCGGCAAGACCGTCCAGGTTATCCCGAGCGGTGTTGGTGTCGATGGTCCCTTCAACGGCACCACGGCGCACCACGAACGCCTTCGCAAAGAACGCGACAAGCTGGCCCCAGCCGTGCGCGCCGAGGCAGACAAGGGCGTCGTGGCAAGTGTCGCGGCGAAGAACCTGGGCATGCACATCAAGCGCGTGACGCTGATCGCCCAGGAAAACGGCTTCAAGTTCGCCGACACCCCATGAGGCGCCTCAGCAACCAGGTGCGCCAGCGCCTTCGTCAATCGCAATTCAATCTTCCACCCAGCGGCCTCTTGGCCATCCCGGAGAAACAGCCATGTCCACAGCAACAGATACAGCCGAGTTTCTTGAAGAACTCAACGGTGGCGCCTTCGCCAGCCAAATTGGCCACGCCATCTCCGAAGTAGCCGCCGGGGTTGTCGACTATGGCAAGGCCGGCAAGCTGGTTATTACCTTGGACTTCAGCCAGATCGGCGAATCGCACCAAGTGAAGATCAAGCACAAGCTCGACTACAAGGTGCCGACCAAGCGTGGCACCCGCAGCGAAAACACCAGCCTCGACACGCCTATGCACGTTGGGACCGGTGGCCGCGTGACCCTCTTCGCGGAGAAACATGACCAGCTATTCAGCCGCGACGACGCGCCGATCCCTAAGCGCACCTGATCTACCCCTCCCTCCGCAATCCAAGGAAATAACCGATGTCACTCACCAAAGAAGCAATTCAGCTCATCACCGATACGGCGCTGGAAGCCAACGGCAAGAAGCTGCCGACACTGGTCCCTACCGTGGTGCTGCCGGAAAGCGCAAAAGTTGTAGACCTGGAGAAATTCCAGGCTGGCCGTAGCCGCTTCCGTGGCACCTACAGCACCCATTCGCTGGCAGATTTCAGCGCCTACGTGGTTGAGCGCGCAGCGCTTGGCGCACGCGGCTTCATTGATCAGGACGCAATGAGCTGTGCCCTCCTGTTCAACCTGGGCACTGCCGATGTACCTGGCCACGCCGATGACCGCGCCGTCCTCAAGCTGAAGCCAACCGCCGGCTACACCGCAGCCCAGCAAATCGGCGGGCGCGGTATCAGCCAAAAGGATTTGAGCGACTGGATCGAAGACTGGCACCAGTACCTCACCCCGGTTGATGAGGCAGGCAATGCAATCCCTGTCGCCAAGGCCATTGCGGCAGTGCGCACCATCACCATCAAGGCGTCGAGCGAATCGGAAACCACGGTAGGCGAAACCAGCGCCAGCCGTAGCGCCATGGACCAGATCGAGGCGCGCAGTAAGGAAACCCTGCCGGTCTCCCTGCAATTCCGCACGGTCCCGTTTGAAGGCCTGACCGAACAACAGATCACCCTTCGCCTTTCGGTGATCACCAGCGGCTCGCAGCCGGTGTTGAAATTGCGCTGGGTGGGCGAAGAGGTACAGCGCGAAGACATCGCTCAAGAGTTCAAATTGGTTCTTCAGGACAAGATCGGTGAGGCAGCGACGTTGTCTCTCGGCGCGTTCGATCCGAAGTAACCCGCTCCCGCACCACCAGGCGCCTATGGGCGCCTTTCTCTTTCTTGGTGCGACGGACCGAAGGCAAGGACACGCCACCGCGCCAAGTCAGCGATCAGTTGAAGGCCGTGGGCCACCTCGACCTCTAGCCTTTCCTCGGGAAGGCTGAGTAGCCGAACAACCTCATCGCCTATCAGGCGTATCGCTTCAACATCAGTTTTCGCGCTCATCGTTTTAACCGCCGGACCTGTGACGAGTGCAAATTAATAGCCTAGTTTGATGAGCTGCGCCAGGTTCGAGACTAGCCAGGTACTAGTTGCCTCTAAGGAGTTTAGATTTTAATTCCCTATCAGCCTGCTTCGTCAGTTCGTCAATTTTCGTAAGCTGCTGCGCGGATATTTCGAGCCATTTCTCTTGCTCAAACTGCTCATAATATGTGCGCAAGGATTGGGCAAAAACATCAGCGTACATGCCATCTTTATCTAATCGAATCCATTTAAAAAAAGTTCTTAAGCACCCAGAAAAATTCTCTGTGAAATTCAGAAACTCGTTGTACTGGTTAGAAAACTCATTACCCCATATGGCGCGACACTCCAACAACACTGCCAAAAACTCCGCTCTAGAGTTTTGACTTGCTTCAAGCCGCTCTTCCATCTTCGAGATAAAACTATCCAACATGCCTACTGGCAGGCCTTCGACACCAACATTGAATTGCATTACCGCAAATTGCGCATCCCCAAATGCAATCCGGGTTGTCTCTTTATACCTTAGTGCTGCAACCGCAACGCGTTGAGCCAATGCATGGTCTGCCTCAGCGCTAACTTGCTGTCGCCATGCATTCACTCCTACAAACGCAAGACCAACGGCTAAAACCGTTGCTATTGATGAGAAAATTTCGAACAGGTCGTGTACATCTTTTACTTTAAAAAACGCGGTTTCAATCGGAGTCATCCCCCAAACAACTCCGGAAGCAAACAACAGTAAACATACGAACCAAATCATCCAATCATTCTTCAACTCGCTCTCCAAAATCAAAAATTCAGACGATTATGCCGAAGCTACCTGCTGTCGGCGAGGATCTCCTATGCCAGCACAACAGATCGACGAAAAGAAGCTCGAACGCGCAATCCGCAAGATCAAGCACTGCCTAGCACTTGCACGGAGCGCCAACGAGAACGAAGCCGCAACGGCGCTCCGGCAGGCACAGGCATTGATGCGCGAGTACCGGCTGACCGAGATGGATGTAAAGCTGAGCGACGTCGGTGAAGTTGAGTCAGCCCTGTTCCGCGCCAAGCGTCGACCAGCCTGGGATCAGCAGCTGAGCATCGCTGTAGCAGACGCATTCGGCTGCACAACCCTGCGACGCCGGACGTGGTGTTCCGCGAAAGGCCAAATCATTGAATGCGCGACATTCATCGGTGTCTCTCCCGCACAGAACATCGCCCTGTACGCGTATGAGGCACTGCACACCAAGCTTACTCAGGCGCGCAAGGAGTACTGCTCGGCCGTCAGGTCGGGAGTCCATCGCAGCCGGTATTCGGCAGAAACTGCCGGCGATCACTTTGCGCTGGCGTGGGTTTGGGAGGTCCAGTCGAAGCTGAAAGCTCTTGTGCCTCAAGGCGACGATGATCCGCTCGGGCACCCAGCCACCGGCCAAGGCCTGGTCGCGGTTGAGGCGCAGGACAAGGCATTGATCAGCGAATATCTTGCTACCCAGGAAATCGGGAAGTCCAGGAAAGGCAAGGCGGTAGAGCTGGACCTAAACGCCCAGATCGCCGGGATGCTTGCTGGCAGCAAGGTAGAACTACACGCCGGCATCGCGCGTGGTGGTGAGGATGTCCTCGCGCTATCCGCAATTGCCTGATCCCCCTCCCCTCAACCGCCAGGGGATGGCCAGACCGGACTCACCTTACCCGCAGAAAACCTATAGGCCTGCCCCAGCTATCAACCGGGCCCCGACCTCACGCCCAGCAACCTGCGCCAGGCCACGGTCAACATAGGTTCGGTCACCCGCAACAACCGGCACCACCACCTCAGCACCGCGCTTCACCTCGACGTTGATTCGCCAGGTCTCCCGGCCTTCCTCGTCCTTGTCGCACTCCATGTAGTTCCAAACCTGAAAGCCTTCGATCTCATCGTAAATATCGTGCTTGGTCATGGTCCTGCCCATTTGTAGGAAGGGGCCATCGTAGCACCACACCGCCCGGGCATGGCCCGGCAAGGACTCCCCTTGCCTACAGAAACCAAACTCACCCTGAAGCAGCAGCGAGCCGAGCAGGTCAACCAGGTGATCCAGATCATCGGCACCCACGGCCGGCGCTTCTTCTACAACCAGGTCGCTGATCGCTACGCCAGCATGGAAGTGGATCAGCGCGGCAAGGTCTGGTTCATCGACGACTACAGCGCCCGGCGGATCTTCACACACAAAACAACCTGGGGCGGCCGGTGGCGCGGTTTCAGCCATGGCGGCACGCTTCGGGCCCTCGTCGAAGGGTTCAGGGATTACATCCGCACCGGGGAGCCAATGCACCCTGGCTACCTCGGGCCGGAGCGGTTCGACGACAGAAACATCTGGGGTTACGACGCGGAAGGCATGAAGGCTGTACGCGAACAGGCCGGCGCCCTACCAGTGTTTCGCCAGCCAATCGCGGAGGCAGCATGAAGCGAATCTACCTCAGCGGCCCAATGACCGGCCTGCCCGGCCTCAACTTCGCCGCCTTCCACGCCATAACCACCAACCTGCGCGCCGGCGGCCACACCGTCACCAACCCCGCCGAGATCAACCCGGACGGCGGCACCTGGAACGACTGCATGCGCAGCGACATTGCAGCCCTGATGGACTGCGACACCGTGGCCACCCTGCCCGGCTGGCAAGAATCGAAAGGCGCCCAGCTCGAAGTCCTGATTGCCAAGCACCTCGGCATGACGGTTGTGAATGCCCATGATCTGGTAACGAGGGAGGCTGTATGAGCCACAACGAAACGATTGACGGCGTCTCGCGAAAGTCTCTTGAGCAGGCGCTGAAGCTGGCCGCTGTGTTCGATGATGGCGGCGATGGGGCGGATGCGGAAAGCGCTCGCGGCGTTGTCTGGATACTGCGCGCCCTACTGGATGCGGAGCCGGAAGACTATCCACCCTGCGACTATTGCGGAATCGTACCGGCCTATCATCCTTGGCACGGAAGCGGACCTCTCGCAGGTGCCGAGAGTCCGCATATACACGCCTGCAATGAATGCCGACACCTCCTGCCCGCCCCCCAGCCCAAGGGCGAGCCGGTGGCATACGATCCAGCGAAAGAAAACAAACAGTTCGAAGCCTGGGCGCGTACCCAGACTCAGGTTGATCTTCGGTTGTGTGATATAGGCCTGTACTACGAGCGCCAGACGGGGCTTGCACACGATGCGTGGCAGCACCGGGCCAAACTGGCCGATCAGCCCGAGCCGGTAGCGGTGGTGCTGCCTGAGCGATCCAATCAGGACTATGCCATTGAGCATGCCGAGTACATGGCCAAGTCAGCCGACGAGGTGCTGGCGAAGTTCCAGGCATACGGCTTGGCTCTGCTGGCCGTCGATGAGGGCGGTGACGACGGCGAAGATGAGCTGTTTGAGAATATCGACTCCGCTCGCGGCGACCTGCAGGAGTCTCTAGTCGATCTGCGCAGCATGGTTTACGAGTTCCGAAAGCGTGCCGCCAAATCCCGATAGGAGTACATCCGTACTCCTCCCGCAAAACCTGTAACCCCTCCCCCTTCAAAGTCAGCCGCTATAGCGGCAAGGACGAAGTCATGCCTGAAGAAAAAGTCGTGATGTACGAATCCCCACAAGCTGCCAGCATCCAAACCGTGACAGGCTGGGTAGGCGCTGATGGCCGCTTCTGGGGCAAAGATGAGCATATGGCGCGCTGGTGTGGCGCCACCCATCGCCAATGCGAGAAGAATCCGGATCACCCGATCCACGAGATTCGGAGCTACTGCCAGCAGTGTCACCAGGAAAGCCGCGAAGCGAAGTTCGCAGCGATGCCTGTCAAGGAGTGGTCCGGCGAGCCTCTGGTTATCTTCGATGGTGACCAATACTTCTTCGACGAAGACAGCCTGCGCGACTACCTCATCGACAGCGATATCGATCTGGCCGACCTGCAGCTCTGCATCTGCGAGCCAAACTACCCCAGTCAGATCGACCCGGCGGACCACTTCTGCGACGACTTGCCGGAGGACGGAGAAATCCGCGACGACCAGTTGCTCGCGGCATTCGAGCTGCTGAACGAGATGATCCGCCAATCTGAGCCGTTGTCGTGGAGCGAGGGAGAGTTTGCTGCAAAGCTCCCCCAGGCACTCCTCGATGAGATCGCCGCAGCCAGGGTGGCGTGATGCGCCTGAAGAAAGCTGAGCGCGAGCAAGTGCGCCTGAAGTACGGCGGGCACTGCGCCTACTGCGGCGTGCTGCTGGGTGAACGGTGGCACGCCGATCACCGAGAGCCGGTGATCAGGGTCAGTGATGAGCGCGTGGCCGAGCAGGCCGAGAATCACAACCTCGACAACATGATGCCGGCCTGTGCGCCCTGCAACATCAGTAAGGGGCGGCAGACGCTGGAGGGCTGGCGGTCCTGGATCGCCGGGCACATCAACTCTCTCAACAGCTACCACCCCATCTATCGCCTGGCAAAATCCTACGGACTGATCGCAGAGACAGGCGCGCCAGTGGTGTTCCACTTCGAAAAGGTGTCGCCATGAAGCTCACAGAGAAGCAGCAACTCGTCCTCGATGAGTTGCGCAAGATCGGACGTGAAAACGCATATCGCTATCGCGGCGTCACGCCCTGCCTGCATAACGATGCATGCGGCAGGATCGAAAGGGGTGATGAAGCCTGCGCCTTCGGCCTGGGCGGCCTGACATATCAGGTTGGTGGCCGACTCAGTATCGAGGCTGGCTCTGTGCTGAGCGTCTTCAAAGCGCTTCAGCGCAAGGGGCTGGTGCTTCGTGAAGAAAGCTATCCGGAGTACCAGCGCCCGCGCTACTGGTGGCCCGTGGGCTTGGCTGCCGAACTGGCCGAAGAGCTGATCCCGAAAGCTGAAGGGGTGACGCCATGATCGCCACCCTCTGGTTCGCCTACGTCTTCATCTACAAGGGGCCGAGGCCATGAGCATCGTTCGCGAAAACTTGATGACTCGTCCCGGCTACACCCCGTACTGCGGCAACAGCCATTGCAGCATGCCGCGCACCAATTGGACGGGCGAACAGTTCAAGTGCCCCTACTGCAACTGGGTATCGCAATTCCCGGCGGACTTCATCGCCGAGTACAAAGCGAAGTGGCACGCTGGATTTAGGCCGTGAAGCGGTTCCTCCGGCGCAAAGCCGAGGCATGGCTGATCCTGCTGGCAGCCAAGATCCTGATCGATCGCAACGTCCAGCGCGCAGCAGTGGTATCCCGTCGCGACAACAACGACATGTGGAGCATGGCCGAAAAGCTCGAAGCCATCGCCCAGCGCATCAGCAAGAACTACCCCTAACCCCAATCCCCCTACATGCCTGCCGGTGAGCGAACTCACGGTAACTGGCTGTCGATCCATCGTTCCGCAGCTGCCATTGCGTCACCCAGCGCCGCCGGATAGTCAGGCCATGGGCCCGTCAGCTCGGCGGCAACTTCGCCCAATCCTTCAACGGATGCCGGCTCAATGATTCTGGCAAATGCGGGTACGTCATCGTTTGGTCGCCTCCATTCGAACTTGAGAAACAACGTATGCCCCCGATAGGCGTGAACAACTGGAACATCGAGATTGTGTGACACGCGCCCTCCCTGACACATGAGCAAGTTGAACAGTATTTGTAGCTCTTTTTCGCACCCTTCGCCATCGAGGCACTTCGCTATCAACTTCTGCTGCCCAGAGCGGCAAGGACACCCCATGTACGCAACGAAACTCACCCTGCTCCTGACGGCCATCGTGTTGTACGTGGCGGGGTCCACCTTCTGGTTTTTCTGGCAGGTGCCGGAGCTGCTCTCGACCGGTACCGACCAGACCCTGGTCGCAGCTTTCGCCGGCACCGTCGCCTGGATGCTGCTCACCTTCGGTTTCATCATCCACATCATCAAGACAGCGCGGCCCACTGCGGCCGGCGGGAGGCAGTAATGGCAGAGGCCCAGGAAAGACCGGAAACGTTTCAACTCGACAAAGTGCCAGAGGCGCGAATGGCCGAGATCATCGGAACCACCAAGCGGGCGCTGGAGGGAAAGCGCGACCGTGGGGTAATCCCAGAAGGTGTCTGGAACAAGATAGATGGGCGGATTTTTTACAGCATCAGGAGATATGAGACATGGCTAGAAAGCCAATGGGCCTGCCCACAGGAGTTGAGTTTGCCGGCCAGTCAGTCCGAATTCGCTTTACTTGGCGAGGGGAGCGACGCTGCGAGACTCTCGCACATCCCCAAACACCAAAAGGCATCAAGGCGGCAGCCGATCTACGTGATCAAGTAATCAGCCTGGCGAAACATGGGGTTTTGGATGATCAGCGATATGCTGAACTGTTCCCAAACTCCAGCTACAACCCGATGTCGCTGGTGATGACCTTCGGCGAATACGCCCAAGCATGGATCAATAGCCTGGAGATCGTACCTGGGACACGTAGAAACTACCTGGCAACGATCAACGCCTACTGGATGCCTTGGCTGGGCCAGCTCCCTATCAACGCAATCACGCCAATGGTCCTGCGCAAAGTAATCAGCCGGACGGTGTGGGAGTCCCCGTCAGTCAAGCGTGAGGCAATCTCCCGCGTAACATCCCTGCTAAAAGCTGCTGTCCAGGACGAGTTGATAGATCGGAACCCGGCCACGCCCATAAAACTGCCCAAGAAGGTGCGGAAACAGGTAGAGCCGTTTTCAAGCGAGGAAGCGGACGCAATCATTGAATGGATGTATGCGAACTTTCAAAAGCCAGCGGCACGGATCTATGCAGCCTACTTTGAATTCGCCTTTTACAGCGGGATGAGGACTGGGGAGTTAGCGGCGCTGCGCTGGGAAGAGGTCGACCAACAAAAGCGCGTAGCGCACGTTTGCCGGATCGTTGTTGATGGGGAGGTAGAAGAGCGCACTAAGACCAAGTACGCAAGAACGGTGATGCTCAACAGTCGTGCGCTGAAGGCACTTGAACAGGCCCGGCAGATTGCGGAATCCCGGGCGACGCAGCGGCGAAGAGTGAGCAAGGAGTCGCCGTACGTGTTTCCACCATCGGGAGGCTCGGAGTTTATCCGATGGGCAAACCGGTCAGGTGACCAGTTCGTCAAGGCTCTGGAAGCCCTGGAAATAGCCCCACGGCCTCAGTACAACTGCCGCCACACATATGCCACTATGTGCCTAATGGCCGGCATGAACCCGGCATTCATCGCGGACCAGCTTGGACACAGTGTCCAAGTGCTTCTGACAACCTATGCCAAATGGCTGTCGTCAACTACCGACTGGTCAGAAGTTGGCAAGCTTGAACAATCCATGATTGGTACAAAATTGGTACAACCCTAACCAATCATCGGCTTACAGCCTTTATTTAAAGGCTCTCTATCAGTTTCTGATCCATACTAATAATATGTAACGTCATTTTTCATATAGCCGGTCACACCCGGTATTTTTCTACCTTTTAGCGAGTTCATCCGCGTGAATATTCGTCTTTCTCTTGTCAGCCTGTTCTTCGCATTCGCAGGCACCGTCGCCAACGCCAGCGAAACCACCCTGGCCCCACGGGACACCTCGCAACTGCACATCGCTTCGGGCAGCGCGATGTTGGTGGACCTGCAAACCAACAAGGTGATCTACGCCAGCAACCCCGACGTAGTGGTGCCGATTGCTTCCGTCACCAAATTGATGACCGGCATGGTGGTGCTGGACGCCAAGCAGAATATGGACGAGTACATCTCCATCAACATCAGCGACACCCCGGAAATGAAAGGGGTGTTCTCGCGGGTCAAGCTCAACAGCGAGATGCCGCGCAAGGAGATGTTGCTGATTACCCTGATGTCCTCGGAAAACCGCGCCGCCGCCAGCCTGGCCCATCACTATCCGGGCGGCTATGCCGCGTTTATTGCCGCGATGAACGCCAAGGCCAAGGCCTTGGGCATGAACAGCACGCGCTATGTCGAGCCGACCGGTCTGTCGATCCATAACGTGTCTACCGCCCGCGACTTGAGCAAGCTGGTGCAGGCCGCGCGCAAGTACCCGATGCTCACGCAATTGAGCACCACCAAGGAAAAAACCGTGTCGTTCCGCAAGCCCAACTACACCCTGGGCTTTTCCAACACCGATCACCTGGTCAACCGTGCCAACTGGGATATCAAGCTGACCAAGACCGGCTTCACCAACCAGGCCGGCCACTGCCTGGTGCTGGTGACCAGCATGGGCAATCGCCCGGTGTCGCTGGTGATCCTCGATGCCTTCGGCAAGTTCACACACTTTGCCGATGCCAGCCGCATCCGCAAGTGGATTGAAACCGGCAAGAGCGGCTCGGTGCCGGACGTGGCCCTGCAATACAAGGCCGACAAGAACCTCAAGGCCCGCCAGACCGGGGTCGCCCAGTCCCACTGAGGCACGGTTGGCAGGCACAAAAAACGGCGCCCTCGGGCGCCGTTTGCATTATGGCTGCTTCGGCCTTTCGGCCATCACCTTGAGTGCCTGGGCGGCCGCCTGTTCCTGGCCGGCCTGGGCCGTGGCATTGGCGGCCTGCTGCCATCTACCCACATCCAGGTTGGCCGGCAACTGGCTTGGCCGCTGGACCAGCACCGCCCACTGGCCGGCGCTTTTCCAGGCGGACTCGAAGTCGCTGAACGCCACTGGGCGTCTCCGGTCCCTGGCAACTCGCAACACCACCGTACTGTTTTGCTGATTAAACCCCACCAGCACCGCATAACGCGGCTCGGCCCATAGCGTCGAGCCCTCGGTAATCCGCACCATCACCGGGTAGCCCGCCGCCACCTGCGCCAACAGCGCGGTCAGCTTGGGGTCCAGCGGATACACCAGCATCCCGTACTCACGCGCCAGTACCTGCATATTGCGCTCAAGGTCGGCTTCCCCGCCCGGCAAGTGCAATGGCTTATCCAGCAAGCCCGGTGTAATCACAATGCCTTGTTGCGACAGCATGCTAGCCAAAGCGGCCGGACCACCCTGATAGGTGTCACCGCGAAACGCCGGCACCCCGTTGAGCTCTACGCGCTCGGGCAAACCGCGGAGGTTCGAGGGAGTGGGATGCCCCGCACACGCGGCCAAGCCGAGGACGCAGGCAGCCACCAACAAGGATGTTTTGAGGTTCGACCGTAAACGCAACTTCTTCACTCTCTTGATCATCTGCGGGCTGGGGCGTTGATCATAGGGCGCCCGGGGACGCGGGTATAGCCTTGGGCCACAGTAAAAAGCCCGGCATAGAGCAAACAAGTTGGATGTACACGACCATTGGTCAATAGCACGCAACCGGGAGGCAGCTAGACTGTCCATTGCAAAGACAGTGAGTGCCCTGCACAGGGCAAAAGGAGGCACTTATGAGCCTGACAACCACGATTTTCATGCTGGTGCTTGGCTGGCTGGCCGTCGCCGGCGCCATGTTGTGGGGGGTGTTGCGCGTGACCCGCCGGCACCATCATCCACAACCCAAACCCGCTGCACACGCCAAGAGCCACAAGCCGGTCGCGCATCACGCCTGAGCCCAGGCAGGAGCCGGCAGGCAGCCGGCCCCTACAGATCTAGGCCAGCTGTTTGCGAGCGACCGCAACTGACGCTGCCAGCATCGCCCGCAGTAATACCGCGCACCCCGCCGCCAGGTCATCCGGTGCCGCATTTTCGATCTCGTTATGGCTGATCCCGCCTTCACACGGCACAAATATCATCCCCGCCGGCCCCAGTTCAGCGACGAAGATCGCGTCGTGCCCGGCGCCACTGACGATATCCATATTCGACAACCCCAGGCCATTGGCCGCCTCACGCACTGCATCGACACAGCCCTCATCGAAATACAGCGGTGGGAAATCGGCGGTGGGCACCATTTCGAAGGTCAGGCCGTGCTTGGCGCAGGTGTCGTCGATCACCTGCCGCACCTGGGCAATCATCGAATCCAGGCGCGCCGGTTCCAGGTGGCGGAAGTCGAGGGTCATGCGCACTTCGCCGGGGATCACATTGCGCGAGCCCGGGTAGGCTTGCAGGCAACCCACGGTGCCACAGGCATGGGGCTGATGGCCGAGGGCTGCGGCATTGACCGCAGCCACCACTGCCGAAGCGCCGACCAGAGCGTCCTTGCGCAGGTGCATCGGCGTCGGCCCGGCATGAGCCTCAACGCCGCGCAGGGTCAGGTCGAACCATTTCTGGCCAAGCGCCCCCAGCACCACGCCGATGGTTTTGCGTTCGTCTTCCAGGATCGGCCCCTGTTCGATATGGGCTTCGAAATAGGCCCCCACCTTATGCCCGCTGACCGGCCGGGTGCCCGCATAGCCAATCGCATTCAGTGCATCGCCCACCGTGACGCCCTCGGCGTCGGTCTTGGCCAGGGTGTCTGCCAGGGTGAATTTCTCGGCGAACACCCCGGAGCCCATCATGCACGGTGGGAAGCGCGAGCCTTCTTCGTTGGTCCACACCACCACCTCCAGCGGCGCCTCGGTTTCGATCTTCAGGTCATTGAGCGTGCGCAACACCTCCACACCCGCCAATACACCGAAGCAACCATCGAACTTGCCGCCAGTGGGTTGGGTGTCGATATGGCTGCCGGTCATCACCGGCGCCAGCGCCGGGTTGCGCCCCGGACGACGGGCGAAAATATTGCCCACCCCATCGACGGTCACAGTGCACCCCGCCGCCTCGCACCACTGCACAAACAGATCCCGGGCCTGACGATCAAGGTCGGTCAGGGCCAGGCGACACACACCGCCTTTGGGGGTAGCGCCAAGCTTGGCGAGGTCCATCAACGACTGCCACAGGCGGTCGCGGCTGATGTGCTGATGGGTGGATTGCAGAACGTCGATGGCAGCGTTCATGGGGATCTCCTCAGGCAATATTATTGTTTGAGTCGGCGCGATATCCGTGGGGGCTGGCTTGCCTGGGATGGCGGCGGGTCAGTTACCACCGCTATCGCAGGCAAGCCAGCTCCCACATTGACCGCATTTACGACGGAAATTTAGCGGCGATAGGACTGGTTTTGCGCTTGCTGCACAGCCCGTAATACAACACCCCGCCCAATGCCGATCCGGTAAACCAGCCGTAGCTGTAGAACCAGCTGAAGGCATCGCTGCCCAACGACAGCAAGGTCAGCACCACCGGCACACCGAAAGCGATAAAACCCGCCACGTTCCAGGCCGGGTACACGTCATCGCGGTACAGCCCCGCCAGGTCCAGTTGCTGGCGACGGATCAGGAAATAGTCCACCACCATGATCCCGGCAATCGGCCCCAACAGGCTCGAATAACCCAGCAACCAATTGGAATACACGGTTTCCAGACTGACATCGGACACGATCAGGCCGAGCTTTTTCAGCAGTTCGTGGGCCATCAACGCCAGCCCCACCAGGCCGGTGAGTATCACGGCGGTGGTGCGGTTGATCAGCTTGGGCGCGATGTTCTGGAAGTCGTTGGTGGGCGAGACAATATTGGCCGCCGTGTTGGTCGACAGCGTGGCAATGATGATCAGCGCCATCGCCACCGCAACCCACACCGGGCTCTGGATGTGCCCGATCAGGGTCACCGGGTCGGAGACGCTGACCCCCACCAGTTTCACCGAGGCGGCGGTCATGATCACGCCCAGGGCGGCGAACAGGAACATGGTCAGCGGCAGGCCGAAAATCTGCCCCAGGATCTGGTCCTTCTGGCTTTTGGCATAACGGCTGAAGTCAGGAATATTCAGGGACAAGGTGGCCCAGAACCCGACCATCGCGGTCAGCCCGGCCATAAAGTACCCCGTCAGGCTCGCCCCTTCGGGCCGCTTGGGCGGGATCGCCATCAACTCGCTGAGCGACACATTGGGCAACGCCCACACCAGCAGGCCGATACCCACGGCCACCAGCAGCGGTGCCGACAGGGTTTCCAGCCATTTGATCGACTCGGCACCGCGCAGCACCACCCACAGGTTCAGCACCCAGAAGATCATGAAGCCGATCACCTCACCGGTGCCGCCCAGGCTCTTCCAGCCCTCGAAGATCGAGCCGAGGAACAAGTGGATCGCCAGCCCGCCGAACATCGTCTGGATACCGAACCAGCCGCAGGCCACCAGCGCTCGGATCAGACACGGCACATTGGAACCAAGGATGCCGAAGGATGAACGCAGCAGCACCGGGAACGGAATGCCGTACTTGGTGCCCGGAAAGGCATTCAGCGTCAGGGGCACCAGCACCACGATATTGGCCAGCAGGATCGCCACCAGCGCCTCGCCCACCGACAAGCCGAAGTACGCGGTGAGCACCCCGCCCAGGGTGTAGGTCGGCACACAGATCGACATGCCGACCCACAGCGCGGTGATGTGCCACTTGTTCCAGGTTCGTTCGTGCACCTTGGTCGGTGCCATGTCGTGGTTGTAACGGGGGCTGTCGAGGACGTCGCTGCCGGCGTCGAGTTCATACAGGCCGTCGCGTTCTATGACTTGCGATCTGTTCTGTTGCATGGCCGCTCCACGGTTTTTTTGAATTATTGTTGCTCATCCGGCGTTCAACGCTGGATGGCCGCAGTCCCGCATGGACAACATGACATCACGGACCCGGCCAACCGGCAGCGCACTCAATTACCGTGCCGCACACCGTCACCGCATCCGTACCGCTTATATAACTGGCTGATGTTTATCAGCTTTATTTTGTTTACCGAAAAGTCCCACGGCACTTTCAACGTTACTCAGGCCAAATAACGCAGAAGTTGTCCGAACAATCAGGACTCAATCTGGTGCAACACAATTATTTTTATTACTGCCTGCCGTCAAGAGGCAACTCTCAAGCGTCTGATTTGCAATAGGAAATGTTGCTCATATTGGGAACCTGTCAAGTGCGTCAAAATGGTGAGAGGTCGCTACATTTTGGTGATTTTCAGTTTTTATCCTTATAAATCAATAAGTTATTACAGATATATACTTATAAAAAATAATCTTGATCATTCGAAAAACTCGGGCTAGTTTCTATTCCTGTCACCGATGACAAGAATAGATTCTGTACGGTGAGCAGAACTACAACACTTAGAACTGGCATAAGCCGGTCAAGCCCCTGAGGAACTCGGCATGTCTCTGTTGATCCGTGGCGCCACCGTTGTTACCCATGATGAAAGTTATCCAGCCGATGTCTTGTGCGCAGACGGTCTAATCCGCGCTATTGGCACTGATCTGGAGGTGCCCGCCGGCACCGAGATACTCGATGGCAGCGGCCAATACCTGATGCCCGGCGGTATCGACCCCCATACCCACATGCAACTGCCCTTCATGGGCACCGTGGCCAGCGAGGACTTCTTCAGCGGTACGGCAGCAGGCCTGGCGGGCGGGACCACGTCGATCATCGACTTCGTGATTCCCAACCCGCAACAGTCGTTGCTGGAGGCCTTCCATCAGTGGCGCGGCTGGGCCGAGAAGTCGGCGGCCGACTACGGGTTTCATGTCGCGATTACCTGGTGGAGCGAACAGGTGCGCGAGGAAATGGCCGAGCTGGTAAGCCACCACGGCATCAACAGCTTCAAGCACTTCATGGCCTACAAGAACGCGATCATGGCCGCCGACGACACCCTGGTCGCCAGCTTCGAACGCTGCCTGGAACTGGGCGCGGTGCCCACCGTGCATGCAGAGAACGGCGAGCTGGTGTATCACCTGCAACGCAAGCTGATGGCCCAGGGCATCACCGGGCCCGAAGCCCATCCGCTGTCGCGCCCTTCACAAGTGGAAGGCGAAGCGGCCAGCCGGGCGATCCGGATTGCCGAAACCATCGGCACGCCGCTGTACTTGGTGCATGTTTCGACCCAGGAAGCCCTCGACGAAATCACCTACGCCCGCGCCAAGGGCCAGGCGGTCTACGGCGAGGTCCTGGCCGGGCACCTGCTGCTGGACGACAGCGTGTACCAGCATCCCGACTGGCAAACCGCAGCGGGCTACGTGATGAGCCCACCCTTCCGCCCCCGCGGGCATCAAGACGCACTGTGGCGCGGCCTGCAATCGGGCAACCTGCACACCACCGCGACCGACCACTGCTGCTTCTGCGCCGACCAAAAGGCCGCCGGGCGTGACGACTTCAGCAAGATCCCCAACGGCACCGCCGGCATCGAAGACCGCATGGCGTTGCTGTGGGACGAAGGCGTCAACAGCGGGCGCCTGTCGATGCAGGAGTTTGTCGCATTGACCTCCACCAACACCGCAAAAATCTTCAACCTCTACCCACGCAAGGGGGCGATCCGCGTCGGTGCCGATGCCGACCTGGTGCTGTGGGATCCCCAGGGCACACGGACCATCTCGGCCAAGACCCACCACCAGCGGGTGGACTTCAATATCTTCGAAGGCAAGACCGTACGTGGCGTACCCAGCCACACCATCAGCCAGGGCAATCTGGTGTGGGTCGATGGCGACCTGCGCGCCGAGCGTGGTGCCGGGCGCTATGTCGAACGGCCGGCGTATCCGGCGGTGTTCGAGCAGCTGCGCAAGCGGGCCGAGCATTCCAGGCCAGTCGCGATAAACCGCTGAAATCGCCACTCGCAGGCAAGCCAGCTGCCACCCGTTGATAGGTGAACCCGATCAAATGTGGGAGCAGGCTTGCCCGCGATGAGGCCAGTGCAAACAACAAAAAACCAATGCCCGCCAGAGGCAAAAAAAACCGTGAGGCCCTTACCGTGATCCAGACCCTGAACCACCTCCCCCACCCCAACGAAGATGGGGCGACCCTCGCCAGCCATTTCACCGACCTGGCACCGCCCCTCAATGCCCGCCAGGCCCACCTGGAAGCCTCGCGCTGCCTGTATTGCTACGACGCGCCGTGCGTCAACGCGTGCCCCAGCGAGATCGACATCCCCTCGTTCATTCGCAATATCCACACCGACAACGTCCAGGGCGCGGCGCAGAAGATTCTCTCGGCCAATATCCTCGGCGGCAGTTGCGCCCGGGTCTGCCCGACAGAAATCCTCTGCCAGCAGGCCTGTGTGCGCAACCACAGCGACGAATGCGCCCCGGTGCTGATCGGCCTGTTGCAACGCTATGCCATCGACAACGCGCACTTTGAGCAACACCCGTTCCAGCGCGCCGCCCCTACCGGCAAGCGCATCGCGGTGGTCGGTGCCGGGCCTGCGGGGCTGTCCTGTGCCCATCGCAGTGCCTTGCATGGGCATGACGTGGTGATTTTCGAAGCCCGGGAAAAGGCCGGCGGCCTCAATGAATACGGGATCGCCAAGTACAAACTGGTGGATGACTTCGCCCAGCAGGAGCTGGATTTCCTCTTGCAGATCGGCGGCATCGAAATCCGCCACGGCCAGCGCCTGGGCGACAACCTGAGCCTGAGCGACCTGCACCAGCAATTCGACGCGGTTTTCCTCGGCCTGGGCCTGGCCGCCAGCAAACACCTGGGCCTGCCCCACGAAGACGCCCCCGGCCTGCTCGCCGCCACCGACTACATCCGTGAGCTGCGCCAGGCCGACGACCTCAGCCAACTGCCCCTGGCCGACCGCTGCATCGTGCTCGGTGCCGGCAATACCGCCATCGACATGGCCGTCCAAATGGCTCGCCTGGGCGCGCGGGACGTCAACCTGGTATATCGCCGTGGCCTTGCCGACATGGGCGCCACCGACCATGAACAGGAGATCGCCAAGGCCAACCAGGTCCGCCTGCTGACCTGGGCCCAACCCGACACCGTGCTGCTGGACGACCACGGCCAGGTACGCGGTATGCGCTTTGCCCGCACGCGCCTGGAAAACGGCCGACTGCACACCACCGGCGAAACCTTCGAGCTGGCGGCCGATGCGATCTTCAAGGCCATCGGCCAAGGCTTCGACGAGCAGGCCTTGCACGATCCCCTGGCCCAGCAACTGCAACGCCAGAGTGAACGGATCTTTGTCGATGCGCAGCTGCAAACCAGCATCCCCGGCGTGTATGCCGGCGGCGATTGCATCAGCCTCGGGCAAGACCTCACCGTCCAGGCCGTGCAACACGGCAAGCTGGCCGCCGAGGCCATGCACGCTCAACTCATGCTCAACGTGGAGGCTGCGTAAATGGCCGATCTCTCGATTGTCTTCGCCGGTATCAAAGCCCCCAACCCGTTCTGGCTGGCCTCTGCGCCACCCACCGACAAAGCCTACAACGTGGTCCGCGCCTTTGAGGCCGGCTGGGGTGGCGTGGTCTGGAAAACCCTGGGTGAGGACCCGGCGGCGGTCAACGTCTCGTCCCGTTATTCGGCGCACTTTGGCGCCAACCGCGAAGTGCTGGGTATCAACAATATCGAGCTGATTACCGACCGTTCCCTGGAGATCAACCTACGGGAAATCACCCAGGTGAAAAAGGACTGGCCGGACCGCGCACTGATTGTGTCGTTGATGGTGCCGTGCGTCGAAGAGTCATGGAAAAACATTCTGCCCCTGGTAGAAGCCACCGGTTGCGATGGCATCGAACTGAACTTCGGCTGCCCCCACGGCATGCCGGAACGGGGCATGGGCGCGGCCGTGGGCCAGGTGCCAGAGTACGTGGAACAGGTGACACGCTGGTGCAAGACCTACTGTTCGCTGCCGGTGATCGTCAAGCTCACGCCCAACATCACCGATATTCGCGTGGCCGCCCGTGCCGCGTATCGCGGGGGCGCCGACGCGGTGTCGCTGATCAATACCATCAACTCCATCACCAGCGTCGACCTGGAACGCATGGTCGCCCTGCCGATCGTCGGCACCCAAAGCACCCACGGCGGCTACTGCGGCTCGGCGGTCAAGCCGATTGCCTTGAACATGGTCGCCGAAATTGCCCGTGATCCCCAGACCCAGGGCCTGCCGATCTGTGGGATCGGCGGCATCGGCAACTGGCGCGATGCCGCAGAATTCGTCGCCCTGGGCTGCGGTGCAGTGCAGGTGTGCACGGCGGCGATGCTGCATGGTTTTCGGATTGTCGACGAGATGAAGGATGGCTTGTCGCGGTGGATGGACAGCCAGGGCTACAGCAGCCTGCAGGATTTTTCCGGGCGCGCGGTGGGCAACACCACGGACTGGAAGTACCTGGACATCAACTACCAGGTCATCGCCAAGATTGACCAGGCCGCGTGCATCGGCTGCGGGCGTTGCCATATTGCCTGTGAAGACACCTCGCACCAGGCGATTGCCAGCCTCAAGCAGGCCGATGGCACCCACGTGTACCAAGTGATCGACGACGAATGCGTGGGCTGCAACCTGTGCCAGATCACCTGCCCGGTGGCGGATTGCATCGAGATGGTGCCGATGGACACTGGCAAGCCGTTTCTCAACTGGACTCAGGATCCGAGGAACCCCTATCGGGAGGCGGTGTAACCTTTTAAATCGCTATCGCAGGCAAGCCAGCTTCCACATTTCAATGGTGTGAATCCAATCCAATGTGGGAGCTGGCTTGCCTGCGATGAGGCCCTCAACCTCTCCCCAAAGCTCAGGGTTCCAAGCCAATCCCCCGCAAAATCACACTGGTCACCGTCTGCACCGCCCGCTCGAACTGCATATCCGACAGCGCCTGATGGTCGTTGAGGATCATCACCTGGTGATCGAAGTCGGCATAGTGCTGGGTCGAGGCCCAAATCATATACAGCAGGCTCGACGGCTCCACCGCGAGGATGCGCTTGTCTTCCACCCATTGGCGGATCTTCGCTTCCTTCATCTTGGCCCAATCGTAGAGGCTCGCATCCAGCGCTTCGCCGAGGGTCGGCGCGCCGTGGATGATTTCATTGGCCCAGACTTTCGAGCCATAGGGGCGGCTGCGCGAGTGCTGCATCTTCGCCCGGATGTAGCTGCTGAGCACCACCCGTGGGTCATCGAACATTTCGAAGCACAGCGCATCCTGCTTCCACACTTCCAGCAGGTCGAACAACACCGCGCTGTACAACTCGCTCTTGGTGCTGAAGTAATAATGCAGGTTGGAGCGCGGCAGTTGTGCCTGTTCGGCAATGTCGGCCATGGCGGTGCTGCCATAGCCTTTTTCGGCGAAGACCTTTTCAGCGGCCAGCAGAATCTTTTCGACGTTGACCCGACGGATACCGATCTTGTGATTGCCCATAGGGGCTCCCTGACAACGACATGCCTGGAAGACTACCATCCGCTCTAGATCGGGGCGACAGCCTGAGTGGAAACTTCGTACACTGCCCGCTCCTCCCCTTGATAGGTAGTGCACGATGTTGATCAAGAACACGTTGATGGCGGTTGCCTTGCTGACCTCTCTGCTGGGCGCCCAGGCGGCCTTGGCCCACGCCCACCTGAAAAGCACCACGCCGGCGGCCGACAGCACCGTCGCGGCCCCCGCCGACGTGCGCCTGGTGTTTTCCGAAGGCGTCGAAGCCACGTTCACCAAGGTGTCCCTGAGCAAGGACGGTACCGAAGTGGCGGTCAAGGGCCTGGAAACTCCGGACAAAGACAAGAAAACCCTGGTGGTGACCCCGGCCGCCCCGTTGGCTGCCGGCACCTACAAGGTCGAGTGGCACGCCATCTCGGTCGATACCCACAAGAGCGCAGGCAGCTACAGCTTCAAGGTCGGCCAATAAGCCATGGCAACCCTGCTGGTGCTGTGCCGTTTTCTGCACTTTATGGCGGTGCTGCTGATGTTCGGGGCCAGTGTGTTCCGGCCCTTGCTCCTGGGCACCAAGCCCCAGCCGGCAGTGGACCGGCAACTGGCGCGCCTCACCGGGCCACTGGCCTGGCTGGCCCTGGGCAGCGGCGTGGCGTGGCTGCTGTTGATCAGTGCCAGCATGGCCGGCAGCGACTTGCTGGCGCTGGACCTTGCAACGGTGCAATTGGTGCTGGGCAAGACTTTTTTCGGCCAGGTCTGGAGCGTGCACCTGCTGTTGAATGGCCTGTTGGTGCTGAGCCTGCTGACACGTTGCAACCGCGCGCGCCTGCCCCTGACGGCGCTGCTCCTGGCAACCCTGGCCCCCGTGGGCCATGGCGCCATGCTCAGTGGCCTGAGCGGGCAATTGCTGATCCTCAACCAGGCGGTGCACCTGCTCTGCGTCGGTGCGTGGCTCGGTGGGTTGCTGTTGTTGGTCCTGCTCCTGCGTCAAACGCAGCACACGTCCCTGCAAGAGATTCTGCAGCGCTTCAGTGGGGTCGGTTACGGGCTGGTGGCGGGTTTGCTGGTCACCGGGCTGATCAATATCCGCGTGCTCACCGGGCAATTCTGGCCTACCCCGCTGTTCAGCGGGTTTGCCTTGATCCTGTTGATCAAGGCGCTGCTGGTGGCGGGCATGCTCGGCCTGGCATTGCTGAACCGGCTACGGACCCAGGATTGCCAGCAGCGACGTGGCCAATTGCAGGCCAGCGTGTTGCTGGAATGGCTGTTGGGCGCGGCGGCGGTGGCGGCCGTTTCCCTATTGGGCACCCTGCCACCGATGCTGTAGGAGCATCATCTAGTTCAAGGCGGACTGTTCTTCAAGCGCCCCGCCGTGTCGATACTCACCACCACCGACAGCCCCGGTCGAAGGCGTTCGCTTTGCTCCTGATCGGGGTCCACCGTGATCCGCACCGGCACGCGCTGGGCGATCTTGACGAAGTTGCCGGTGGCGTTATCGGCCTGCAACAGGCTGAACTCAGACCCCGTCGCCGGCGAAATACGCTGCACCGTGCCATGAAACTTGCGGTGGTCCAGGGCATCCACGGTAAACGTCACAGGCTGGCCCACCTGCACGTTGTCCATCTGGGTTTCTTTCATATTGGCGATCACCCACAACTGGTTCGGCACCAGTGCCATCAACTGCGCGCCGGAGTTGACGTAGGCCCCCAGGCGCACACCAATCTGCCCTAGCTGGCCGTCCCGGGGGGCCAGGACGCGGGTGTTCGACAGGTCGATCCGCGCCAGCTCCACCGCTGCATCGGCACTGGCCACCGCCGCTTCCAGGGAACCGCGATTGACGATTACCGTCTGCAGGTCCTGGCGGGCGATTTCCAGGCTGGCCTGGGCCTGGGCCACAGCGGCGATGGTTTGCGCGTTGGCGGCGCGGGTCACGTCCAGTTCTCGGCGCGACACCGAGCCGTCGCTGATCAGCTCTTCGTTGCGACGCAGGTCCGCAGTACTTTTGCGCGCCTGGGCCTGGCTATCAGCCAGGGCGGCCTGGCGCAGCTTGATGGTCGCCTCGGCACTGTTGCGCTGTTGCACCACGTTGGCCAGGGCCGCTTGCTGCACCGCCAGTTGCGCCTGGGCCTGGTCCAGGCGTTGCTTGTAGATGCGGTCGTCGAGGCGTACCAGCAAATCCCCAGCCTTGACGTGCTGGAAGTCCTGCACCGGCACCTCGAACACATAACCGCCCAATTGTGGGCTGATGATCGTCACCTGGCCGCGTACCAGAGCGTTTTCGGTGGTTTCCACGGCGCTGCTGAACGGCGGCAATTGCCAGGCGTACAGCACAATCAACACGCCAACGATGGCAATCGCGGCAAAGCCCAGGGACGAGACGATGCGCACGCCCAGGGAGCGCGGTTCGGTGGCCGTCGCACCCGGTGGCGTGGTGCCCTCCGGGGTGGCGGCAATGGCATTGGTGGTGGTAGCCGTAGGTTCGCTCATGAAGGAAGTGCGCCGCTAGGTTGAACGGAAGGCGCTGCACTGGCGGCAGCTTTCTTGGTGGTGCTCATCAGCCACAGGCTGCGGGTAAAGATCCACAACATGGTGAGGATCGCGATGATCGCGATCAGCATAAACACGTCGTTATAAGCCATGACATTGGCCTCGCGGGTGGCCGCCGTGGCCAGGCTGCGAATGCCCATCAGGTTGCGCAGTTCCGGATCGGCAATCACCGAGCCGTAGGCCGAGCCGCCGCTTTGTACACGGGCCGCGACCCGCGGATCCAGCAGGGTCAGGTGTTCGACAATCATGCTCGAATGAAATTTCTCCCGCACCACCTGGAAGGTGCCGAGCAACGCCGCGCCCAACAGCCCGCCGAGGTTCTGGCAGATCCCGAACAACACCGAGAAACTCACGAGGTTGCGCGGGTTGGCCAGCACATTGCGCATGCCCAGCACCATGGTCGGGCCGAGGAAGAAGGTACCGCCAAACCCCAGCAGAAACTGGCTCAGGTACATGTTCTGCGGCCGCGTCAGGTTGCTGGAGAAGCTGTCCATCACCGAGCCCGTGGCCATCAGCGCCAGGGAAATCACCAAGGGCATCAGCAAATGTGCCGGGTTGATGGTCAACGCGCTGATCACCAGGCCACTGATCGCCCCCAACAGCATCACCAGGTACAGGGTGCGCATCTGCTCACTGCTCATATTCAGCGCCTGCAAAAAGCCCACGGCGCCGGTGGATTGCTCCGACAGCACCATGCGGATCAGGATTACCGCCAGGGCCAGGCGAATCATCACCCCGCCGCCCAGCCAGCGGGTCATCAGCAGCGGGTTGGCGCGGTTATGTTCGATGGCCAGCCCGGCCATGATCAGCACCAGGGAACAGGCCGAGGCCACGCCGATCCAAGGGGCTTCCAGCCACCAGTCGATGCGCCCCAGGGACAGTACCGCGCAGAGCAATGCCACGCCTGAGGCGAGCAAAGCAAAGGTCAGGAAGTCGAGCTTTTCAAAGGTCTTGAAGCGATCGCCCGGCGGCAACTTGAGCAGGAACACACAGCCCAGGCAAGTCAGCGCCATGCCCAGCTCAAACAGGTACAGGCCGCGCCACTCGGCAATCTGCAGCAAGTCTTCGGAAAACAGCCGCGCCATCGGCAACGCCAGTTGCGCGGTACCCAGGCCCAGTACCAGAGCCTTGAGCCGCCACTTCGCCGGGAACGCCTGGACCATGTAGTACAACCCCAGGGAACTGAGGGCCGCACCCACCATGCCGTGGGCGGCACGCACGGCGATTGCCGAACTGAGGTCATTGACGAACAGATGGCCAAAGGTGACCAGGGCGTAGAGCACCAGGAACACTTCGGTAAACGCGCGCAAGCCGAACTGCTGGCGGAACTTCACCAGCAGCAGGTTCATGGACACGTTGGTCATCACATAGGCGGCGGGTAGCCAGGCCATTTCGGCGGTGGTCGCGCCCAATGCCCCTTGCAGATATGGCAGATTGGCGATCACCAGCGCATTGCCCAGGCCGCCGGTGATTGCCACCAGCACCCCAACCAGGGCAAAGGCCCAGCGTTTGAGCGTGGGGTGATGGGGCGTCGACGGCGACCCCGGCAAGCTCGGACGCTCGTGGGGTTGCCAGGTGTGCGGGGTGTATTTATCCATTCGTGACCTTGATGACCGACGCACGAGGCCGGTAAAACCCTGACTCAGAGCTTAGTAGACCTGAGCGGGGTTCATCTTGTCATCTTTGTGGGAGCTGGCCTGCTCCCACATTTGATTTGTGATGTGGCGCAAATACGTGCCCAGCCGCCCCCCCTGTGGGAGCGGGCTTGCCCGCGATAGCGGCGGTTCAGGCGCTATTTCTGGCGGCTGACACACTGCCATCGCAGGCAAGCCAGCTCCCACATTTGATTTGTGATAGGGCGCAAATATGTGCCCAGCCGAGCCCCCCCTGTGGGAGCGGGCTTGCCGCGATAGCGGCGGTTCAAGCGCTATTTCTGGTGGCTGACACACTGCGATCGCAGGCAAGCCAGCTCCCACATTTGATTTTTGATGTGGCGCAAATATGTGCCCAGCCGCCCCCCCTGTGGGAGCGGGCTTGCCCGCGATAGCGGCGGTTCAGGCGCTATTTCTGGTGGCTGACACACTGCCATCGCAGGCAAGCCAGCTCCCACATTTGATTTGTGATGTGGCGCAAATTATGTGCCCCAGCCGAGCCCCCCCCTGTGAGAGCCAGCTCCCACAGGAGGTTTTAGATCCAGCCCAGCCAGCTCCAGTAGGTGGCGGCAAACAGCAGCATCAGCAGATAGCCAATCACCGTGACCAGCAAGCCCACCTTGGCAAACTGCCGCGCGGTAAAGGTGCCGGTGCCCAGGCACACCATGTTCTGCGGGGCGTTGATCGGCAGGATAAAACCGTAGCTGACCACAAACCCGAGCAACATGGTCATGCCCAGCCGGCTGAAGTCTCCCGGCAGGGTTTGCAGTACGGCAATCAGGATCGGCAACAACGCCGAGGTCAGCGCGGTAGCGCTGGCAAAACCCAGGTGAATCACAATCAGGAATGCGCCGAGGATCGCAAACACCCCCAGCGGCCCCAGTTGATCCAGGCCGGTATGCCCCACCACCTGCGCGCCCAGCCATTGCCCGGCCTGGGTGGTGAGCAACGCGGTACCCAGGCTGATGCCCACACCGAACACAATCACCGTGCCCCAGGGGATACGCGACTGCACGTCCTTCCAGGTCATCACGCCGATCCCCGGCAGCAGCAGGAACACCAGGCCGGCGTAGGTGGTGGAGGTGGTATCGAAGCTGTGCAGGCGCCCTTCCGTGGCCCAGGCCAGCAGCAGCAATACCGAAACGGTCAGCAAGCGCTTCTGCGGCCCGGTCATCGGGCCGATCTCCACCAGGGACTGCGCCACAGCTTCCTTGCCACCGGGAATGCTATTGCTTTCCGGGGGCAGCAACTTGAGCACCAGAAACAGCAGTACCGCCGACATAATCAGCGCCCACGGCGCCCCGGCGATTAACCAGTCGATCCACGACACGCGCTGGCCGAGCATCTTGTCCATAAAACCGACCGTCAGCAGGTTCTGCGCGGCGGCGGTCTGGATCCCGACGTTCCAGATACTGGTGCCCTGGGCGACGACGATCATGATTCCGGCGGCGATATTCGAGCGTTTGTCCACGCCAAACGCGGCAATCACCCCCATCATGATCGGCACCACGCAGGCGCTGCGGGCGGTGGCGCTGGGCACCACCAGGCTGAGCAGGATGGTCACCGCAATCGCGCCCACCAGGATCCCGCGAGTGCTGGTGCCGACCCGGGTCAGGGTCACCAGGGCAATACGCCGGTCGAGGCCGGTGTGGGTCATGGCGGCAGCGATAAACAACGCACCGGCCACCAGGGCCAGGGCCGGGTTGGCAAACCCGGTGAGCGCCATGCTGATAGCGGGGCTGGAACCGATCAGGTGCGTCGGGTCCTGCAAGGACGGTGCGGTGCCCAACAGAAAGGCCATCAACGAGGTGATCATGATCGCACTGGCTTCGTAGGACACCGCTTCGGTGATCCACACCACCACGGCAAACGCGAGGATCGCCAGCATCCGCTGGCCGGCCACCGGCAAATCGGCGGGCAGCGGCAACAGCAGCACGCCGACCATCACCAGTACGGCAATCACCAGGCCCATGGGCAACTTGAATGATGCAGCGGTTGTTGCGGGGCCGTTCATGGGGTTCTCCGTCAGCCTTCAAATCAGGCCGACAGCATGAGGCAAAGCACCGCACGCCGTGTTGACGGGTATCAACGTGCCAGGCCAACACGTGAGCCCAGCCCCCTCCTATCGGCCAGCCGGCCGCAGCAGAGCATCGACCTGCTCAGCCACGCTTAGCAAAAGGCTGTCGTTTCTAAATCCTCCGATTATTTGCAGCCCTACCGGCAGCTCTGCAGTTTTGCGCACAAGAGGAATATTCACTTGCGGCAATCCAAATGCCATCCAGAACTTGATGAAATCCGACGGCCCAGTGGCGCCAAGGCCCAACGGGGCGACGATGCCGCAGCTCGCCCCCAGGACGGCGTCAAACGGGCTGAATATCTCCTCCAGCACCGGCGCCAACTGTGCCAGACGCCTCTTGGCCGCTGACTCTTGCTCCCAACTGGTCCGCTCGGCGCGGGCGAACATATCGAGGATTTCCATGCTCATCTTGTCCGGATGTCGATTGAGCTCAGCGGCCAATGAGCGGGCGCCCTCACAATCGTTTATCAGCAGATGGTCATCAAACACTCTGGCAAACCCCTCGGGCAACACCACCTCGCTCACTCGGTGCCCTGCCGCACGCAGCGTATCCATAGCGGCTTCCAGTGCCAGGGCCACGTCCTTGTCCACCTGATCCCAGCGCGCCGTACGGCAAAAACCCAACGACCGTAGCGGGCTTTCCGCGGGGCGCGCCGGGAACCCCGGGATCAGGACTTGCGCAATCAGGCTCAAGTCACGCACCGAACGCCCAAACCAGCCGGCCGTGTCGAAACTCGGAGCCAGTGGCTTGACCCCCTCAAGCGAGACCAGCCCATAGCTGGGTTTGAAGGCGTGCACCCCACAGTAAGCGGCAGGTTTGATCAATGATCCGGCCGTCTGCGTACCCAGGGCGATGGGAAAGAATCCAGCCGCCAGCCCCGCCGCCGAGCCCGCACTCGAACTCCCAGGCGTGCGTCGGGGGTCCCGGGGATTGCGCGTCGGCCCGGTGTGCATATAGGCGAATTCGGTGGTATGGGTCTTGCCCATAATCAGCGCCCCCGCCTGGCGCAGCAGCGAGACAACCTGTGCGTCACGGGACGGGCGGTTGTCCTCATAGATCGGCGAGTAAAAAGCGGTGGGATGATCCACGGTGTCGTAGTTATCTTTGACCCCCACCGGAACACCTGCCAACAGACCTCGGGCACGCGTCCCGGTCAATTGCCTCGCTTGAGCACGAACCGCGTCGGGGTCGAACGAAACAAAGGCCTGTATTGTCGACTCCTGGGCCTCGGCACACCCAAGGAAGTGTGCGGCGACTGTCTCTTCGCTCACCTCACCCGCACAGACCCGCTGTGCCAGGGTGGTGGCATCCAAATGATCAAAACGGTACATGGCATTCCTCTGTTACAGGCCTGTCTGCCCAAGGGCTCAATGCAAAATCTGCGGGTTGTCGAAGAAGTCATTGGGCGCCGAGGTCGGCTCGTCGAACAGTATGATTTTCGGCTTCATGCACAGGGCACGGGTAATCGCCACGCGCTGTTGCTGGCCGCCCGACAATTGCCCCGGCAACTTGTGGGCCTGCTCCGGGATGCGCACGCGCTCCAGGTTCCGTCGCAGCCATTGAGCAACTTGACGAGTTCACGTCCTACCGTTGGCTGGCGTGCCCAAAAGACTTAAATCAACTTAACGTCGTTTGCGTAACATGCGTTAAACAGCGAACGCCGATTGCAAATCACAGAAGCCTTTTATCTCGATGGGATTGCCGGCCGGATCCAGGAAGAACAGGGTTGCCTGCTCGCCCGGTCCGCCGGCAAAGCGTAGATAAGGGGCGAGGACAAACTTCACCCCGCCCGCGATCAAACGGTCCTTTAACACCAGCCAGTCCGGCATCTCCAGCAACACCCCCAGATGAGGCATCGGTACCAGATGGTCGCCGACCCTGCCTGTATCAGTGACGGCAAAGGGCTCACCCAGGTGCAGGGATAATTGATGCCCGAAGAAATTCACGTCCATCCATGTATCCGTGCTGCGCCCTTGTGCGCAACCCAGCAAGTCACAGTAGAACTGACGTGAAACTTCCAAATCGCGAACATGGTAGGCCAGATGAAAAATCGACTGCATGGAGCGCTCCTTAAATCACCATCTATTTAAATGACAGTGGAATAAGGCAAAGTTTGTGCTGCTTTTACAGAAACACACAGCATGTAATTTTTATTCAGAGCGAAAGAATTTTTAACGATAGCCCCGTACAAGAGCAGGGAGTATTGCCCTACCCCAGTAACTGGCTCAACACCGCCCGCAACTTACCTGGCTTGACCGGTTTGTTCAGCAACGGTGCTTCCAGGCGGCGCAGGGCGCGGCGGCACTGGTCGGTGCGGTCCGCCGTGATAATCACAGCGGGAATGTTCTGGGCGAAATGCTCGCGCAACTGCTTGACCACCGCACACCCCACCACCCCATGGTCGAGGTGATAGTCAGCCAGGATCAGCTCCGGCGCCCGGCCCTGCAACGCCAGCAAGGCACCGGCCTGGTCGGTGGCGGTCACCACCTCGCAGCCCCACTGCCCGAGCAGCGCGCGCATGCTTTCAAGGATGCTCAGCTCGTTATCGATCACCAGCAGGCGCCGCCCGGGCAACGGATTACCGGTGCTCGGCTGTGTCGGCAACTGACTGATGGCCAGGGGTACCTCGGCACTCAACGGCACCTCGATGCTGAACATCGAGCCGCGCCCCGGCCATGAGCGTACTGCCACCGGGTAACCCAGAATCAGCGCGATACGCTCGACAATCGCCAGGCCCAACCCAACGCCCTTGCGATCCGCGGCGCGGCCGACATCGAGTTGGTTGAACTCCAAAAAGATCGAGCTCAACCGGTCCGCCGCAATTCCGCGCCCGGTGTCCCAGACCTCCAGGCGCAGGCGATCACCGCGTCGCCGCGCGCCCAACAGGATGCAACCCTCATCGGTGTAGCGGCAGGCATTGCTGAGGAAGTTGCGCAAAATACGCGTCATCAAGCGCAAGTCCGTGCGGATCGCGTAGCCGGCAGTGCGCGCCCGCAGCTTGAGGCCCGCCGCCTGGGCCACCGAATGGAACTCCGACACCAGCGGCGCAAACAGCTCATCCAGGCGGTACAGCGCCACGTCCGGCTTGACCGCCGCCTGGTCCAGGCGCGAGATATCCAGCAAGTCGGTCAGCAGGTCCTCGGCCCCTTCCAGGGCCTGATGGGTGCGCTCCACCAGCACTTGCTCGACACTGGGCAGGTTGCGTTCACGCAGGGTAGAGATCAACAGCCGCGCCGCGTTGAGCGGTTGCAGCAGGTCATGGCTGGCGGCGGCCAGGTACTTGTCCTTGCTGCGATTGGCGGCCTGGGCGGCGTCACGGGCGTCGCGCAGGTCTTGTTCAGTCTGTTCGCGCCGGGCGATCTGCTGTTGCAGGTTGTGGTTGGCTTCGAGCAGCTCATCGGTGCGCGCCGCCACCCGCTGTTCCAGCTCATCGTTGAGGCGGATATAGCGTTTGCGCTCGGCCTCCAGTTCATCCAGCCGCGCCGTCAGCTCCGGGTAGTGGCTCTTGCGCGCCGAGTGATCGCCCAGCCCCAACAGCCCGGCCAGAGCCCGCTGCTGGTCGTCAGAGAGCTTCGCCATAGACGACCTCGACGTCACGCTGGCTCGACTCACGCGGGTTGGTCAGGATGCACGGGTCATGCATGGCGTGTTGCGACAAAAACGGAATATCTGCCACCCGCACCCCGTGCAGGCCGAGAGTTTCATGGAAGCCGATGGCGTGCTTGAGGGCAATCAGGTGCTCCACCAGCCGCCCGCAGATCTGCCGGTGGTTGAGGCCCCGGCAGTCGATGCCGAAGGTCTCGGCAATCACCTTGAACCGTTCCGGCGCCGAGTTGTAGTTGAACGCCACCACATGCTCCACCAGCACCGCGTTGCACAGGCCATGGGGCAAGTCGAGAAAGCCGCCCAGGCTGTGGGACATGGCATGCACCGCGCCGAGGATCGCATTGGAAAACGCCAGGCCGGCCTGCATGCTGCCGAGCATGATTTTCTCGCGCAGGGCGATATCGCCGGGGTTGGCGATCATCTGCACCAGGTTGCCATTGATCAGGCGCATGGCTTCCAGCGCATGGGGGTCGGTCAGTGGGCCGTGGCCGGTGGACACAAAGGCTTCGATGGCATGCACCAGCGCGTCGATCCCGGTACAGGCCGAGAGGAACGGGTCCATGCTGGCGGTGGTTTCCGGGTCGATCAGCGACACATCCGGCACCACTGCCTTACTGACGATGGAAAACTTCATGCGTTCCTGCTGATTGGAAATGATCACGAACTGCGACACATCGGCCGAGGTGCCGGCGGTGGTCGGGATCAGGATCAGCGGCGGGCTGGGCACGCGGATGGTGTCCACCCCTTCGAACTCAAGAATGCTGCGCCCATGGGCGACCACAATACCGATGGCCTTGCCGCAATCCATCGGGCTGCCGCCGCCGACGGCGACGATCACATCGCAATGGTTCTCGCGGTAGACCTCGGCGCCCTGCATCACTTCTTCGACACGCGGGTTGGGTGACACCGCGGTGTACAGGCAGTACTCGATCCCCAGGGCCTGCAGGCTGGCCTCGACATCCGTGACCCAACCGGCAGCGACCACACCCGGGTCGCTGACCACCAGGACCTTGCGCGCACCAAAGGTCTTGGCGTAATTGCCGACATTGTGCCGGGAACCGGCGCCGAAGATGATTTCTGGGGAGACGAATTTACGCAATTGGCTGAGGCTATGGCTCATTGGAAAGCCTGTTTTTATTGTTTTGGAAGATACGGGCCACACTAACGCATCCGCTGGCGAATGCAATCAGACCAATGGGCTAGCCCTTATCCCTGCAGGAGCCGGCAGGCCGGCTCCTGGGATGGTTTCAGCGGTTGGCGAAATACATGGTCACTTCAAAGCCGATACGCAGGTCGGTGTAGGCGGGTTTGGTCCACATGGGAGCGTTCCTCTTGTTATACCGGGAGAGTCCGGTACAGGCATTAATACATGGGTGGGCTGGCGAGCGAATGCTACTTTCGAACGAACCGGTCGCAGTCGTTAGTCTCGGATGGACATGGATCAAACTGTGGGAGTTGGCTTGCCTGCAATGGCCATAGGTAACTACATATCTCTTTCGTGGTTCTTAGGTTTGTGTACATATCCGTTGCTGCGGTAACGGCGGCTATTGGTTCCGCCCTTACGGCGGGTCACTTTTGGAAAAGAGCCCCAAAAGTAACCAAAAGGGCTCTTGCCCCACCACTCGGTGCCTCGCCTAGGCTCGGCATGCCCGCAGTCAGGCATTGCTCCGTGGGCCCGCCGCGATCGGCCATCCATGGCCGTGTCGCGGCTACCCCGGCATCCATGCCGGGGTGCCCACTGCGCAATACCTGCCTGCGGCCAGCGTGGTTTAACGGGGCGCCTGAGATCAAGATCAAAAGCCAGATCAACAGCAGAGCAACAGCAATGCCAGAGCGCGAAGCTGCATTCCCCCCTGTGGGAGCTGGCTTGCCTGCGATGGCGGCGGGTCGGCCAGTACATTTATCGACTGATACACCACCATCGCAGCGATGCGGCGATCCGACAAGCCAGCTCCCACACTTGATTGCATTTCAAGCAGGGAGGCTGATGTCTACCCATCAAAGGGTGGAAGCTGGCAGTTCAATCAGGCGATCAGAAGAACCCCAGCGGGTTGATGTCGTAGCTCACCAACAGGTTCTTGGTCTGCTGGTAATGATCGAGCATCATCTTGTGGTTCTCACGCCCTACCCCAGACTTCTTGTAGCCACCAAACGCAGCATGCGCCGGGTACAGGTGATAGCAGTTGGTCCACACACGCCCGGCCTTGATCGCCCGGCCCATGCGGTAGGCGCGGTTGATATCGCGGGTCCACAGCCCGGCACCCAGGCCGAATTCGCTGTCGTTGGCAATCGCCAGGGCTTCGGCTTCGTCCTTGAAGGTGGTCACACCCACCACCGGGCCGAAGATTTCTTCCTGGAACACGCGCATTTTGTTGTGGCCCTTGAGCAGGGTCGGCTGGATGTAAAAGCCGCTGGACAGGTCGCCCGCCAGGTGTTCGGCGGCGCCACCGGCCAGCAGTTCGGCGCCCTCTTCCTGGGCGATGGTCAGGTACGAGAGGATCTTGTCGTACTGCTGCTCGGACGCCTGGGCGCCGACCATGGTCTCGGTGTCCAGCGGGTTGCCGCGTTTGATCTTGACGATCTTCTTCATGACCTCGGCCATGAACGGCTCGTAGATCGACTCCTGCACCAGCGCCCGCGACGGGCAGGTGCACACTTCGCCCTGGTTGAAGAACGCCAGCACCAGGCCCTCGGCGGCTTTCTCGATGAAGGCCGGCTCCGCCTGCATGATGTCTTCAAAGAAGATATTCGGCGACTTGCCGCCCAGCTCGACGGTGGACGGAATAATGTTCTCGGCCGCCGCATGCATGATGTGCGCACCCACCGGGGTGGAGCCGGTGAAAGCGATCTTGGCGATGCGCTTGCTGGTGGCCAGGGCCTCACCGGCTTCGCGGCCAAAACCCTGGACGATGTTCAACACGCCGGCCGGCAACAGGTCGGCGATCAGCTCGGCAAACACCATGATCGACAGCGGCGTCTGCTCGGCCGGCTTGAGCACGATGCAGTTGCCAGCGGCCAGGGCCGGGGCGAGTTTCCAGGCGGCCATCAGCAACGGAAAGTTCCACGGGATGATCTGCCCGACCACGCCCAGGGGCTCATGGAAATGATAGGCCGCAGTCAGTTCGTTGATCTCGGCGGCGCCGCCTTCCTGGGCGCGGATGCAGCCGGCGAAGTAACGGAAGTGGTCGGCGGCCAATGGCACGTCGGCATTCAGGGTCTCGCGCACGGCCTTGCCGTTGTCCCAGGTCTCGGTCACGGCCAACACTTCCAGGTGCTGCTCGATGCGGTCGGCAATTTTCAGCAGCACCAGGGCGCGGTCCTGGGCCGAGGTCTTGCCCCAGGCGTCGGCGGCAGCATGCGCAGCGTCCAGGGCCTTGTCGATATCGGCGGCGCTGGAGCGCGGGAATTCGGCAATCACCTCGCCAGTCACTGGCGAGGTGTTGGTGAAGTATTCACCGTTGACCGGGGCCACAAACTCGCCACCGATAAAGTTACCGTAGCGCGGCTTGAAGGTGACGATGGCGCCGGGGGTGCCAGGTTGTGCGTAGATCATGATGAGGCCTCTTTCGGGGGATGTTGTTATTGATCTATCCGTTGCATCTGAGCGCGTTCATAGCGGGGATACAGGTGGCTGACACTGCGGATCAGTTCGTAGCGGCTCAGGCTGATGGCCGCAAAACGTTCGGGAATGGGGCTGCGGATCATCTCGACCATGGCACTGCCGTTGGCAGCACCGGTGGCCATGAGTTGGTCGAGCCAGCCCAGGTAATCACGCATTTGTGCGAAGGGTTGGGCATCGCTGGCCACCGGGCCATGGCCGGGCACGATCAGTTTCCAGGGCAGGCCTTGCAGGGTGGCGATATCCGCCAGCCATACCGCCAGACCCGGGGTGTTGGGGGTGGTCAGGGCGCGCTGGTAAAACACCAGGTCGCCGGCAAACAGCACGCCGGTGGTCTCGTCGAAAATCGCCAGGTCGGCGCCGGTATGGCCGCTCAGGCTCAACAATCGCAAAGCGTGGCCGCCGACGGTCTGCACTCCGGGGCTCAACGTCTGGCTGGGCAGCAGCACTTCGGTGCCGCGCATCCAGTCGCCGACCATGCGGTACAGGTTTTCCGCCATGCCATCGCCCTGTTCACGCAGCAGCGTGGTGGTGCCTGCCAGCGCAGCGATCGGCACATCCTTGAACGCCTGGTTGCCCAGCACATGGTCGGGGTGATGATGGGTCAACAAGACCTGGATCACTGGCTTGTCGGTGACCGTGGCAATCGCCTGGCGCAATGCTTCGCCGTAACGCCGGGACGGCCCGGTGTCGATCACCACCACCCCGGCCTGGGTCACGATAAACCCGGTATTGACGATGTTGCCGCCGTTGGCCCTGGCGAAATTATCCGTGCTGCCTTCCAGCAGCCAGGTGTCGGCGGCGATCTGCCGGGGCTTGAGGGCGTAGTCGAGGTCGGCCAGCGCGGGCAGGCCCAGGCCGAGTAACAGCAGTAATAGCCACTTCATGGGATGGCCCCGGCGAATTCACTACCGCTGGTATCGCGCAACAGCAGGCGCACCGGCCCGGCGCCTTGCAGGTCAAACGCCAGGTCGGGGTTCTCGCTGACCGCCGCAAATAGCTCCAGGCGCGCCAACACCCGGTCCTGGGCGTCGCGCAGTTCGGCGTGGTTGATGTAGAACTCAGGGATGCCGCTGACCATGCCATTGTCCATTGGGTGTGCTACCTGCAGGCGCAGCCGGCTGAAATCCTCGCGGGGGTAACGACCGCCCAACACTTCCCCCAGGTGTTCTTCCCAGCCCGGCTGGCTGCGCACCACGCTGGGCGCGGTACAGCCGCCGCCGGCGGCGTCGATCAGGGTCGACCCCACATGCCACAGGCCATCCTTGGTCAACACGGCGGCGCGCAACGGCGTGGCCTGCTCGATCCGGACGCGGATCGCCAACCACGGCAACACGCCCTCGCCCGGCTGAAAGTCGACGATTTTCGGCAGTGGATTGAGTTCGGCCCAGGCGATGATTTTCACCACCTGGCCCTTGAAGGCGCGAGCGTCGATTTCCAGGGGCACCTGCCGCGCATCTTCGGCAAATGGCGGCGCCAGCAGCTTGACCCGTTCATCAAAGACAAACGGCGCATTGCCGAGGAACTGCTGGTGGAAATAGCTCCACATCACCGATGGCACCGGGTCTTTGCCGGGGTCCATCCCGTAGGCGGCCACTGGCAACCAGCAAGCCAACAGCCAACGTGCACGCCAGCCCATGGCTTACTCCTCGACGTGCACGCTATCAAGATAAGTGCGTACCGCCCACAAGGCTTCCTGGCTCAGGTAGTCGGCCATTTTCGGCATGTACACCCGACCATCGCGCACGGCGCCGTGGCGCACCCGTTCGACGAACCATTCGTCCCCGGCATCGCCCTCATCGAGCATGCGCAGGTCGGGGGCGATCCCACCGGACTTGGCTTCCAGACCGTGGCACGCGGCGCAGTTCTGGTTATAGGCCGAGGCCCCCACTTCGACGGCCTTGGCGTGTTCCGGCGACTGGCGATACGGGTTCACCGCCGCCCAGCCATCGGCATCCAGCGGTACGCCGGCGTCCTTGATCGGGGTCAGGCCTTGGGTTTCCACGGCAGTTGGCGTCACGTTGCCGTGAGCCCAGACGGAGCCTGCACCGATCACCCCGGCCAACAGGCCGGCAACCAGCAAGGCGTTGCGTTTTGTTGTCATTATTGTCCCCTCAGGATTGCACGCAAAACCTCTCTACAGAGGCTATGGCAACCATCATAGGAACGCCTCGCCAGGGCCCGTATGCTGCTTTGGTGGCCGAGCTCTACTCCCTTCGTAGTAAGGCTTGCGGGCCCCTGCTAAATCAGATGCGGTTCGGGAAATTGTCCCGGCCACACCGGGATATTTTCCGTATCCGCGGGCACCGTCCAGCCAGCAACCTGTGCAGGCCAAAACCTCCACTGGGAACTGCAACCATGACAATAAGATCGCTACCCGCCCTCTCGCCGCTGAGCCTTGCCGTGCAGGCTTTCCTGCTGGTCGGCAGCCTGTCCTTGAGTGCGGCGAGCTTCGCCGCTGCCGAACCTGCAAAGCAGACGCGCAACGTCACCTGGGAAGACATTGCCAACGACCACCTGACCACCAAGGACGTGCTGCAATACGGCATGGGCACCAACGCCCAGCGCTGGAGCCCCCTGGCCCAGGTCAACGACAAGAACGTGTTCAAGCTCACCCCGGCCTGGTCGTACTCGTTCGGTGACGAGAAGCAGCGCGGCCAGGAGTCCCAGGCCATCGTCAACGACGGCGTGGTGTATGTCACCGGCTCCTACTCCCGGGTGTTCGCCCTCGACGCCAAGACCGGCAAGCGCCTGTGGACCTACAACCACCGCCTGCCCGACAACATCCGCCCGTGCTGTGACGTGGTCAACCGCGGGGCCGCGATTTTTGGCGACAAGATCTACTTCGGCACCCTCGATGCGCGCCTGATCGCCCTCGATAAAAACACCGGCAAAGTGGTGTGGAACAAGAAATTCGGCGACCACGCCGCCGGCTACACCATGACCGGCGCCCCGGTGCTGATCAAAGACAAGGTCACCGGCAAGGTCCTGCTGATCCACGGCAGCTCCGGCGATGAATTCGGCGTGGTCGGCCAGTTGTTTGCCCGCGACCCGGACACCGGCGAAGAAGTGTGGATGCGCCCGTTCGTCGAAGGCCACATGGGCCGCCTGAATGGCAAGGACAGCACCACCACCGGCGATGTGAAAGCACCGTCCTGGCCGGATGATCCGACCACCGAAACCGGCAAGGTCGAAGCCTGGAGCCACGGCGGCGGTGCCCCTTGGCAGAGCGCCAGTTTCGATGCCGAGACCAACACCATCATCGTCGGCGCCGGCAACCCCGGCCCGTGGAACACCTGGGCGCGTACTTCCAAGGATGGCAACCCCCACGACTTCGACAGCCTCTATACCTCAGGCCAAGTGGGTGTTGACCCAAGCACCGGCGAAGTGAAGTGGTTCTACCAGCACACGCCAAACGATGCCTGGGACTTCTCCGGCAACAACGAACTGGTGCTGTTCGACTACAAGGACAAGGACGGCAAAGTGGTCAAGGCCACCGGCCACGCTGACCGCAACGGCTTCTTCTACGTGGTGGACCGTAACAACGGCAAGCTGCAGAACGCCTTCCCGTTCGTCGACAACATCACCTGGGCCAGTCATATCGACCTGAAGACCGGCCGCCCCGTGGAAAACGAAGGCCAGCGTCCGGCCAAGCCGCTGCCGGGTGAAACCAAGGGCAAGCCGGTGGAAGTCTCGCCGCCGTTCCTCGGTGGCAAGAACTGGAACCCCATGGCCTACAGCCAGGACACCGGCCTGTTCTACATCCCCGGCAACCAGTGGAAAGAGGAATACTGGACCGAAGAGGTCAACTACAAGAAGGGCTCGGCGTACCTGGGCATGGGCTTCCGTATCAAGCGCATGTATGACGACCACGTCGGCACCCTGCGCGCGATGAACCCGACCACCGGCAAGGTGGTGTGGGAGCACAAGGAGGCCCTGCCATTGTGGGCCGGCGTGCTGGCGACCAAGGGCAACCTGGTGTTCACCGGCACCGGCGACGGTTTCTTCAAAGCCTTCGACGCAAAAACCGGCAAGGAGCTGTGGAAGTTCCAGACCGGCAGCGGCATCGTCTCCCCACCGATCACCTGGGAACAGGATGGCGAGCAATACATCGGCGTGACCGTTGGCTACGGCGGCGCCGTGCCGTTGTGGGGCGGCGACATGGCCGAGCTGACCAAACCGGTGGCACAGGGCGGGTCGTTCTGGGTGTTCAAAATCCCGAGTTGGGATAACAAAACCGCGCAAAAATAACCCCCCGTTGATGATCGTTCCCACGCTCTGCGTGGGAATGCCTCCCAGGGCGCTCCGCGCCCCAACGGCCACCACGAGGTCCCTGCCATGAACTACCTGCCCCTGCTACTCCTGCTCTCCCTCCCCCTGGCCTACGCCGACGACGGCGACGACCAACCCCTGGTCATCAACGGCTGCACCCTCGCCCCCCACAGCCAATGCCCCGGCGCCAACCTCAAGGGCGCCAACCTGCGCAACCAGGACTTGAGCAAAATGAACCTGGCCGGGGCCGATCTGCGCGAGGCCGACCTGCGCCACGCGAACCTCGACCTGGCCAACCTGGAAAAAGCCCAACTGCAAGGCGCCAACCTGACCCGCGCCAGCCTGCAGCAAGCCAACCTGCGCCTGGCAGATTTCAGCGGGGCCACTTTGATGGCCGTGCAAGGCTGGGGCATGTTTGCCCAGGGCGCGCAATTTGAAAACGCCAACCTCAGCGCGGCTTACCTGCAATTTGCGCGGTTGTCGGGGGCCAAGCTGCACAAGGCCAACCTGCGTGCAGCGGACCTGGAAATGACCTGGCTGAGCAAAGCTGACCTGCAAGGTGCGGACCTGAGCGACGCCAACCTGCAAGAGGCCAAGTTCGGTGAAAGCAACCTGGAACAGGCCACCCTCACCGGCACCCGCCAGCACTATGCAAACTTCCAGGACGCGAATATGGAGGGCTGCAAGGATTGCCCCACCACCTGGGACCGTTAACTTTTGCAGGCGCGGGCTTGCCGGCTCCTGCAGAGGAGCGACTTATCCCGCCGCCCGCACCACGCCCATATCAATCCCCACATGCACCAGCTCCGCATGGGAGCTGACCTGCAATTTGCTCTTGAGCAAGGTCAGGTGATTGGACACGGTCTTGCTGCTGATACTCAGTTGATCGGCAATGGCCCGGGTGGGTGTGCCCTTGGCCAGCATCAGGAAAATTTCCAGCTCGCGGGCCGTCATGCCCTGCAGGCGATGATCGACCGGGTGGTAGGCCAGCTCGGTGGCCAGGGCCTGTTCGATATAGGTGTGGCCGTCGAGGATGCGCTGCACCGCTTCATTCATCACCGCAGGCGTCGCGCCCTTGGTGATATAGCCCGACGCACCGGCCTCCAGGGCCTGGCGTACCAGGGGCAGTTCCTGATGCTGGCTGAAAAACAGCACGCGCAATTGCGGCAGGCGCTGGCGCAGGCGGCGAGTGGTCTCCAAGCCGCTGATGCCCGGCAGGCCAAAACCGGTGATCACCAGGTTCGGCACCGCCTCCTGCACCCGCGCCAGCGCCTCCTCGCCAGTGCCCGCCTCGCGCACCTCCACGCCCGGTAGCAGCGCCCGCAACAGGCTGCTGTAACCCAGGCGCACCACGGCGTGCTTGTCTACCAACAGGATATTCATGAGGCATGCGCCGGCATCACCAGCAGCGGCGCCGGTCGCGGGCCGTGGAGCTTGTCCACGCCGATCAGGCTGACAATCAGCAAAAACGGCAAGAGCAGCGCCTTGAGAATTCGCATGATCGTACAACTCCTGAGGATGACCGGTACTTTCATGCTAGAGCCCTCAAGCGCCGGCTGATTTACTACTTTGGTACTGGTTTTGCTGTCTATCGTCGCATTCCCAAGGCAGCGCGACTGGCATGTAATAGGCGCATAACTATAAGGATCGTACCTGCCATGCTGCCCGCCCGACTGACTCTGGCTGCCGTGCTGTCGTTGACCCCGCTGCTGGCTGCTGCCCAGCCGCCAACCGCGCTGTTTTCCCGCGACGGCTACCGCATCAACCTCTATCGCAGCCCCACCCCCGAACACCTGCCGGGCGCGACCATCGTCGATACCCAGGCCCTGCAAACCCTGCTGGCGCAACAGCCGCGCCCGGTGCTGATCGACGTCTACCGCCGGCAATGGCTGCACGGCCAGTTCATCGAAGACCAGCCCCACGCCAACCTGCCCGGCAGCCACTGGCTGGCCAATACCGGCGATGGCGAGCTGACGCCCGAGTGGCAGAGCTACTTTGCCCGCCACCTGTACACCTACACCGACGGTCACCTTGCCCACCCCTTGGTGTTCTACTGCCGCGCCGATTGCTGGTTGAGTTGGAACGCGGTAAAACGGGCCAAAGCCTTGGGCTATAACACTGTGTATTGGTATCGCGATGGCCTGGACGCGTGGGAGGCCGCCAAGCTGCCCGTCGCCGCGGCACACCCAGAGCCCTTTGAGCTTGCCCCCTGAAACATCACAATAAAAAGGTGAACGGCCATGTATAAAATTCTGATTGCCGACGATCACCCGCTGTTTCGCGAAGCGATCCATAACGTCATCAGCGACGGTTTTGCCGGCAGCGAAGTGATGGAAACTGCCGACCTGGACAGCGCCCTGGCCCTGACCCAGGAGCACGACGACCTCGACCTGATCCTGCTGGACCTGAACATGCCCGGCATGCACGGCCTCAACGGCCTGATCAACCTGCGCAACGAAGCGCCGACCATACCGGTGGTGATCGTCTCGGCCGAACAGGACAAGCAGATCGTGCTGCAAGCCATCACCTATGGCGCGGTGGGCTTTATCACCAAATCCTCGCCACGGGCGCAGATGACCGAAGCGATCCAGCAGATCCTCAATGGCAACGTGTACCTGCCGCCCGACATCATCCGCACCCAGAAAAACCCCGGCCAGCGGCGCATGCACGACAACCCGGCCTTTGCCCCGGAACTGCTGCAGGCCCTTACACGCAAGCAGTTGCTGGTGTTGGAGCGGATGACCAAGGGCGAGTCGAACAAGCAGATTGCCTACACCCTGGAAATTGCCGAGACCACGGTGAAGGCCCATGTGTCGGCGATTCTGCGCAAGTTGAACGTACATAACCGGGTGCAGGCGATCCTTAGCGCTGGAGATATCGACTTCGGCTCCTACCTGCGGCGCTGATTTTCCTTACAACTGAGCTCCCACAGGGGTACGCGTACGATTCGAAGATCAGGTCGGCTTTAAGGCCGCCTCGCTTTGCTTTTGATCTTGATCTTGATCTGAGGCGTCCCGTTAAACCACGCTGGCCGTCATCCGATTTTGATTTGGGGGGTAACCCGGCAGGACGCCGGGTTAGCCGCGCTGGGCCATGGATGGCCCATCGCGGCGGCCCCCCAAATCAATGTCGGATGACGGGCACACCGAGCCTAGGCGAGGTGCCGAGTGGTGGGGCAAAAGCCCTTTGCTTACTTTGGGGCTTTTCCAAAGTGAGCCGCCGTAAGGGCGGAACCCTAAGTGGCCATGACCGCAGCAACGGATATGTACACACCCCCAGAAAAGACCTGTGTAGATACCTACGCCACGATAACGGTGTGTCATTCAGCATTTATTTGCCTGACCCACCGCTATCGCGGGCAAGCCCGCTCCCACATTTTGATCGAGGGCATGTCAGGGACGGCCCAAGAGGTGGCTCATGGCAGTCTTGAGTTTCATCGGCCGCACCGGCTTGTGCATCAGGGTATGCCCCAGCTCGCGGATTTGCAGTTTCAGCTCGTTGCTGTAATTGGCGGTGATCATCATCGCCGGAATGGCACTGGCCCGCCGCGCATTGATCCTGGCCACCGCGTCCACGCCGTTCTGTTCGTCATCCAGGTGGTAATCAGCAATCAGCAAGTCCGCCTGGGCATGGTAGTTATCCACCTGGCGTGCCAGGTCCTGTTCGGACAAGGCGGTAATCACCTGGCAGCCCCAGCCTTCAAGCAAGGTACGCATACCGGCACAGATCGCCGCGTCGTTATCCAGCACCCACACCCGGGCGCCCTGCAAACGCTCCAGCATCGGCTCGCTCATCACCGGCATAGGCAAGACCCTGGGTGCGGTGCTGCTCAACGGCACCTCCACACTGAACATCGAGCCCTTGCCCGGCCAGGAGCGCACGCTGATCCGGTGCCCGAGGATCCGCGCGATTTTTTCCACAATCGCCAACCCCAGGCCCAACCCACGATCCTGGTCCGGGCGTTGCACATCGCCGCGCTTGAACTCCTGGAAAATCTCCTCCAAACGCTCCTCGGCGATGCCCATACCAGTGTCCCAGACCTGGATCGACAACCGCTGATGCTCACGCCGACAACCCAACACCACGCGCCCGCCGTAGGTGTAACGGATGGCATTGCTCAACAGGTTGCGCAAGATTCTGGCGAGCAGCTGGATATCGCTGCGCACCAGGGCCGAGCAGCCAATAAAGTGCAGCTGCAAGCCTTCGCTGCGCGCCACTTGGGTGTATTCGGCGGCGAGGTTGTCCAGCAGTTCGCTCAAGGCAAACGGTGCGATATCGGCCTTGATCACCCCGGCGTCGAGCTTGGAAATATCCACCAGGGTGCCCAGCAGGTTTTCCACGTCTTCCAGGGAATTGCTGACGTTGCGCACCAGGGTCTCGTTGGCCACCGGGTCACGCCGCTCCAGCAAGGCCCCAGTAAACAAGCGGGCGGCATTCAGCGGTTGCAGCAGGTCATGGCTGACCGCCGCCAGAAACTTGGTTTTCGACAGGTTGGCCTGCTCGGCTTCCAGCTTGGCTTCGCGCAGGCGCGACTCCACGCGGCGGCGCTCGTCGATTTCCTGCAGCAGTTGGTCGTTGAGCGAAGTCAGTTCGGCGGTGCGCTCGCGCACTCGCAGTTCCAGGTTCTGATAAGCCTGGTGCAGGGCCTCGGCGGTGCGCCGGCGTTCGGTGATGTCGCGGATCAGCACAAAGATCCCCACCACCTCGCCACTGGCCAGGCGGTTGGGCACATAGGAACGCAGCATGTAGCGCTCCTGATGGTTGATATTGGTTTCGGCGAACTCGAAGGTCACGCTCTCCCCCGCCAGCGCCTGCGCCACGTAGGCTTCCAGGCGCTGGTAATGCTGTTCGCTGTGGGCCTGGCGCAGGCTTTTGCCGAGCATCGCGCCCTGCGCCCAGCAATACCATTGCTCGTAGACCTTGTTGGTGAACTCGTAGACCAGATCGGCATTGAGGTAGGCAATCAACGCCGGCACATGGTCGGTGATCAGGCGGATCCAGCGTTCGCTTTCCTGGGATTTCTGCGCGACGGCCTGTTCACGGCGCAGGGTTTCCGCCAGTTTGACGTCAGTGATGTCGGTAAACAGAATCACTCGCCCACCGTCCTGGGTCGGCCGCTCGCTGACTTGCAGCCAACGGCCGTTATCCAGACGGTAAAACAGGGTTTCATCAGCGTGCCCGTGGGCCTCTTCGGTGAACAGGCCGTTGACCGTCATCAGCCGTTTGACCTCGCGCAGGCCCATACCCGCGACAATCTGCACCGGGCTGTTGCTCCAGAACCCCTGGAAGCGGCTGTTGAACAACACAATATTTTGGTGCTGGTCGAACAGCACAAAGGCATCGGAAATGCTCTCGATGGCATCAATCAAATGCTGGTGGGCGGTTTCCGCGCGCAACCGTGCATCGCGCAGCAGATGGTTGCTGGCCTTGAGTTCGGCCATAGCCTGGTTGAGCGCGTCGGTACGTTCGCGCACCTGCTCGGCCAGCACCACCGAATGCTGGAACGCCGCATAAGGGTCGTTGCCACGGGTCGCGCCGGATTCGACGCGCTCGATCAGCGCGGCGTTGATCCGCGCCAGCTTGCGATTGTCCTGCTGCAGGGCGCGGATCTGCGCGTGCAGTTCAGCGCTGTCCAGAGCTTCGACCACGGGCAATGGCGACCCCGGTAAAGGTCTGGTTGATGTGCATGCCATTGAACTGTTCTCCGTAGGTGTTGAACCCCATCACCCGTTGCTCACGCAAAAAGGCGCCGATCGGCTCCAGGGTGCCGTGCTCTTCCAGCTCCAGGCGCCGCAGGAAACAGTCGCAGCCGATGGTCAGCAGCAGGTCGCCGAGACGCGCTTGCAGACCGTCGAACAGGGTCTGCAGGTTGGGCAGGATCGGCCCCGGGGTCATGGCGGTGAGGACGATGCCGTTTTCCACCGCGCAGTAGAAACTCAGGCTCAAGTCATCGTGGACCTGCTGGATCGCCCGCACGTAGTACTGCTCGTTGATACGCACCGCCAACGGATGGGCGGCGAAGATCCGGTGATCCAACTGTGCAACGGCCACGCCGATATGCCGTGCGTACTCCTCGGCGGCAGGTTCGGCATTCAACTCAAAGACCCGCCGCGACGCGCTGTCCGCGCCTGTCACCACCAGTTTGTGTGCCAAGGGCAGGATGTGGTGGGTGGTGAACACCTCGAAGTCCAGCCAGGTATTGACCAGCACCACGACAGCCGCGCCGCTGTGGAAGGCGCCGTCGAAATACACGTGGGTGTGGGTCAGGTGGTTGTCATCGCCGGCCGAACCGCCGAAATGCGGGATATCGCCGAGCGCTGCGCTCAGGGCGGCGAGGACCATTTCTTCGCGGCTGGACAGGCCGTCGAGCAGGGTCAAGGCAAAGCTGTTGCCCTTGATCGGGGCCAGGGTGTTGCTGCGACAGCCACCCACTAGGCGTTCGACCATTTGTTGCGCGTCGATCAGGCTGAAGTGCTCGACCTGGTCGATCAGTTCGGTGGCAATGGAAAAGTGCGCATGGTCAAACCCCACCGCCGTCACGCAATTGCGCCCGTAACCCTGGGGCGTGATCTCGCCGGCGCTGGTGCAACCCACCACGCGGACACCACCGAAACTGTGTTGCAGGGCCTGGCCGAGGGCCTGCAGGTCATAGGTGGCAGAGCAGAAGAACAGCACGAACCCCAGGTACGGGTGCAACAACTGGCACGCCAGCTCATCGGCCACCTGCTGCGCATCGCTGGCCTGGGACATGGCTGTGACTACGCCTTCGCTATACACCTGTTGCATGGTCATCTCCCCGTTGAAGCTCAAGTGTACGAACGCGCGGGGTGGCGACCTATGCTACTTGGGTACTGGGTCGGGGCTTCGATGGGATGAGAGCCACCGGGCAACAGATGAATCTCAGTGGGAACTGGCTTTGTGTGGGAGCTGGCTCCCACACGTTTGACCGTGTTCCAGGTCATTACCAGGTCAGCACCGCGCCTACGGCAAAGGTATCGGTGTCTTCATTCTGCGCACTGGTGTCGTGGCCGTTGATCTCGAACTGGTTGTACTCGGCCACCAGCTTCAGGTTGTCGTTGATGTCATGGAACAGGGCAATGCCCCGGGTTTCGTAGTCGGCGCCGCTGCCGACCACGCCGTTGCCGTCGTCCTTGGTCTTGCCGTAGGACAGCGCCAGGCGGTTCTTGCCCAGTTTGTAGGAGCCCTGCAGCAGGTAGCCATTGCTGTCGACATTACGCAAGGTGGCCTCCCCGGCGTTGTTGGTGAAGAACGGGTTGATGCCCTTGGCCTGGAAGCCGGAGCCGGTGAGCGACAAGCCGCCCATCTTCGCCTGCACCCCATAGCCCAGGCCCTTGGAGGTCACCGATTCGACGGTAGAGTCGGTGTTGTCCGAGGTCTGGTAGCTGCCGTTGAGCCAGCTGTAGATCTTCGCCCCGCCCACGTCGAACTGGTAGGTGATCTCGCTCTCGGTACGCGGGTTCTTCTGGTAGGCCTTGCCCAGCGGGCTGCTGTCGTTGGTGTCGACCGGGTCCATGATGCCCACGGCCACCCGCAGGCCGTCCATTACCGGGGTGCGGTAGGTGATTTGCGAGGTGGGGAACGGGTATGGGTAGCCACTGCCGATATTGCCGAACGAGACCCCGCCGCCGTCCACCAGGCCCAGGCTGTCGCTGACCTGGCCATAGCCGGCGAGCAGTTCGTCGAGCAGGATGTTGGAACGGGCGAACAGGCCGAAGTCCTTGCCGATCAGCACTTCGCCCCACTCGGGGTTGGCCACGGTGCCGTAGAACTGGCGCACGTCGATGGCGGTGTCGGTGCCGTTGGTTTCACTGTCGTTGATGGTCACCCAGAACGAGGCACGGGCGCCGAGCTTGAGGTCATCGACCTGCTTGCCCATGTTGAAGCCCAGGTAGTTGGGCAAAAAGCCCATTTTTACCCGCGACTGGCGCCGGTCGTATTGCTCGCCGGCACGGTCCACATCGCTGTTGACGTAGAAGGCGTTGACGTAGCCATCGGTGGAGAAGGTGGTTTGGTCTTTGTCGTACAGCACGATCTCAGCCTGGGCCACCGAGCTCAAACCGAGGCTGGCGATAAAGGCTGGCAACAAACGACGGGGGAAGTTCTTATTGTTATGCATGGCGCGCTCCGCGACGGGGGTCTGGGTGTCGGAGGCGATTATCGAAAGCCAGGCAGCGCGGTTAAACGCTGCCTTGGAGGGAAATGCGCGGTGCTTTGGAGGGCGCCGAGGGCCCGCCACTTAAGGCTTACACCGGTAGGCGCGGGGTTGGGGTCAAAGGGCGTTGAACAACATCCCGCCTGCCACCACGATACACAGGCTGGCAAAGCCGATTTGCAAGGCCCGCGCCGGAATCAGCGAGCCCAGGCGCCGGCCGATGAGCATGCCGACGATGCTGGCACCAATAAACACCCAGCCGAGGGTGTCGATCACCACCCCGGCATGGAACGCGCCGACCACACCAATCAGCGAAATCAGGCTGATCACCATCAGCGAGGTGGCGACAATCCCGCGCATCTGCACATCGGTCAGTTGCTTGAACGCCGGCACGATCAGAAAGCCGCCGCCCACCCCCAGCAGGCCCGATACCGCACCGGTCACCGCACCGAGGGCGGCCAGGGTCGCGGTGCATTTGGCGGTCCAGGAAAACCGCCCGGTCTGCTGATCGAGCATGCAGTTCTTCTGCCCCCAGGACGCGGCGCCATGGTCGCTGGGGCCGGCCTCGAGCTTTTCGCGCCGCAACATGCGCCACGCCACCAGCACCATCAGCGCGCTGAACAGGCCCATCAGGATCTTGTCCGGCAACTGATGGGCGAAGAACACCCCCAGCGGCGAAAACAGGGCGCCAAGCAAGGCAATCAGCAACGCCGCGCGGTACCGCACCAGGCCATGGCGCAAGCCATCAATCGCCCCCACCGCCGCCGCCGCCCCCACGGCGAACAATGACACCGGGGCCGCTTGGGTCATGGTCAAGCCCAGCCCCAGCACCAACGCCGGCACCCCCAGGATCCCGCCCCCGGCCCCGGTCAGGCCCATCACCAGCCCCATGAACACGCCAAAAAAACTTGCCAGCAGCATAGGGTTCTCTCACTCCACCTTGGCCAGACGGGTCAGCCATTCGCGGCCCTTGAGCATGCCGTTCCAGTAGAACCACGGCAGCAGCGTCGCCTTCAAAAACCACGCCGAGCGCCGCGCCACCGTCGGGTCGAGGAGAAAGGTCGGCAGCAGCCGGCCGCCATAACCGAACTCGGCCAGCACCACCTTGCCCTTCTCCACCGTCAACGGGCAGGAGCCATAACCGTCGTACTTGAGCGGCAACGGCGCCTGTCTGCGCAGGGCCAGCAAGTTCTCGGCGACCACCACGATTTGCTTGCGCACCGCCGCCGCCGTCTTGGCATTGCTGGTGGAGCACACATCGCCCAGGGCGAAGATGTGCGGGTAACGCACCTGTTGCAGGCTGTGGGGGTCGACCTCGCACCAGCCAGCGGCGTCGGCCAGTGGGCTGTGGCGGATAAAGTCCGGGGCCACTTGCGGCGGGACGACGTGCAGCATGTCGAAGGATTTTTCCTCGACGCTGATATTGCCTTCGGCGTCCTTGACCTCGAACCAGGCCTTGCGCGCCGGGCCATCGACCTTGATCAGGTTGGAGTTGAAGGCCAACTGCACGCCATATTTCTCGACATAGTTCATCAACGGCGGCACAAAGGTTGCCACGCCAAACAGCGCGGCGCCGGCCAGGTTGAATTCGACGTCGATGGTGTTCAGGTCACCTTGCTTGAGCCAATGATCGCAAGACAGGTACATGGCCTTTTGCGGCGCCCCTGCGCATTTGATCGGCATGGCTGGCTGGGTATAGATCGCCTTGCCACCCTTGAGCTGCTGCACCAGTTGCCAGGTGTAGGGTGCGTGCTGGTAGCTGTAGTTGGACGTAACGCCGTTGTGGCCCAGGGTCTGCTCCAGGCCTTGGATTTTCTCCCAGGCCAGGCGCAGGCCGGGGCAGACGATGAGGTTATTCCAGGTCACACGCTGGCCGCTGTCGAGCACCAGGGCCTGCTCGTCGGGCAGCAACTGACTGACCGCCGCCTGTACCCAGGTCACGCCGTCGGGCAATACCCGGGCCATGGGGCGCATGGTCTTGCGGATGTCATGGGCGCCGCCGCCCACCAGGGTCCAGGCGGGTTGGTAGTAATGTTCGGCGCTGGGTTCAATCAGGATGATATTGAGCTGCGGGTCGCGCTTGAGCAGGCTGGCCAGCAGGCCAATGCCTGCCGAGCCGCCGCCGATGACCACGATGTCGCCACTGATGGTCGGTCCCCAGTGTTGGTCGTTCATAGTCCTGGCCTTTCTTATTTCAACAATGCACACAAGGGTCGTTGCCGTATGGCGTCACGCCCAGCTTTTTATCACCGCCCCGCAGTACAGCCCGGAGAGGGTTTTCATCACTTGAATCACTTCGTGGCTGGCCAACCCGTAAAAGATGTACTTGCCTTCACGACGGGTCGCCACCAGCCCTTCGTCGCGCAGGATTCCCAGTTGCTGGGACAACGTCGGCTGGCGCACGCCGGTCATGGTTTCCAGCTCACCCACATTGCGCTCGCCCTGGGTCAACTGGCAGAGGATCAGTAGCCGGTCCTCATTGGCCAGGGCCTTGAGCAAGGTACAGGCCTTGGACGCAGACGCACGCAACTGGGCGACTTCACCTTCACTCAGACTGGATTCCATTTGCTTCGGTCCTTTCTCTCACTTAAGCTCAAAACATTATGTTTAAACATAAAGTGAATATCACGCCTTTTTTTAGCCATCAGGGACAACCGTCATGCCTGCGCTGATTCAACCCTTCCTGGACGAGGCCTCGTCGACCTGGACCTACATCGTCTATGAAGCGGACGGTGGACCCTGTGCCATTGTCGACTCGGTGCTCAACTACGACCCCGCGTCCGGACGCACCGACACGCGCCAGGCCGACCACGTCGTGGCGTTCGTCCAGGCCCATGGCTTGCAGGTGCAATGGCTGCTGGAAACCCACGCCCACGCCGACCACCTGTCCGCCGCGCCGTACCTGCGCCGTGTCTTGGGCGGCAAAATCGCCATTGGCCAGTCCATCAGCCAGGTGCAGGGCGTGTTCAAGCACCTGTTCAACCTGGAGCCGGCGTTTCGCGTTGACGGTTCGCAGTTCGACCATCTGTTCGCCCCCGACGAGGTGTTCCACATCGGCAACCTCAAGGCCCAGGCCCTGCACGTGCCCGGCCATACCCCGGCAGACATGGCCTACCTGATCGACGACCAGTTGATCCTGGTGGGCGACACCCTGTTCATGCCCGACGTGGGCACCGCCCGCTGTGACTTCCCTGGCGGCGATGCGCGCCAGTTGTATGCCTCGATGCGCAAGTTGCTGGCCTTCCCCGGCGACACCCGGCTGTACGTGTGCCATGACTATCCACCCGAGGGCCGCGAGGCCAAATGCCTGACCAGCGTGGCTGAACAGCGAGCGAGCAATATCCATGTGCATGACGGGGTGGATGAAGCGGCATTTGTGCAAATGCGCACCACCCGTGATGCCGGGCTGGGCATGCCGACGCTGTTGCTGCCGGCGATCCAGGTGAATGTACGAGCGGGGAATATGCCGCCGGCGGAAGACAATGGCGTGGTGTACCTGAAAATCCCGATCAACCAGCTGTGACACGGCACATCGGGCTCAACTGAAGTAAGAGCCCTTGGGCTTGGGCAAGCCTGACCAAAGCTCGTCGATATGCTTGAAGCCCCAGTCCTCGATGCTCTCGCGAGCGACAATCTTGTCGCGCTGCTCGGCCAGGTTCACCACCACCTGGATAATGGGCAAGCGGGAGCGCGCCGAAAAGAACACTTTGACCCGTGGCGTGAGCAACGACTTCTGGCTTTGCTCAATCACCACACCGATACGCCCGCTCCCCAGGCGCACCAAGGCGCCCACCGGGTAAATCCCCATGCACCGGACAAACGCCTGGAACACCCGCTCATCGAAATGGCCTTTCCACTCGGCCATTTTCTGAATGGCATCGGCCGGCCCCCAGCCTTGTTTATAAGGCCGCTCTGAGGTCACCGCATCGTACACATCACACACCGCGCCCATGTGTGCAAACAAGCTGATCTGATCCTGGCGCAGGCCGTGGGGATAACCCTCGCCGTTGCACTTTTCATGGTGATGCAAGCACACATCCAATACCAGGGCGCTGATATGCGGGCTGTTGCGCAACATGTTCACCCCCTCCTGGGGATGGCTGCGCACAATCTCGAACTCCGCCTCAGTCAGCTTGCCGGCCTTGCTTAAAATGCCCTCCGGGATGGCCATTTTCCCCACGTCATGGAACAACCCTGCCAGCCCTGCCTCCTGGACCAATGCCGGCGACAGCCCCAACTGCCTGGCCAACGCGATCATCAAGCCACTGACCGCGACCGAATGCATATAGGTGTATTCATCGGCCCGCTTCAACCGGGCCAGGCTGATCAGGGCATGGGGGTGGCGCAAAATCGACTGGGAAATTTCATCCACCAGGCTAACCACGCGAGTAGGGTCGATCGCGCCCCCCATGCGCAAGTCACTGAACATTTCGACGACGGCACTCTTGGCCCGCGCGCACACCTTGACGGCACGCGCCACCTCGACCTTCATATCAACACGCGGGGGCACCGCAGATTGCGCCAGTGCAGCGACCGTTGAGGTAACAGCTGGCGAACGCGGCAGCTCGTCCGGCAGCACGTCGTCCCCCTTCTCGGTATCAATCCAGAGGCTCTGCACCTGTGACTGACGCAAACGCTGCAGGTCTTGCAGACGGGTCAGCAAAAAACTGTTTTTCCAAAAACCATGGTCAGTCCAGGCGCCGTTGAGCTTGTGGACGTACATACCCAACCTGACTTGCGAAGCAGGAATGCATTTCAACATAGGCATTACCTCACAGTTCAAGATCAAACAACCTGCCCGACTCGGCTCAGTTCACCGAGAACCTCGAAACAATCTGTTTGAGATCAATCGCCAGCTTCGACAGTTCATTACTGGCGATCGAGGTTTGACTGGCGGCCGACGAGCTCTGGATAGACAGGTCACGAATGCTGATGAGGTTCTGGTCGACAGAGCGTGCGACATGGGCCTGCTCTTCCGACGCGGTGGCGATCAGCAGGTTTCGCTCGTTGATATCCTCGATCGCGTGGGTGATTTGAGTAATGGCCGCACCCGCTTCATGGGCGATCTTCAACGAATCCACGGCTTCAGTTCGGTTCAGCCCCATCGAGAGCACCGCCTCACTGGAACAGCTCTGGATCTTCGCGATCATCTGTTCGATTTCCTGGGTCGAGGTCTGCGTTCTATGGGCCAACGCCCTGACCTCGTCGGCCACCACCGCAAAGCCGCGCCCCTGCTCGCCGGCCCGGGCCGCTTCGATGGCCGCATTCAGGGCCAGCAGGTTGGTTTGCTCGGCAATGGAGCGGATGACTTCCACCACCCTTGCAATGTCCTGGGCCTGTTTGGCCAGCCCCTCTACTTCGACCCCGGTTTGCTGGACGGTGGCGCTCAATTTTTCAATCGAAGCGATGGTCTGGGTCACCCGCTCCTGGCCGACTTTTGCCGAGCGTTGGGAGTCCTGGGTCGACTGGGAGGCCGACACCGCATTACGCGCCACTTCTTCTACCGCGGCAGTCATCTCATTGACCGCCGTGGCGGCCTGATCGGTCTCCATACTTTGTCGTTCAATACCGGCACTGGACTCCTTGGTGATCGAACTCATCTCTTCAGCAGCCGATGCCAGTTGGCCGGATGCTTCGGATATATGCTGCAAAGTACTTTTCAAACTCATCTGCATGGCTGCAGTGGACTGTTGCAGGTCGGTCAGTTCGTCCTTGCCGCTGATCTGGATGGCGACACGCAAGTCTCCCTGGGCAATCTTCGCCGTCGCGGCCAACAGTTCGCCAACCGGCGTGATGATACTTTTGGTGAACAGTCGGGCGACCACAATGGTCAACAGCACCGACGCCACCATCAGGATCAATGTGAACAATCGGGCAGCATCATATTCATGGGCCGCAGTGGCCACTGCGGCCTGCCCACCCGTTTCGTTGATAGCCAACAATTCCCCAATCATGGACTGCAGCTTAACGGCCAGAGGGCTGGTGTAATCTCTAAAAAACACACTCAAGTCAGCAGCCGAATGTGAACTGTCCATGGCCAGCAACTCATCAACTTTCAGGTTATAGGCCTGTATATCCCGTATGACTTGATCATATTTATTCTTTTCTTCGGGACTGGATACAAACGAAGCATACTCATTGCTTACTTTAACCAGCGCACTACTCGCCTCTTTAACAGCACCGACCGAAGTTGAACTTAGCCGATTAGCATCCAGTGCAAACCTGCGCAACTCCAGGCGAAGTTTCAATAACGTACTTTCCATCTTTCCAGCCTGACGAATGCTGGGTAGCCAGTTAGTTTCTATTTGCACAGTGGACGAATAGACTTTGTCAACTTTCACCAGGGTCATCGCGCCTTGTATTAAAAGCAACAGGCACACCACGCCAAAACACAGGGTGGTACGGGAGTTCAATCTTATGGATCTCATTGACATGGCAATTCCCCTAGGCTTACTGGCTCAAGGACTTTTACAGCCTCGATGGCATCAGTGTGTGGAGCGTTCTGTGAAAAAAATGTAGGCCTATCGTTGTTTTATGGAGCCGACAAACAAAAAAACCACGCAAACCACTACTTAGCTAACTACTTATATAAGTCAATTAGACCAAGGAATATGCCGCAACGATAACAGGCGAGCGGGCACCCTTAGAGCCTTAAATAGCCAGATGGACTAGTTTCTCATTCTCTATGACTCGCTCTTCCGACTAAGACATGAGCTTAGCAGATACCTTACTGCCCATAAGGACAAGCGTTTTTTATAATAATGGCTTGCTCACCAGACACTTCCAGATGATCGCTATCAGTCACATCGCCTCGTATGAATAGAAACAATTGCGTATTACCGACGTTACGAGAGGAAGATCTATACACCACATTCTGCTGCCTCCCCCACGGATACTCCAGGAACCCACACTCTATGGAGCATCTGAAACATGGACATCCGACGTAACCACCGCGACCTGACCGGGGAGCAGAAACGAGCCTTTGTCACCGCCATTCTGCGGCTCAAGAACGACGTTCCAAGTGTCCTGCGCCCCGGCCTGCAGAACCGCTATGACGATTTTGTGCAGGTCCATCGCAACTCTATGGGCGGGCCCAACCCACTGGTCCCCAACCCCCACCAAAGCCCGCTGTTCTATCCCTGGCACCGGATCCTGATTCGGCAGTTCGAACTGGCGCTCAAAACCGCCGCAAATGATCCGTCTATCACCCTGCCCTATTGGGATTGGCAGCTAGAGGGTCGCAGCAACCCCTTCACCGCCGATTTCATGGGGGGCAACGGCGACAACATGCAAAACCAACGTGTCACCACCGGCCCATTTTCCGTGTTCAACGGCGCATTCGAACTCAAGGTGTGGGACGACAATTCGGGTGATCAGGGTCTGCGTCGCGACCTGGGGGCAAATCCCGAGCAGCCCTTGCCAGGCCCCCTGGAAGTGATTTCAACGTTGGCGCGCACCCCGTACTGGCAAGTCCCCGTGGCTGAAGCCTCCGGCGGTTGGGAAAATGTCAGTGAAGACCGATTGCACAACAGGGTTCATGCCTGGATCGGCGGCGATATGACCACCGCCTCCTCTTCCAATGACCCGCTGTTTTTCCTGCACCATTGCCATCTGGACTTTCTATGGGAGCAGTGGCGCCAGCAGCATCCGATCAGCGAGCCGTTCCAGCCCAGGGCTGACGCCCCCAACGGCGTGCTGGACTCAAGCCTGGTGTTCAACCCGCCAAACGAACCGGCACCCTGGCCAGAGCGCTGGACCGTCAGGCAGACCCTGGACCTTGAGCAACTTGACTACCGTTATGAATAAGTCAGCTGCCTAGGTTCAAACCATTGGCCGGCAGCGGCAGCGCGGTCTTGTAGCGCACCTGCTTGAGTGCAAAGCTCGAGCGGATGTTCGCCACACCCGGCACCTTAGTCAGAAAATCCATCATAAAGCGCTCCAGCGACTGGATGGTCGGCACCAGCACCCGGATCAGGTAGTCCGGGTCGCCGGCCATCAGGTAGCACTCCATCACCTCCGGCCGGTCGGAAATCGCCCCCTCGAATTGCTGCAGGGCTTCCTCGTTCTGCTTTTCCAGGCTGACGTGGATAAACACATTGACGTGCAGCCCCAGCAAATCGGCGTCCAGCAGCGTGACCTGGTCACGGATCAAACCCAATTCCTCCATCGCCTTGACCCGGTTGAAACACGGCGTGGGCGACAGGTTGACCGAGCGTGCGAGGTCGGCGTTGGTGATGCGGGCATTCTCCTGAAGGCTGTTGAGAATCCCGATATCAATACGGTCCAGCTTGCGCATGAGACAAAACCACCTGTTTATTATGTTTATGCAGATTTTTTATCCTCAAATGATCTCAGGCGCAACCAAACAGAGATAAATATTCTCCACGCCCCGGCCTATGATTGTTGTAGGACAAGATTTCTCCTACCCGGGGACTGACTGTCAGCTAAGCGCGCCCACTACAAGAAATTCACAAGATCGAGCGTAGAAAGCCATGACCCAGCAATACGAACCGCTGCGCCTGCACGTTCCCGAGCCTTCTGGCCGTCCAGGTTGCAAGACCGACTTTACCTACCTGCATCTGACCGATGCGGGTACGGTGCGCAAACCCGCAATTGACGTAGAAGCCGCCGACACCGCCGACCTGGCCAAGGGCCTGATCCGCGTGCTCGACGACCAGGGCCAGGCCCTGGGCCCATGGGCCGAAGGTGTCCCGGTAGACATTTTGCGCCGCGGCATGCGTGCCATGCTCAAGACGCGGATCTTCGACAACCGCATGGTGGTCGCCCAGCGTCAGAAAAAGATGTCGTTCTATATGCAAAGCCTTGGCGAAGAAGCCATCGGCAGCGCCCAGGCCCTGGCCTTGAACATCGACGACATGTGCTTCCCCACCTACCGCCAGCAAAGCATCCTGATGGCCCGTGAAGTGCCGCTGGTAGACCTGATCTGCCAACTGCTGTCCAACGAGCGCGATCCGCTCAAGGGTCGCCAGTTGCCGATCATGTACTCGGTAAAAGACTTCGGTTTCTTCTCCATTTCCGGCAACCTCGCCACCCAGTTCGTACAGGGCGTGGGCTGGGGCATGGCCTCGGCGATCAAGGGCGATACCAAGATTGCCTCGGCATGGATCGGCGATGGTGCCACCGCCGAATCGGACTTCCACACCGCCCTGACCTTCGCCCACGTGTACCGTGCGCCGGTGATTCTCAACGTGGTCAACAACCAGTGGGCGATCTCCACCTTCCAGGCCATCGCCGGTGGTGAAGCCACCACCTTCGCCGGACGCGGCGTGGGTTGTGGCATCGCCTCCCTGCGGGTGGACGGCAACGACTTTATCGCGGTGTACGCCGCCTCTGCCTGGGCCGCCGAACGCGCGCGCCGCAACCTCGGCCCGACCCTGATCGAATGGGTCACCTACCGCGCTGGCCCGCACTCCACCTCCGATGATCCCTCCAAGTACCGGCCTGCCGACGACTGGAGCCACTTCCCGCTGGGCGACCCGATTGCCCGCCTCAAGCAGCACCTGATCAAGATTGGCCAGTGGTCCGAAGAGGAACACGCCACGGTCAGTGCGCAGCTGGAGGCCGAAGTGATCAGCGCGCAGAAAGAAGCCGAACAGTACGGCACCCTGGCCGGTGGCCAGATTCCAAGCGCCGCAAGCATGTTCGAAGACGTTTATAAAGAGATGCCGGAGCACTTGAAGCGCCAGCGTCAAGAGTTGGGGATCTGACATGAACGATCACAACAATAAAATCGAGCTGGAAACCGCCATGACCACGACCACCATGACCATGATCCAGGCCCTGCGCTCGGCCATGGATGTGATGCTTGAGCGCGACGACAATGTGGTGGTATTCGGCCAGGACGTCGGTTACTTCGGCGGCGTGTTCCGTTGCACCGAAGGCTTGCAGAGCAAGTACGGCACCTCGCGGGTGTTTGATGCGCCGATCTCCGAAAGCGGCATCATCGGCGCGGCCGTGGGCATGGGTGCCTATGGCCTGCGCCCGGTGGCTGAAATTCAGTTCGCCGACTACGTGTACCCGGCCACCGACCAGATCATCTCGGAAGCGGCGCGCCTGCGTTATCGCTCGGCCGGCCAGTTCACTGCACCGCTGACCATGCGCATGCCCTGCGGCGGCGGCATCTACGGCGGCCAGACCCACAGCCAGAGTATCGAAGCGGTGTTCACCCAGGTCTGCGGCCTGCGCACGGTGATGCCGTCCAACCCCTATGACGCCAAGGGCCTGCTGATCGCCTCCATCGAAAACGATGACCCGGTGATCTTCCTCGAGCCCAAGCGCCTGTACAACGGCCCGTTCGACGGCCATCACGACCGCCCGGTAACGCCGTGGTCCAAACACCCGCAAGCCCAGGTGCCGGACGGCTACTACACGGTGCCGCTGGATGTGGCTGCCATCGTGCGTCCAGGCTCGGCCGTCACGGTGCTGACTTACGGCACCACCGTGTACGTGTCGCAAGTGGCCGCCGAAGAAACCGGCATCGACGCCGAAGTCATCGACCTGCGCAGCCTGTGGCCGCTGGACCTGGAAACCATCGTCAAGTCGGTGAAAAAGACCGGCCGTTGCGTGGTGGTGCATGAAGCCACCCGGACCTGCGGTTTTGGTGCCGAGCTGGTGTCGTTGGTGCAAGAACACTGCTTCCACTACCTGGAAGCGCCTATCGAGCGTGTGACCGGTTGGGACACCCCCTACCCCCACGCGCAAGAGTGGGCGTATTTCCCTGGCCCGACCCGTGTGGGCGCGGCTTTGCAACGGGTCATGGAGGTCTGAATGGGCACGCACGTTATCAAGATGCCGGACATTGGCGAAGGCATCGCAGAAGTTGAGTTGTCGGTATGGCACGTCAAGGTTGGCGATATGGTCGTGGAAGACCAGGTGCTGGCGGATGTGATGACCGACAAGGCGATGGTGGATATTCCCTCGCCGGTCCATGGCAAGGTGATATCACTGGGCGGCGAGCCGGGTGAAGTCATGGCCGTGGGCAGTATCCTGATCAGCATTGAAGTCGAAGGCGCGGGCAATACCCGGGAGTCGGCGTTGTCGGCGGTGGTTGAAGGAGCCGCGCCGGCCCCAAAAGCCGAAATCAAGGCTCCTGCGGTTGAAAGCAAACCGGCCGCCAAGCCGGTGGTGGCCGCCCAGGCCCCGGTGGCCCGCGACGCCAATGAGCGCCCGCTGGCCTCGCCCGCCGTGCGCAAGCATGCGCTGGACGCCGGGATCCAACTGCGCCTGGTCCAGGGCTCGGGCCCGGCCGGGCGTATTCTGCATGAAGACCTCGACGCCTATCTGCAACAGGGCAGCACCCGCGCCTCGGCCGGCGCCAACCCGTATGCCGAGCGTAACGACGAAGAGCAGATTCCGGTGATCGGCATGCGCCGCAAGATCGCCCAGCGCATGCAGGACGCCACGCGCCGCGCCGCACATTTCAGCTACGTCGAAGAGATCGACGTGACGGCCCTCGACGACTTGCGCGTACACCTCAATGAAAAAAACGGCGCCAGTCGCGGCAAGCTGACGTTGCTGCCATTCCTGGTGCGCGCGATGGTTGTGGCCTTGCGCGATTTCCCGCAGATCAACGCGCGTTATGACGACGAAGCCCAAGTCATCACCCGCCTTGGCGCGGTGCATGTGGGCGTCGCCACCCAGAGCGATGTCGGCCTGATGGTGCCCGTGGTGCGTCACGCCGAGGCACGCAGCCTGTGGGGCACCGCCGAAGAAATCACCCGCCTGGCCAACGCCGCGCGCAATGGCAAGGCCAGCCGTGACGAACTGTCGGGCTCGACCATCACCCTGACCAGCCTCGGCGCGTTGGGCGGAATTGTCAGCACCCCGGTGCTGAACCTGCCGGAAGTGGCGATTGTCGGCGTCAACCGCATCGTCGAGCGACCAATGGTGATCAAGGGGCAGATCGTGATCCGCAAGATGATGAACCTCTCCAGCTCCTTCGATCACCGGGTGGTCGATGGCATGGACGCGGCGCAATTCATCCAGGCCATCCGTGGCCTGCTCGAACAACCCGCCAGCCTGTTCCTGGAGTAAGGGCATGACTCAGACTTTGCATACCACGCTGCTGATTATCGGCGGCGGCCCGGGCGGCTATGTGGCGGCGATTCGCGCCGGCCAACTGGGCATCCCGACCATCCTGGTAGAAGGCCAGGCGTTGGGCGGTACCTGCCTGAATATCGGCTGCATTCCGTCCAAGGCCCTGATCCACATTGCCGAGCAGTTCCAGCAAACCGTGCACCACAGCCAGGGATCGGCCCTGGGCATCGAAGTGGATGTGCCGACCCTGGACATCCGCAAGAGCGTCGAGTGGAAGGACGGCATTGTCGACCGCCTGACCACCGGGGTTGCCGCGCTGCTGAAAAAGCACAAAGTGCAGGTAATCCACGGCTGGGCCAAGATCGTCGACGGCAAGACCGTGGACGTGGATGGCCAACGCATCCAGTGCGAGCACCTGCTGCTGGCCACCGGTTCGAAAAGCGTCAACCTGCCGATGCTGCCGATTGGCGGGCCGATCATTTCGTCCACCGAAGCCTTGGCACCGAGCCGTGTGCCAAAACGCTTGATCGTGGTGGGTGGCGGTTATATCGGCCTGGAACTGGGGATTGCCTATCGCAAACTCGGGGCCGAGGTCAGCGTGGTCGAAGCCCAGGACCGCATCCTGCCGGCCTACGACGCCGAGCTGACGCAGCCGGTCGCCGAATCCCTCAAGCAGTTGGGGGTCAAGCTGTACCTCAAGCACAGCGTGACGGGTTTTGAAGGTGGCAGCCTGCAAGTGCGCGATCCGAATGGCGAGACCCTGGCCCTCGGCACCGACCAGGTGCTGGTTGCCGTCGGTCGCAAACCCAACACCCAGGGCTGGAACCTGGAAGCCTTGAACCTGACGATGAACGGCGCGGCAATCCAGATCGACAGTCGTTGCCAGACCAGCATGCGCAATGTGTGGGCCATTGGCGACCTGAGCGGCGAGCCGATGCTGGCGCACCGGGCCATGGCCCAGGGCGAAATGGTCGCGGAGCTGATCAGCGGTAAATCCCGCGAGTTCAACCCGGCGGCGATCCCGGCGGTGTGCTTTACCGACCCGGAACTGGTGGTGGTCGGCAAGACCCCGGACGAAGCCAAGGCTGCGGGCCTGGACTGCATTGTCTCGAGCTTCCCGTTTGCGGCCAATGGCCGGGCCATGACCCTGGAGTCCAAGACCGGCTTCGTGCGGGTGGTGGCACGCCGCGACAATCACCTGATTGTTGGCTGGCAGGCGGTGGGGGTTGGCGTGTCCGAACTGTCCACGGCCTTTGGCCTGAGCCTGGAAATGGGCGCGCGCCTGGAGGATGTGGCAGGCACCATTCATGCCCACCCGACCCTCGGTGAAGCCGTACAGGAAGCGGCGCTGCGGGCGCTGGGGCATGCCCTGCACCTCTGACCCACTGTGACAGCGGGCTTGCCCGCGATAGCAATGTGTCAGTGTCAGAGGCGTTAACTGACCCACCGCTATCGTGAGCAAGCCCGCTCCCACACAGGCCAAGAATGAAGTATTGTTGCGCCCATCCAGAAATAAACCAAAAGCCTGCCTTCGACCAGGCGGTTGAAAAGAGATAGAGGGTGTCATGGGTAACGAAAGCATCAATTGGGACAAATTGGGTTTTGACTACATCAAGACCGACAAGCGTTTTCTCCAGACCTGGAAAGACGGCGCCTGGCAAGAAGGCACCCTGACCGAAGACAACGTGCTGCACATCAGCGAGGGCTCCACCGCCCTGCACTATGGCCAGCAGTGCTTTGAGGGCCTGAAGGCCTATCGCTGCAAGGACGGTTCGATCAACCTGTTCCGCCCGGACCAGAACGCCGCCCGCATGCAACGCAGCTGCGCCCGCCTGCTGATGCCGCAGGTGCCGACCGAAGCCTTCATCGAGGCGTGCAAGGCAGTGGTCCGCGCCAACGAGCGGTTCATCCCGCCGTACGGCACTGGCGGCGCGCTGTACCTGCGCCCGTTCGTGATCGGCACCGGTGACAACATCGGCGTGCGTACCGCGCCCGAGTTCATCTTCTCGATCTTCTGCATCCCGGTCGGCGCCTACTTCAAGGGCGGCCTGACCCCGCACAACTTCCTGATCTCCGGCTACGACCGCGCCGCGCCGAACGGCACCGGCGCCGCCAAGGTCGGTGGCAACTACGCAGCCAGCCTGATGCCCGGCTCCCTGGCGAAAAAAGCCAACTTTGCCGACTGCATCTACCTGGACCCGGCCACCCACTCGAAAATCGAAGAAGTCGGTTCGGCCAACTTCTTCGGGATCACCCACGACAACAAGTTCGTCACCCCGAACTCGCCGTCGGTGCTGCCAGGCATCACCCGCCTGTCGCTGATCGAACTGGCCAAGACCCGCCTGGGCCTGGACGTGGTCGAAGGCGACGTGCTGATCGACAAGCTGGCAGACTTCAAGGAAGCCGGCGCCTGTGGTACGGCGGCAGTGATCACGCCTATCGGCGGGATCGAGTACAAAGACAAGCTGCACGTGTTCTACAGCGAAAAAGAAGTCGGCCCAGTGACCCAGAAGCTCTACAAAGAGCTGACCGGTGTGCAGTCCGGCGACGTTGAAGCGCCGGCTGGCTGGATCGTCAAGGTCTAAGCCCCGCTGCGCAACAAAATGTGGGAGCGGGCTTGCTCGCGAAAGCGGTGGATCAGTCAACGTCATCAGTGACTGACCCACCGCTTTCGCGAGCAAGCCCGCTCCCACATTTGCTTACAGGTGGTTTCAGGATTTGGGCAGGTTCTGCGC
>NZ_JAARMC010000024.1:0-82571 GCF_012985595.1 Pseudomonas sp. WS 5411
TCTTTTCGGTCACTTGATTGACCGCTTGGATTTTGAATTCTTCGGGATAACGTGGGTTGCTCATGGCACCTCCTGATTGGCCTCAGTTTAAGGCATGGAGGTGTCTACGAAACCCGGGGCGATTCATCGGACCCTTCTCTCGGTAATCGCTTTTGCCCTAAACGAGCTTCATAAAATTGGCGTGAAAGACGCCAACGAATACAACGAAGCGCTTGCCAAAATCGGTAAGGACCGCTCTGGACTGACGGCAACAGAGACGGCTTGCTGCCCGGCGAAATGATTCGCCATACATGTGAGGAAAAACAATGAAAAGCTTTAAACCCCTCGTTTGTGCAACTTCTTTCGCGCTATGTTCTGTAGTCGCTTCGATGGCCAGCGCAGTGACGATCAGTCCGGAAGGGCCCTTCACCACCGACCCCGGCTCTATTGTCGTTAAATCACCTTCCTCCTTTGGTGCTGCGGTAACTTGTGGCATTACCTTCACTGGCAGAGTTATCGGTGGCGTGGCCATGATCTACACCGTAAACACTACCGGGAGCGGCCTGTGTTTCATGCAGCCTGTTGTCATCGTCTCTCCATGGGTACTGACTGCTGAGTCTCTTACCACCGGGACTATGACCAATGTCATCTATAAGATCCCATTCGTCCCGACCACCAACTGCGGTCCAACCACCATCCAGTTAAGCTGGGATCCTGCTACCAAAGCCCTCAGCAGTGCGAACCAGTCGCTGAGCGGCAACTGCACTGTGGTTTCCCTGAGGGTGGGCGCACCGACGCTGACAGTTAATCCGTAGCTGCAGACTTTGGGAAGGTTAGTCACCAGTTGAGCGCGGGCGTCTCGAAAGAGACACCCGTCCTAGCGTTTTAGTTGATCTGCCAACCGATTGGTCGGATCAGCTCTGGCCCCTTGTTCCTAACGTTGCCCACAGCTGTGTCGATCTTAAACCATTCGAAAGCCTCGGCCGGTTCGCCCTGGTGCAACACCATCTGCTCGGCACGCTCCTTGGGCGTGGCCGGGTCCAGACATTCCCTGGCCAGCTCAGGCGTTAGCACCACGTGCCGCCGGTCGTGAACGTCCACCATACAGCCGGCGCTCTCGGCGGTCATGGTCACGAAGTGATCACGCACTCCTGGAGCCAATACCACTGGCATACTATCCCGTCGGTAGATCAGATAGTCGAAAAGTGTTTTACCGGTTTAGTGCTTCAATTTGCTGAAGATGCCTGAGAATATGGGTATGGGTTTTGTATCCACCCTTCAAACACATCGACCTCCATCGGCCTAGCACACAGAAAGCCCTGACCAATTCGCGCCCCCATCTCACAAAGGTGATCGTGCTGCGCTACGGTTTCAATACCCTCGACTACCAGTTGCATGCCTAGGTCTGTGGCCAGCGCCAGAGTATTGCGAATGACTACACGGTAGTGGCTGGGCCCGCCAATAAATCGGGTGAACTCTGCGGCCAGTTTGATTTCGCTAAACGGTGCCTGGCATAGACGTAAGAGTGACGAATAGCCTGTGCCGAAGTCATCAATCGATAGGCAAATGCCCAACAGGCGCAGACGATTTAGCTGCTCCACACTGGTAGAGCAGACAACGCCAGGACCGTCCTCAGTGATTTCCAAGGTGAGCGAAGAAAGTGGCAAAGGGTGCTGGTGCAGGCGAGTCTCCAAGCGATCAATGAGTGTATCGTTCATTAATTGACTAAGGGACAGATTGAATGCCATCCCTATGAGTCTGCCTTGGTCGTGAAGTTTGATCTGATAGGTAAGACTCTGTTCCAGAAGTTCGAAAAATAGCGTGTCGAGCCATTTTTCACGTGCCATCACCGAGATGAAGGTTGCTGGGCTCAGCACACCGTAAAGCGGGTGATGCCAGCGAGCTAACACCTCAGTCGAGTTGACTTGGCCAGTGCGTAAATCGAATTTGGGTTGCACGTACGCAACGAACTCTCGTCGCCGTAGACCCAATTGCACATCATCGGCACTGGGTAGTTTGGCTAATGTCTTCGATACACTTAAATTGTTCGACTGCCCTGGCTGAGCCTGCTGTCGTTGGTATGTGGCGCTCGATATGAGAGCGAGCGAGGAGCTTTTGGGCATTGGGGTGGCCTGAATTTAGATGCCCCAAAGCCTACGTGAACTCACCCTGGTGACCTGAGAGGCTAGTCTGGGTTTAAGCCGAGATTTGTCTGGAGTGGCGTGCAGATATTCCTTGCTTGGCGTTCGGGTAATTAGTTCGGGCGCAGTGACTCATTGATTGTCTCCAATGACTGAATCAGATCTGCGACGCTTTGACGTATATCGACGGACATAATTCCCTCCGCGCACAATTCTTCGACCTCGACGCATTGCTCCAGAAAGCCTGAGTGGTTCAGCAGGTACGCAGTCCCTTTGAGCTTGTGCGCTACGCGCTCCATTTCATTCAGGTCTTCTTTCTTCAATGACTGTTGCAAGATTATGCGTTCGCTATCATTGCTTTCGATCACTTGTTCGACCATAGACGCGTGGATAGAGCTCATTAACGACGGAGAGTTATTGAGTTTCTGCTGATCTGCCTCAAGCTTGGGAATCCAGCGGTTAAGGTCGGGCAGTGTGATCGGCTTGGTCAGCGCATAGTCCGTGCCGGAGGCCAGGCAGCGCTCAATCGCTTCGCGTTGGGCGTCGGCAGTCAGTCCAATGATGATGCACGGGCGACAGCCTCGGGATTGCTCCAACCGTCGGATGCTTTGGGTCATTTCGAGACCAGTCATCTGCGGCATGTTGACGTCGGTGAGCACAATGTCGATTTCATTCTCTTGCCACATTGCCAGGCCTTCCAGGCCATTGCTGGCGGTAACCACGTTATGACCCAGGTAGGAGAGTTGCTGGTACAAGAGGTATTGGCTCGGTAGGTGGTCTTCGACAATCAGAACAGTCAACGCCGCATCCCCGCACTTATCCGTAGTCGATCCAGAAATAGTGGGCGCTATGTGGCTCTCAGCTCTGACGCAATCAAGGACTATGCTGAATGTCATCCGAGTGCCGGACTTCGTATCACTCTCGACCTCGAGATGCCCACCCATAAAGTTGCTCAGCTCCTTACAAATCGCCAGGCCCAGGCCGGCTCCAGCATTGGGATCACCGATCGCATCACTCGTGATATAGAACGGTTTAAATATCTGATCAATCTTTGCTGCGGGAATTCCTACTCCGGTATCGCTGACGCAGATGAGAACCTGTAGAGATATCTTGTTCACTGGTGTTACTTGGCAACGAATATTTACGCCGCCCTGCTCAGTGAATTTGATCGCATTGCTCATGAGATTGGAGATGATTTGTTTGACCTTCAACGCATCAACCCAAACCAGTTCAGTGGCCAATGGAGCTATATCCAGGTGCAGGTGCAAGCCCTTCTGTCGAGCCAAACCGGAAAATACATTGGTTGTCGTTTCCAGTAGATCCCTGATGCGGGTTGGTTCAGGCGATAGGGTCAGCTTTCCTGACTCTATGCGCGATATGTCTAGGATGGCGCCGATCAACGCTAGCAGATGGGTAGACGATTCGTAGGCGATGTGCAGGGACTGAGCGTTGAGCTCGGCGTTATCCTTGCGAATGAGCGCCAATTCCAACATACCGATGATGGCGTTGAGAGGAGTGCGGATCTCGTGGCTCATAGTTGCCAGGAACACAGATTTGCTCCGGCTTGCCTTTTCGGCGGACTCCTTGGCAATCTGCAGCTCGTCTAACAGTAATTGTCGTTGTTCAAGGTCCCGGCGTTTAGCCGCTATGCGGCGACGTTGAACAACTATCAGCAGGCTGGTCACCAGAAGCAGGGCGCCCAAAACCTCGAAGGATCGCCAGATATAGGAGGCGATACCCTCCCAGTATTTGTCATCGGTTGCAGAGTTGGCACGCCAGCGACCAATGATTTGTAGATTCTTCCGCGGAGGGATTTCAATCATTGCCTTGTTGAAGATCGATATCAGCTCCGGTTGGTTTCCAGGGGCGGCGAAGACGATCTTCGCATCCTCAACATTGAGGATGCCGCCGATTTTCAGGCTGGATTCGTATTTGTAGGAGAGGTAGTAGCGCGCTACGTTGGCCGGCGCGAGAACAAAGTCGGCTGTACCCTCACGGACAAGTTTGAATGCCTCGCCCATGGTTTCAGTGTTCTCGATCCGCACATGGGGATATTGCCGGGCAAGCATTGCACTATGCATATAGCCTTTTGCAACTGCGACGGATGCAGTGCTATCTGCCTCAAGGGGCACCTGATTGTTTTGCCGCATAACGAAAAGGTAGGGTGCGACGGCCATAGCCCGGGTAAGCAGATAAGGCGCTGAAGCCTTACTGGCCGCTGTCAGAATACCAATGTTTGCGTTACCGTTGTCCAGCAAGGCGCTGACTTCGCTCAGCGATCGGACGCGGATAATATTGAGGTGGATGTCAGTCTTGCGCCGAATAATGCCCAGGAGATCTGAGGCAATACCATTCAAGCGACCATTGCTGTTGAAAAAAGCGTAAGGAGCAAGATCCTCACTGATCGCCAGGTTGACTACCCCGGTGTTGTTTATCCAGGTACGTTCAGCGTTGGTGAGGTGGACGCGAAAATCACTATAATCACCACTCTCAAAGTCGCCCCAGAAATACTGGGCCTCGGTCATTTGGCGGGGCGTGATGCTGCCCAATCCACGCTCGAGAAGGCCGGCTAGCGATGGGTTGTTTGCGGCAATGGCAAAAGCAATGTTGACCTTTGGCAGGCGTGTGCTTTGGTTGATTTCAAACTGAACACTAAATAGCTGGCTGGATAGGTAGTAGGTAGAGAGGGTGTCGCCCAGGTATGCGTCATTATCGCCAGTTAACACCGAGGCCATCGCGGCAAGAGGGGTAGCATACATGTTAAAAGTCCCTTGGCTGCCGTTGGCCTTGTACAACGAGAGAGCAGCCCTGCTGGCTACGGCGATGCGCAGATGGGGATCATTGATGCTGTATTCGTGGAGATCTCCTGCGTCAGCGAAGAGGGCAAGCTCCGACTGTCCGTAAGGTGGCGTCAGTTGTACACCGAAATCGCTGGCCTCTTGGGGGGTGGCGTTGGCTACTAGATCTACCTGCCGTTGGCGCAGGGCTTCAAAGGCGGCGGCGGACGTAGCGAACGGACGCACCTTTATCTCGATCGCAAGCTCTTGCTGCAAAGCTGCCAAGTAATCGGCTGTGAGTCCTTCAAAGCTCCCATGCTCACTAAAGATGCGGTACGGTGGTAGGGAGTCGCTGGTCACGCCGACTATCAACGTTTGCTTTTGCCCAAGCCAGGCCCGCTCGACATCGTTGGGCCGAACTTTCACACCATCGAGCTGTTGTCGTGCGATGGGCCGCAGATCGCCCATCTCAGCCCCAGCCGGCAGGCAACACAATACCGCGAGGTAGGCGAGGACACTGAGTCGGGAGATTGTCGATTTCAATTCAATGTCAAATGAGGTTGCGTTGCTTGGCGATGTCGGCCAGTTCGACCAATGAGGTCACGCTGAGCTTAGTCATAAGGTTGACCTTGTGGCCACTGACTGTTTTGCTGCTGAGGCTAAGCTTAGCTGCGATATCACGATTGGAGTACCCTTCAGCCAGCAACTTTAGAACCTGCATCTCGCGATCAGTAAGATTCTGCAAATCACCTCCCGCCCCTTCTTGGACTGCGCCAGAGTAAATCGGCATGGCGCTTTTTGGAAACAACACGTAACCATCCGCGATGGTTTTGATCGCCTTGATCAGCTGGGTAATGGGTTCGAGCTTGCTCACAAAGCCACTCGCCCCAGCGTGAAAGCAACGTGTGGCATAGGTGTCCTTCGTCTGAGACGTGAATACGAGCACCCGGGTATCGAGCTTTTCACGGGAGATTCGCTGCAATACTGTGAGCCCGTCTATTTTTTCAAGGCCTATATCCAGAATCACAATGTCTGGCTGGAGGGCCTTGATCATTTGTAAGGCATCAACACCATCGGCTGTCTCGCCTACAGTCTCGTAACCGATCTCGTCTAGAGCGCTGCGGATTGCCGAGCAGATCAACGGATGATCATCGACGATCAATACTTTTTTACTCATTAGTCTTGGCTCGCATTTAGGCATGGGTCTGGAAGACAGCTATAGCCACATCCCTATGGCCGCAGCCTAAACAAGGCTGGGCTGAGGTTTTGTTTTTTCTGGGCGGCCGTCCCGGGCCTCTTTCTGGTTTAGTAGTCATTATTGCAGGAGGTAGACCTGCTGGAGCCAAGATCTATGCCGGTCGCGAGCGAGAATGTTCTCGCATAATGGCAAGGCTTTTCTCTCAAGAGGATGTCTGGCTTTTTGTGAAAATCAAGACCAATCTACAAAATAATAAGAAAAATCTCGTATGACGATTAAGCAGTGAGCGCTAACTTTCTCGCTTTTACTAGGAGCACGGCGTGCGTAAGGGTAGAAGCCACGTAGTGGTGCTGAGCAAAAGTTCCGGTTCGCTTTTTGGTTATGCGGGAGCTCTCAACGAGCTGGGGTATTTCTCGGTTAGGTTGTGCGCCCGAATCCAGGAGGTAGCGGACCTTCTGGCGACAGGGGCGTGCTTCGAGTACCTGGTCTACGATGGGTTTGACCTCGGAAAAGATGCTGACCACTTACAGATGCTTGTTAAGCACAATGCGATCGTTTCAATCATTGCAGTTGCTGATGTGAACTCTCAGCAGCGTAAAAAAATGATCTTATGGGCGAAAGCTCATCGTGTACCGCTGCGGGGCGTTCTGCAGACACCACTTCGTTCAAGCGAGCTGCATGAGTTAATACTTTTAAATTCCCTCAATACAGAATGCTCGGTGCTTTAATAGCTACTAGGGGCAGACGCTCTCTACACCAAACAAGAAATTTCTTGCCTCTCTTCAAGAGTCTCCTTGGTTGCTTCTAAGTGTCTCGGCCCTATAATAAAATCAGCTCAACGATATAGATATATCTGAGCTCGACCGCTTGCCATTGATTACCTCTATTGTGGGGTTGGCATCTATTTGTGAGTCTTTTAATAGGTGTGTGGTCGAAACTTTTGATTTGTTATAAATAAGGATAACAGTTCGTATGAAGTTTAATAAGCTCGTTCTGGCGGCCGCAGTATTGCTCGGTACTATTACCAGTGTGCAGGCTGCAGATGAAGGCAACGGCGTAGTCCGTTTTACCGGTTCTATTATTGATGCGCCATGTTCTATTGATCCGAACTCTGCTGACCAGGCAATCGAGTTGGGTGCTGTCTCTAGCGTGGCACTGGTAGATGGTGGTAATTCCGTTCCAAAACCTTTTGAAATTCGCCTCGAAAACTGCAGCATTGATGTCGCTAAAACTGTAAAAACGACCTTTAACGGTGCGGCAGGTGAAGGTGGTTTGCTCGGTATTACCGGTGATGCCAGCGGTGCTGGCATTGCGCTGACCGATGGTAATGGTGCTTCGATCGCACTTGGTACTGCCAGCGCTGGTCAATTGCTCAGTGTCGGGGCATCCGAAGCCATTCTTTCGTTCAGTGCTTACCTGAAAGGTAATGGTGGCGCGGCAGATACGATCGTGCCGGGTGAATTCAGCAGTGTAGCCAACTTCATGTTGACCTACAACTAATACCGGCTTTGCTATGCATGTGGGTGTATCCCACATGCATTACGTTATGAATAATAACTTGACCAGCTATACGGATTGGCAGGGGAGCGACGGTTGAATGGCTCTCGGCATTTACTCGGCAATCAACAGAAGTTGCGATTAAAGGCGTTTAATTAAGTCCGGTGCTTTTTCGTAGGTGATGAGTGGGTGAAAGTCATGTCTTGCTAGTAGTTGGCATGTTCCGTGGTGTGAATATAAATGATATGGACTCTTCAGTCGTGAGTGTGCCGAAATGGGCACTTGTACCTTTTCGTTCGCGCGTATTGGGCGTTTCCATAACTTGTGCACTCAGCGGCGCTGGGTATCACGCCAGCGCGCAGGAAGTAGAATTCAATATTGATGTTATAGATATTAAAGATCGTGAAAATATTGATTTGAGCCAATTTTCCAGTGGCGCATACATCATGCCGGGCGATTATACGATGCTTGTGCGAATTAACAGGCAGGCGCTGCCTGAGCAGTCGGTGGTTTTTTATCCATCAGAACGGGATGCCAAGGAGAGTGTGGTCTGCCTCGGTCCGGCTTTGGTCGATCAGATCGGTTTAAAACCGAACATCAGCAAAAAACTCACATGGTGGCACCAGGGGCAATGCCTGTTATTGGATAGTCTGCCAGGTGCAGTCGCACGTGCAGAGCTAGGCACTTCCAGCCTGATGGTGAGCGTACCGCAGGCCTATCTGGAATACGCTGCAGACACTTGGGATCCACCGTCGCGATGGGAGGAAGGTATCCCCGGGGTGTTCGTTGACTATTACATGAACGGACAAAACCAGCGGCAGGAACATGGCGGTGGGGCCTCTTACAACCTGAGCGGCAACGGCACAGTGGGGGGCAACATGGGTGCCTGGCGGCTGCGTGCCGACTGGCAAGCGCGGCTGGAACATCGGAGCAATGGTCAGGGAGCAGGCAATAGTTGGGACTGGAGCCGTTACTACGCCTACAGGGCAATACCGTCCCTAGGGGCCCAATTTTCCCTGGGTGAGAACTTCTTGTATTCGGACATCTTTGACAGTTTTCGCTTTACCGGCGTCAGCCTCGTCACTGATGACAGTATGCTGCCGCCTAACCTGCGGGGTTATGCCCCAGAAGTTGCTGGCGTGGCGCGAACCAATGCCAAAGTGGTGATCAGCCAGCAAGGTCGGGTGCTGTATGAAACCCAGGTCGCCTCAGGGCCTTTCCGCATTCAAGACATCTATGATGCAGTATCCGGACAATTGGATGTGCGGGTAGAAGAACAAGATGGCGGCGTGCAGTCGTTCACTGTCGAAACTGCCAGCGTTCCCTACCTGACAAGGCCGGGGTCTGTACGTTACAAGGTTAGCAGCGGTCGTCCCTCGGACTTTAGCCATAATACTGAAGGGCCAATGTTCATCACCGGTGAGGCTTCGTGGGGGGTGAGCAACGGCTGGTCCCTTTACGGCGGCGGTGTTGAAGGTGGTGATTACAAAGCCCTTGCCCTAGGGGTAGGGCGTGATCTGATGACGTTTGGGGCATTGTCATTTGACATTACCCAGTCGCGGGTCCGCCTGCCTCAAACGGACAAAAACACTCTGAGCGGTAACTCTTACCGACTGCGCTATTCAAAAAACTTTGACGCGTACGACAGTCAGGTGACGTTTGCGGGCTATCGCTTCTCCGAGAAAGACTACATGTCGATGAGTGATTATTTGGATGCCCGTAATTTCGGCACACGTAACGAAAACAGCAAAGAGTTATACCGCGTCAGTTTCAGGCAGAACTTCAGCGACAGCGGGTTGAGCACCTACCTCAACTACGACCACCAGACCTACTGGGACACGAAAGCCAGCGACCGATACACATTTACCCTATCCAAGAGCTTCAACGTCGGTCAGTTCAGGGCGGTAAGCCTGTCGCTTACGGCGTACCGCAATAAGTACAACGGCTCCAATGATGACGGCATGTATCTTTCGCTCTCAATGCCACTTGGTGGCGGTAGCAGTTCTGTCAGCTACAGCGGCAGCTTCGATCGTGATGCAAACAGTCATCAGGTGGGCTACTACGATCGTCTCGAAAATGGCGACAGTTATCAGCTCAATGGTGGCAAAAACAGTGACGGAGCCACCGCCAGTGCTTTCTACACCCATGACGGAACCCTAGCCCGGGTCAATGCCAATACCAGCTACCAAGAGGGGCGTTATTCCTCAGTCGGTATGTCGCTGCAGGGCGGGGCGACCGCCACCGCGAAGGGGGCGGCGATGCACCGCTCGAACATGATCGGTGGTACCCGAGTCCTGGTCGATACCGATGGTGTAGGGGACATCCCAATCTCTGGATATGGCAAAGCCATTCGCACTAACCGATTTGGCAAAGCGGTAGTCACCGACGTGAACAGTTATCACCGAAATCAGCTGAGCATTGACGTTAACAAGTTGCCGGAAAACGCCGACGTGGGGCGCTCGGTGACGCAGGCCACTCTGACCGAAGGCGCTATTGGATACCGGCGGTTTGAAGTAGTGGCCGGAGAGAAGGCGATGGTGGTGATCAAGCTTGTCGACGGTTCAGCCGCACCCTTTGGTGCCACGGTGAAAAACAACAAAGATCAGGATGTGGGCATCGTCAGCGACGAAGGCAGCGTCTACCTCAGTGGTATCAACCCTGGCGGGGAAATGAGTGTGCATTGGAATGGCCGGGCGCAGTGTGCACTGCAAATTCCAGAGCAGATATCCGAGGTCGATATGGCAGAACTGGTATTGGCATGCGCACGTCTACCCGCCAACGATTCGCCAAAAAAAGCGTCAGGTTGACCCGAACGGCAAAGACGCCAGTAGCCCATGTGGCAGGCCAGTGTGAAGCTCTCTTCAGAGGTCTGCCTTTGAAATTTATACAGATACAAAACGGTGAGTAACAAAAGATGAACATTCAGAGTAATCCTCTTTTTCGCGTGGCTGGCGGGTTCTTGTTAAGCGTGTTGGGCCTGCAACAGGTGCAGGCGGCCGTAGCGCTGGACCGTACCCGGGCGGTATTTAACGGAGGTGAAAAGTCCATCAGCCTCAGTATCAGCAACGAAAACAAGACTCTGCCTTACTTGGCGCAAGGCTGGGTGGAAGATGAGCAGGGTAATAAGATTACCAGCCCTTTGACTGTTCTCCCCCCCCTGCAGCGGCTAGAGCCAGGGGCCAAAAGCCAGATCAAGGTACAGGCACTGCCTGCCGCCAATTTGTTAGTACAGGACCGCGAGACGCTGTTCTATTTCAATCTGCGTGAAATCCCGCCAAAGAGCGAAAAACCCAATAGCTTGCAACTGGCACTGCAGACGCGCATCAAGCTGTTTTATCGGCCAAAAGCACTGGGCGCAACCATGGGCATGGTGCCCTGGGAGGAACAACTGACACTAAGCAAGCAGGGCAACAAATATCAAGTGAATAACCCAACGCCGTATTACGTGACGATAGTGGACGCGGGCAACAAACCCGGCAACTCCGGCGCGGAGGGGTTTGAGCCGATTATGGTGGCGCCAAGGGGGAAGGAAATGCTGAATCTGAGTGTTTCCGCGTTGGGCCCGACGCCCGTGCTGACTTATGTCAATGACTACGGTGGTCGCCCCCAACTGCAATTCACTTGCAGCGGTAACGACTGCAAGGCCAAGCCCGTCAAGCCAAATTGATCGTCGGTGTAGTGGTGTCATGACGTAATGAAGGAGCCAAACACACTATGAGTAACGGGAGCAGTATGGCCACCGAAACATCACGCCGGCTTGCGCGTTGTGCACTGTGCGTTGCTCTGGCCGTATTGGGAGCTACCGCTAAACCAGTCATGGCGACCTCATCGAGCACAATCAATGTGACGGTGATCCTCAATGCTGAGCCGTGCAAGGTTAACAACAATAATATTATTGAAGTTAACTTCGGCGACGACGTGCAGACCAAACTCGTAGATGGCAGCTATAAAAAAATGCAGGTGCCGTACACAGTCGATTGCCCGGTGGGTGCACCCAACGCGATGAGTATTCGGGTAGATGGCACGGGGGCGGCGTTTAACCCTGACGTATTGATGACCAATGTTAGCAATTTTGGCATTGCTCTATTGGCTGATGAAAACGCGCTACCGATCAACAGGTCCAAGGACTTCACTTACCCGTACATGCCACGACTATATGCAGTGCCAGTCAAACGTCCTGGCGCCACTCTTACTGGCGGGGCCTTTTCTGCAGGGGCGATCATCAGGGTGGAGTACCGGTGAACAGGTATAACGTAATGAAGCTTTATGCAGGCACTCTGCTGTTACTGGTCAGTGGCATCGAAAGCGCGTCAGGCTGGGAGTCAGATAACCTGAGATTTCGCGGCACCCTGATTGAGCCACCGCCGTGCACCATCAACAGTGGAGGTCAGGTGGATGTGAATTTTGGTAACCGGGTGGGTGTGAAAAAGGTAGATGGAGTGAACTATCAGCAAGTGATGAATTATCAAATCACCTGCGACCCAAGCTCCAATGCTTGGGACATGACGCTGGAAATCATTGGTACCCCGGCGGATTACGATATCGCGGCAGTGACCAGTGACGTCACTGACTTGGCGATCCAGATCAAACAAAACGGCGTGCCTTTTGAATTGAACAAGCCCATTCCGATTAGGCTAACAAGCCCGCCTTTTCTTTCGGCAGTGCCGGTCAAACGTGCCGGAGCAACGCTGATAGAAGGGCCGTTTGAGGCTACTGCGACCCTGCGGGCGGTATACCAATGAACCCATGTAAGAGGTACCTGCATGCGCTGCCGCTGGCGTTGATGCTGAGCCAGGCGGCACAGGCCGAGAATGTTCGGCTACATGGCGCCTTGGTGGCAGAACCTTGTGTGATTGCGCCAGGGGGCGAGAGCGTGACATTGGACTTTGGCACGCTGATAGATAAGGACCTGTATACCAACCAGCGTACCCGCAGTCAGCCGTTTGATATTCGCCTGATGGAGTGCGATGTGAGCCTTGGTAAAACAGTCAAGGTGACCTTCAGCGGTATTGAAAACCCGCATCTGGCCGGGTTGCTGGCGATTGACGGTGGCAGTCAGGCTAAAGGGATTGCTATCGGCATGGAAACCGTGGGTGGCCAGAAACTACCGCTGAATAAGCCTGGCGAAGCCGTCCGGCTGGTTAACGGAAGCAACTCCATAGCGATGCTGGCCTTTGTGCAGGGCGAGCCGGTGGCAATAGCCAACAAGACCATTGAGCGCGGGCCGTTCAGCGCCATCGCCACCTTTAGACTGGACTATGAGTAAGGCTGAGAGTGACTGGTTGGCGGCGTATGTCTGGTTGGGAAAATGACGCCGACACGCACCTCCAAATGCGGAGATGTGGCACCTGAGGTTCACACAATATTCGCAGTTATTACTGCAGTTTTCGCAAGGAGCATTTGCTGACTCTAATACTTCAGCACCGTGATAAACCGACTTTATCGCACGCGTTGACAAATGCGACGCTGCGTAAAATAACCGCACGAGATTTTTTAATCTGGCTCGTGCACAACCGCTGCGACTTTACGAGCAAGCTCCACGAAGGGGACTGGCGGCAACAGGGTTGATCCGCCTAGTTGTTGCTGGTCAAGCATTGGCGCCGCTGGCCGCAGCGTAACTTCATCTGGGCTGAACCGATAAGCGCCAGTTACCTCCAAAAGAACGACAGGAACCCCCATGCAGATGCCGCAATACACCCTGTACTTGCTTCTAGGCGCGCTGGCTTGGATGCCTTGCTTCGCCTCTACTCTGGCCTTACAACCGGCTGGTACAACAGCAGACGGTCGAAACCGATATCTCATAACTTCCGTATCTGCTACGAACGCCCGCGTTAATGGTTTTATGCAAATGACGCATGGCATTCTTTGGATCAAAGATTTAGATGGCGTCATGTCTCAGTGCGGGACTGACCAAACAGGGAGGCACTACCCGGAATGCACGGCTACTGTATGGTACCAGCCGGTTACCTGCGGTAACGCTGCGCAAGCGATTTCGATGTTCGGCCGCCTTGTAGGGAACATAATTTACTATGATGGAAACGGGGTGGCAAAGTGGCAATTCCACTGTGCCTCGCAGCAGGGTAATGGCTGGGCGATTGAGGGGCAGGTGAGCACTGCTCCGAAACCCCCACCTGTGTCGTGCACAAGCCCCTCAACCGAAATAATGATGCAGGGGCGCATTGGGTCACGGGTGGCCGATACGGCCAATGTTTACATCCACTGTGATTCAAAAGCTTCTCTCAAATTATCCATCTCTAATGGAGGGCGAGTTCAGTTGAGTGGAAGTGGGGAGGTTCAACTGAAATTTCCATTGACGGGAGAGGCCGTTCTAAATGTAACCGGAACCGACCCAATTGTGCGTATTGATGGCGAATTGACTAAATCGCCAACCACCGCAGGAACTTACCGGGGCTCTACCGTGCTACGTATCGACGTATTGTAAATATATCGATCGCAACGGGAACCGCTTCTGTCGATCCCGCCCTAAAGACCCCCATGTCAATGAGGGTCCAGGTCTTGCTCTCCTTCACTTATGGGCACGCTGAGACGATGGCCCAAACAATCGCTGAGGCGAAGCGTTCGGCGATTGTCGGAGTTTCACTTAGACGCGCTTCCGAATTAGTATCGACAGAAATGGCGCGCGAAGCAGTATTGAAAAAATGGAGCTTCGACTGAGCAGCGCGCCGCACAAGCTGCGGCGACCGAAAGCTGGCTGTTGAGTATCCCTTCGGGCTGCTCAAACAAGTGATGGAAGGCGGGTCTTACATAAGCTCAACTGCGTGATCTCGAAGTAGCTCGCCGCACTGCAAGCACATCGCAGGCATCGTGATGTACGACAAATTGCTGCGAAGGACAATGATCATTCCGCAACCACTTCAATCAGGGAACTAAGCAGAGCGGGTGCTGATGGATAGGGTCTCTTGTATTGATAACGATGGTTGTCTGCGTTTGGCGCGAAAGCGCTCATAATCTTTGGATTTTTGGTGGTATGTATTCATTTGGCAGGACGCCAGGGGAGGGGCAAATCAGTTCCCAAATAAAGGAGATAGGGCGCATTCTACGCGGTCTCCAGAGGGGATTTTTTGTGTTGGTTTCGGAAGTAAATACCCCTACAGGCCACAGCCCGCTTACGTTTTCCGGTCGGATTGCAAATCCGCCTACGCCGGTTCGATTCCGACCTCGGTCTCCACTCTTAGAAACCCCGTAGATTAACGTCTACGGGGTTTTTTATTGTCTGCCATTTGGTCATCGCTTCCGCAATTTTTCGGATCGCTTTCGCAACCCTGCCGTCTTTCGAGAAATTTAAGATGCCGTTATCGCTATGCCTCTCCTCGATTGGACATGGGGTTGTGCTCGAGACTAAGGAGGCTAAACATCCACTAACCGCCAAAAACGGACACCAAGGGCGTCTACGAAACCCGGGGCGGTTCAGTCTTCGAACTGGTGCGTAACCGTCACCGCGAGTCCATATGCGTTTTTACACACTCTGGACCGTTTGAATCCGTTCACGAAAGCCGCCTCCGGCCACTTACTAGCCTTCGCCAAAATGCAATTACCCAGCTGACTGGGTCGTTGCTCAAAGCTTTCTTTTGCAATGTAATTCGGGCGCCTCGTATCCCCAAGTGATTATAGTTTCGGTCTGATGTTCCCAAAGTGTTTCATTGCGTCCAAGGTACTTTACGCCACTGCCACTTGGCTGCTGGTACATGAGCGATACGCTGTCGCCACGCTCGGCGATTAATGTCAGCGGATCGGTTTTAAAGAACATGACAGCAACTTCGCTGGCAGGGTTGCCTTTGCATTCGTAATAGACAGGCCCGGTTCCCGGTACCAATCGGTACCGTGCTTGCAACTCGGCGATGCGGCGCTGGTACTCCATGCGCACGCATGCACCGACGTCATCACTCTTCCAGCAGTCGTCGCGACCCTTTATCCATCCACGTTGTTCTGCTTTAAGCTGGGGTGGGTGCTCGTTGCCGGCCTTGATTCTCGCGCTGGCATATACTTCCGACAGATTGCGATCGAGCGCGGATAACACCTTGTCCTCACATATCATCGCTTCGATAGCACCAGGCTTCACCTTGGCGCAATCGTAAGAAGGGCCAAGTGTCACATTGACTATCGACGATTTCCCCGTACTGCCCCCGGTCGCCTGCTTCCCATTGATATGCTGATCAATGTATTGGCACCACTGATCGGAACTTCGTTCAGGGACATCTGCCCCATCGCGAACCCCTAATTTGAATTCGATCACCGATTTCCATTCATCGGAGCCTATATCCGGCCCATGCCCTTGTCCGTCAGTTGTATGCAGTATCTTATCGATCGATTGATACCATGGGTAAGTGCACACCGATTGAGCCTGAGCAACGCCTGCGGCGCCAACCAACAACAAAACCAGATATTTGCTCATGCGTGCTCCCTTTTGATTTAAGCAGTTGCCAGGCACCGACCTAAGCCTGATTCATGCCTCCAACGTTCGGGTAATCATATCCGATTTAGTTGAAGTCCTAGGGCCGTTCTTGGCTGGCATGTCTTGCCGTGAAGGGTCGATAGCAGGCCTTGTAGAGCAGCTGCTTTGGGCCGTTTGCAGTCTCTCGCTAAGGGCAACATTCAGTCGGAAGCTGTTCTCTGCCACGTAGCTTCCGATCACCGACCAACTCAGTTTGTGACGGTGATCGTCGCAATCGTTATTCCTTCTCCAGCTTTGCAATACCTTTCAGCGGGTAGATCACTTCATGGGTATCCAGATTTCGAATCTCGGATTCGATAGTAATGGTCGAGACCTGACGCCCAGGAGGCCCATTGATGTCGTCGCGAGTGGTGAAGTCCACGACATATCGCTGGCCTGCACGGAACTCCACATCGCGCGCACCGAAGCCGCACTTCGCGCCACCGGTACCCAAGGCATTCATCGAGACCCAACACCAGCTCAACGAGTGCTTGCCCGGGGTCAAGCGCAGTGCCTGCTTGCCGGAAACGTCGAGGATCGAGCGCCGCCCGGCGCCCTCTAGCAGTTGGTCGTCCACATGCGTGGCCAGCAACAGTCGATGGAATTTTATTCCCAACCCGCGAAAGCGGGTGGTGGCGAAGTACACCACCGGTGCATTGGCCGTGTTATTGGACAGGTCATATGGCGTCATCAAGTCCGGCACCCAATCGCCTTGGTAATCCTTGTAGTGGTAGTTGGAACAAGCGGTTGTAAGACAGGTAATCAGCAGAACAGCCGGGAGTTTGAGATACGACAGAAATGACGACGAGCACATTATTCTTCCTTGTTTAACGAGTTGATTAGGATAGCGCATCGCAATGCCAGCAAGTACTTGAGCGGATTAGCAAACTCATCGCCCATCAGCTTCGAGCCAGCGAAGGCACAGGCGCACTTTTATGGCAGCCTGCTTTTGGCCGATATTATTGAAAAAGTCGGATGTGGTTTTCACGGCAGAAAAGCACGCGCATGAGATTTAAACCCGGCGTCGCCGCACAGGTATTTTGGCTTGGGCTTTACATAACCGTGTACAAAAAACGTGCTTTTAGCTAGCGGTTTTCTGGTGATTTGGGAAAACAGACGTGTTCAACAGCGTCGGCCTTAGGTCTTCGCGTCAACCTCACTGACTGGATTTAGCACTATCGATTCGTCGACCCGCTCAATGCTCAAAGAATCACCGAGACCGACATTCACTGCTTTGAGGACGTCCGGAGGAACATCGATGATGGCGTCAGCGCTTGCATCTTGAAAGCCCTGTAGATCAACGGTCCACGGGTTTTTTATTACCTAAGAGTTGACGATCGCTTCCGTAACTGGCTTTGCTAACCCTAGCTTGAAGCGTTAATTTTTAGTGTTCTTCGTCTTAGATGGAACCCACACCCGATTGATACAAGGGCGGTTCGCTTCTGCTACGCCGCGCGTACTACATAAGCGTGCCCTTTATTACGTTGCGCTACACCGGCTATTGAGGTTTGTCAGTTTCCAAGGTCGGCGACCTGGGAATTTACGTTACACACCCATTCATAAAGCGGGCAGTGTTCCCGTCAAAAACCTCACATTTGATGTGCACCTCTTAGGTGCAAAATACAGTGCTACGGCTCAGACCGGTGCGCTGGCTGTCATGAGCATTGAGGATAAGGCCGATTTTCAGCAAAAAACCAATTTGGCACACTTTTTCCATAGAGAAATAAACGAGTAAGCCAGGCCCCGGCCTTTAAGTCTTGCCTACATCATGCGCCCAAGCGCCAGGTAATGAAGCCTGATCGACCAGTCCACTGGTCTATCAGGTTTTTTTTTGGAGTGAATAAATGCGCCACACAATCGATGTCGGACTCTTGCTCTCTATCGATGGGACTTACCAGTGCATAGGCCGGAATGCTCTGGCAGGGGCCACACACGCACTGCAGGAAATCAATGCCAATCCCGATTACCCATTTACCTTACAAGTTACCCATATCAATCCGCAGGGCTTCTTGCACAGTTACAGCGAAGGCGCTGTTCAATTGATGCAGGCCGGGGTTCGGCATATTTTTGGTGCGACGACCTCGGCCAGCCGCAAGGAAATCATTCCGGACCTCGAGCAGAACGGGAGCCTGTTGTGGTACGCCTGTCCGTATGAAGGTTTTGAAAGCAGTGAGAACGTCCTTTATCTGGGCGGGTGTCCGAATCAGACGTTGATCCCGTTGTTGCGGTATGCCTTGCAGGCGTTTGGTTCTTGCGCTGCGTTGATCGGTTCGAATTACATCTGGGGTTGGGAAAGTAACCGCGTCGCACGGGAAGTGCTCGATGTCGCAGGCGGCACTGTGCTTCTGGAAAAGTACGTGCATTTGGGCACGACTCGCTTCAGTGAGCTTATCCAGACCCTGATAACTGAAAAACCGGCGTTTGTGCTCAATAATCTAGTCGGTGAGTCCTCCTACGTCTTCTTGCAGCAATTGGACGCGGCGTGTCTTGCCGTCGGCTTGAATCTACCGGTGTTGAGCTGCAACCTGACGGAAGCCGAGCTGCCTGAAGTCGGCGTCATGCGGAGCCTGCGCCTGTTGTCGTGCGGCCCATTTTTTGAGGATGTAGACCGGGCTTTCAGCCAGCAGCAACGCCGCCAACATGGACTGTACCCGTTGTCGCATTTTTACACCGGGATGTACGTCGCCTTGCACTTGTTTGCAAAGGCCTTGGACCAGTGTGGCAGCGACGATCCCGAGCTCATTTGCAACTACCTCTACGAACACCCCCAGCACAGTGTGCTCGGCACGTTAAACATTTCTGCGCACAACAATCACTGCAGCCAGCCTTGCCATATCGCCGAATTGCGCGAAGGGCGCTTTGTCGTACTGCACAGTGAAGCGCAATCGTTGCCAGCCGATCCTTACCTGACTGCCACTGACCTGAGTGAATTCCAACGCCTGCGCACGATTGCGCCAGCGCCCCGCCTGAGGATCGTCAAATGAGCCTGCTCAAACGCCCGGACTTCGAAAGTGGTCGGTTGCTGTTGGTTGACTGCGAACCGCGTACGTTGGCCAGTCTGCAGAAAAGCCTGCAACGCCTGGGCATCACGCCGCAGGCGCTGTTTGAAGACGCGCTGGATTCGCTTGAAGGCTGCTTTGCCGCCGTGGTCGATCTGGAGCACTTCGCCAGTCCCGCCACCCTGCAACGGCTTAATAGCACCGGTGTGCCAATCGTGGCGTTGACGCCCCACGAAACCCTGTCGCAGATCCAGCGCGCCATCGAACTGGGGGCGACCGCCTTGTTGAACAAACCGATTACCCAGGGCTCTGTCTACACCACGCTGATGATGGCGATCAGTTTGCGTGAGCGATTGGACAGTGATGCGCGAACCCTCGAAGCGCTGCGCCAGCGCCTCGATGCGCGACCTCTGCTGGCCCAGGCATTGGCGCGGTTGATGGTTGAGCACAAGATTGACGAGCGCGAGGCTTATGAGCGCCTGCGCAGCCTGTCGATGCACCTTAATCGCAGCCTGGATGACCTGTGTGCGGACATGGCCGCCGATTATCTTCAGCAAGGCGGGGCGTGCCAATGAAAGTGTTGCGCGCCTTGATTCGCCGGCCCGCGGTGGCGTTGTCGTTGTTGTACATCGTCATCGTGGTGCTGTTGGCGCTGTTTGCACCGTGGATGAGCCCTCACGATCCGTCCGAACAATTTGTCGAAGGCCTGTCAATGGAGGGCGCGCCGCTACCGCCAGATATGCCGTATTGGCTGGGCACTGACCTGCTGGGTCGTGACTTGCTGTCGCGCCTGATCTACGGCGCACGTACCTCACTGTTCATCGGCCTGCTTGCCAACGGCCTGGCCGTGCTGATCGGCACCTTGGTGGGCTTGAGCGCAGGTTTTCTGCGGGGCTGGATCGGCAGCACGCTGATGCGCTTTACCGACTTGATGATGGCGTTCCCGGCGCTGCTGTTGGCGATTGCGTTGTCGGCGATTTTCCAACCCAGCGTGTGGATCGTTGCGTTGGTCATCGCCATGGTCAACTGGGTGCAGATTGCCCGGGTGATCTACTCCGAGACCATCGCCTTGAGTGCCCGTGACTTCGTGGCGGTGGAGAGGACCTTGGGCGCGAGCTCGCTGCGCATCCTGTTTTCGCACCTGCTGCCCCATTTGCTGCCGACGATTCTGGTATGGGCGACCCTGGGTATTTCGACCACGGTGCTGCTCGAAGCCACCCTGTCGTACCTGGGAGTGGGGGTCCAGCCGCCAACGCCAAGTTGGGGCAACATCATTTTTGAAAGCCAGACCTATTTCACCTCCGCGCCATGGTTGGTGTTCTTCCCCGGTATCGCGATTGTCCTGCTGTCGCTGGCTTTCAACCTGGTCGGTGATGCCCTGCGCGATGAACTCGATCCTACCCTGCAAGGGAGAAGCTGAATGTTCGCCTTCATCACTCGTCGCATCGGCTATTCGTTGCTGATTTTGCTCGGCGTGACCTTCATCACCTATCTGTTGCTGTTCATGTTGCCTGCCGACCCTGCGCGCCAGATTGCCGGGCGCAGTGCCACACCGGAAGTGGTGGCGGGGATTCGTACGCAGTTGGGCCTGGATTTGCCGTTCTATCGGCAGTACGCCAACTACCTGGGCAACCTGGTGCAAGGTGATCTGGGGCGCTCCTATATCCAGCGCAGCCCGGTGACCGAGTTGATCGGCTCGCGCCTGCGGCCATCGCTTGAGTTGATGGCTGCCGGTATTGGTTTCGAATTGCTGATCGGCATCAGCCTGGGTGTGATCGCGGCGTTGCGGCGCGACAGTTGGGCCGACAAGGCGCTTATGGCGCTCTCGTTCATCGGCGTGTCAGCCCCGCAATTCATCTCTGCGATGCTCTTCCTGTACTTCTTCGCCGTAAAACTGGGCTGGTTTCCACTAGGGGGCTATGGCGGGTTCGAGCATCTGCTGCTGCCGGCGCTGACCCTGGGGATTCTCGGCAGCGGCTGGTACTCGCGCATGGTGCGCTCCTCGATGATCGAGGTGTTGCATCAGGACTTCATTCGCACCGCCCGGGCCAAGGGCCTGAGCCGGGTGCGCGTGGTTCTGCGGCATGTACTCCCCAACGCCATTGTGCCGGTGATCCCGATGATCGGCATCGATATCGGCATCTTCATGGGTGGGCTGGTGGTGGTCGAGTCGGTCTTTGGCTGGCCGGGAATCGGCCAGTTGACGTGGCAAGCCATTCAGCAGGTGGACATTCCGGTGATTGTCGGCGTGACCACGGTTTCAGCGGTCGCCATCGTGCTGGGCAATCTGGTCGCAGACCTGGTGATCCCATGGGTCGATCCGCGCATCGACATCCAAAAACACTAAAAAACACATCATAGGTAAGGGGCTGGAGCATGAATCGCAAAGCATTATCCTTGGCCATCGCGGCTGCATTGTTCGCCGGGAATCTTCTGGCCGATGACTTCGATCCAAACGCAAAAGACGGTGGCGCCGCAGTCATTACCTATCAGAACGACGTGGCCACACTTGACCCCGCCATTGGCTACGACTGGCAGAACTGGTCGATGATCAAAAGCCTGTTCGATAGCCTGATGGACTACAAGCCCGGAACCACGGAGCTGGTCAAGGACCTGGCATCGGACTACACCATCTCCGATGACGGCACGGTCTACACCTTCACCTTGCGTAAAGGCGTGAAGTTCCAGAACGGTCGTGAGCTCAAGGCCAGCGACGTCAAGTACTCCCTGGAGCGCACCGTCAACCCGAAAACCCAGAGCCCGGGCGCCGGCTTCTTCAGCCCGATCGTGGGCTATGACGAAATGAGCACCCAAAAGGCCGAACACTTGTCGGGCATTGAAGTGGTGGACGACTATACCGTCAAGATCACCCTCAAGGAGGCGAGTGCGACGTTCCTGCATGTGATGGCGATCAACTTCTCCTCTGTGGTGCCCAAGGAAGAAGTCGAGAAGTGGGGCGCCGATTTCGGCAAGCATCCGGTCGGTACGGGTGCCTACAGCCTGGAGCAGTGGAAGCTTGGACAACAGATTGTCTTCAAGAAAAACCCCAACTATTTCAAGGCTGGCCTGCCGCACCTGGACAGCATCACCTTTGAAGTGGGCCAGGACCCGATGGTCGCCCTGCTGCGCTTGCAAAAGGGTGAAGTCGACATCGCCGGTGACGGTGTGCCGCCCGCCAAGTTCCTGGAATTCAAGAACGATCCAAAGTTCAAGCACCTGGTGGTGACCGGTGACCAGTTGCAAACCGGCTACCTGACCCTGAAAACCACGATGCCGCCGTTCGACAACCTCAAGGTACGCCAGGCAGTGAACATGGCGATCAGCAAGGATCGTATCGTGCGCATCATCAATGGTCGTGCGGTCCCGGCCAACCAGCCGCTGCCGCCGGCCATGCCGGGCTACGACAAGGACTATAAAGGCTATGCCTACGACGTCGAAGCGGCGAAAAAACTGCTGGCAGACGCCGGTTTCGCCAAGGGCTTTGACACCGAACTGTACGTGATGAACACCGATCCGCAACCGCGTATCGCCCAAGCCATCCAGCAAGACCTGGCCAAGGTCGGTATCCGGGCGCAGATCAAATCCCTGGCACAAGCCAACGTGATTGCAGCCGGCAGTTCCAAGGATCAGGCACCGATGGTGTGGTCAGGTGGCATGGCCTGGATTGCCGACTTCCCGGACCCGTCGAACTTCTACGGGCCGATCCTGGGCTGCGGCGGTGCGATTGACGGCGGCTGGAACTGGGCACTGTATTGCAACAAGACGCTGGATGCACTGGCGGCCAAAGCCGACAGCATGGCCAAGCCGGAGCAACAAGCCGAGCGCATCGCGCGGTGGAAGAAAATCTTCATCGACGTGATGGCTGACGCGCCGTGGGTGCCAATCTTCAACGAGCAGCGCTTCACCGTGCGTTCTGCGCGCATGGGCGGCTCCGATTCGCTGTACGTCGACCCGGTTCACGTGCCGGTCAACTACGACTACATCTACCTCAAGTAACGCGCGGTCGACCTGACGATCAGCCTTTGCCACGCCTGCCAAAAGGTGTGGCCTTCAACGCGGAGACCTTCCCTTATGTGCCAGAACTGCCTGGTCAAGACCATTCATAGTGTCAACAGCCATTTTGGCTGGGACAACCGCTTCGAACCAACCGCACGGGTAACGCCGGGCTCTATGCTTGAATTCTGCTGCCTTGATTCGTCCAACGGGTTCTTTACGCCCAACTCGGTGGTGAGTGACGTGGGCAAGGTACCGTTCGACAAAATCAACCCGGTTACCGGGCCTATTTTCGTCGAAGGGGCTGAACCAGGAGATGTGCTCAAAATTACCCTCGACAGTTTCAAGCCCAGCGGCTTTGGCTGGACGGCGAATATTCCGGGCTTCGGCCTGCTGGCCGACCAGTTCAAGGACCCGGCCCTGGCCCTGTGGCATTACGACAAGGTCAACCTGGCCCCTGCGGCGTTCAGTGATTTTGCCCGTGTGCCGCTCAAACCTTTCGCTGGCACCATCGGCCTGGCCCCAGCGCAGGCGGGGTTACATTCGGTGGTTCCACCACGCCGGGTCGGCGGCAATCTGGACATCCGGGACCTGTCCGCTGGCACCACGTTGTACTTGCCGGTGGAGGTCAGTGGCGCATTGCTGTCGATCGGTGATACCCACGCGGCACAAGGTGATGGAGAGGTGTGTGGCACCGCGATTGAAAGCGCCATGGACGTGGTGGTGAAAATCGACCTGATCAAGGATACCCCGCTGGCAACCCCGCGCTTCAGCACACCTGGCCCGGTCACACGCCACCTCGATTCTGCCGGCTACGAAGCGTTCACCGGGATCGGCCCGGACCTGATGCAAGCGGCGCGTCAAGCCGTGAGCAATACCATCGACTGGCTGTGCCGTGAACACGGTATGCCGGCAGAGCAGGCCTATATGTTGTGTTCGGTATGCGGCGATCTGCGTATCAGTGAAGTTGTCGACCTGCCCAACTGGGTGGTGTCGTTCTACTTCCCGAAAGTCGTGTTTGCCTGATGCGTTTTCATTGCGAGCGGCTTGATGTATGCCGCTTCAATCGCGAGGAGCTTTGATGAGTAACGGGATCTCCAAGCCGATTCTGTCGGTGCAGCATTTATCCATTGATGTCGGCCTGGGGGCCACGCCCCGGCGGGTGGTCGATAACCTTAATTTCGACCTGTATCCGGGACAGACGCTGTGTATCGCCGGAGAGTCCGGTAGCGGAAAATCACTGTCGTCGTTGGCGATCATGGGGCTGTTGCCTAAGGCCGTGCGGGTGGCGGAGGGTGCGATCAGGTTTGCCGAGCGCAACCTGATCGGGATGCCTGAGCGCGAACTTCAGCAGTTGCGTGGCAAAGAGATTGGCATGATTTTCCAGGAACCGATGACCTCGCTGAATCCGCTGATGACCGTTGGTCAGCAGTTGGAGGAAACGCTGCTGCGCCACGAACCGTTGGGGCGTCAGGCCCTACGCCTGCGAGTCAAGGAAATGCTGGCGTCGGTACGCATGCCGCAGGTCGAAAAACGTCTACAGCAGTACCCCCATGAACTCTCCGGTGGCATGCGCCAGCGTGTGATGATCGCGATGGCCATGCTTTGCCGGCCCAAGGTGTTGATTGCTGATGAACCGACCACAGCGCTCGACGTCACTATTCAGGCGCAGATTCTGGAATTGATGCGCGAGTTGCAGCAGGTGTACGGCACCAGCTTGCTGATGATCACTCACGACATGGGCGTGGTCGCGGAAATGGCCGACCAAGTGGTCGTCATGAATCATGGCCGTACCGAAGAACAGGCACCGGTGCGTCAACTGTTTACACAGCCGCAGGCAGACTACACGCGTAAATTGCTCGCAGCCGTTCCGGTGTTGGGCACCGTGGGTCAACCGGAGAACATCAGCCAGCAGCCGGTGATTTTGCAGGTTCGCGATTTGTCCGTACGTTTTCCCGTGCGTACCGGCTGGTTTGAGGAGAACCGGCAAGTGCATGCGGTCGAGGGCGTCAACTTCGAGTTGCGCCAGGGCGAAACGCTGGGGCTGGTGGGGGAGAGCGGTTGCGGCAAGTCCAGTACGGGCAAGGCCCTGATGAACATGCAGGCTTACCAGGGCAGCGTGAAGTTGTTCGGCAAAGAGCTCAACGGCCTGCAAGGCGCCGACCTTCATGCGGTGCGGCGGGATATCCAGATGGTGTTTCAGGACCCCTATGCGGCCTTGAACCCACGCAAGAACATCCTGGAACTGGTGGGCGAGCCTTTGTTGATTCACCACCAGTTGCCCCTGGCGCAACGCCAGGAACGGGTCGCTGAACTGCTTCGCCAAGTCGACATGCCAGTCGACACGATGTATCGCTACCCCCACCAGTTCTCCGGTGGCCAGCGCCAGCGCATCTGTATCGCACGGGCGCTGGCGCTCAACCCGAAAGTCATCATCGCCGACGAATCCGTTTCGGCCCTTGATGTTTCGGTTCAGGCTCAGGTGCTGGAATTGCTTGAGCATTTGCGTGAGGTGCATCGGCTCAGCTACTTGTTCATTTCCCATGACATGGCGGTGGTCGAGCGCATTTGTCATCGTGTGGCCGTCATGTACGGCGGTCAGATCGTCGAGATTGGCCGCCGCGATCAGGTCCTGGGCAACCCTCAACATCCTTACACCAAGCGCCTGCTCAGCGCCGTCCCAATGCCGGACGTTGACCGTAAGCGCGATTTCAAGGCGCTCTTGCATGAGTTCGAGCAACCAAGCCCGATCAAGTCAAAAGGCTTTGAAGCCCCGGCGCAGAAGTTTCAGGACTTGGGGAACGAGCATTGGGTAGCGGTAGGCTAACCAGCTGTAGGGAGAGGTGAGCAATAACGACCTGACAGCGGAGCAGAGGCAAACGATCTTTGCGTTATCGGCGGGAATGGCGCGCGCTGCTGTGGCGCACACCTCCGGCTTTGTGATGGGGGCGGTTGTTGCGCCCCGGCAGTTCTGGCCCCTCAGTGGATTCTGGTCTGGAATAAAAATCAGCCCTTCGATTTCCAGGTTCAATGACGAGGCTTGCATCGTTACGCGGTGTAGCTTGGGGAGCCCAAGCTCAAGCTCTCTGATCGCTTTAGTCGACTGACCGCTCCACATGGACAGAATGCCCAGCAGCATGCATGACACACCGCCTATGTGGCGAGATCCCGCACCGGGAGCTGCCAGAATCGTCCCACTCCCGTGGTTTGCACGGGAGTGTTTCACTCATTTATCAGCGCACCTTGAAACGGCTCATCAACGTAATCACCCGGCCATTGGCATCCAGCAGGCTTTGCGTATTGGTTTCAGTGGCATGGCCACTTTCCACCAGCTCTTCGACCATATGTCGGATCTGCACCATGCTGCGGTTGATCTCTTCGGTCACCGCACTTTGCTGCTCGGCGGCGGTGGCGATCTGGGTGCTGAGGTTGTTGATATGGCTGACCGAACCGGCCATTTCGTCCAGCCCAGTGTTGACGCGTGCCGTGGCATCCGCCGCTGACTGGCAGCTGGCCTGGGTGTTTTCCATTGCCGTCACCGACGAACTCACGCCAGTGGTCAGGCGCGCCAACATCTCGTTGATCTGCGAGGTGCTGGCCTGGGTGCGTGCGGCCAACGCCCGGACTTCGTCGGCGACCACCGCAAATCCACGGCCTTGTTCGCCAGCGCGCGCCGCTTCAATGGCCGCGTTGAGTGCCAACAGGTTGGTCTGGCCGGCAATCGCGCCGATCACGCCGAGGGTTTCGGTGATACGTGCGGCGTCCTGGCGCATGTTTTCCACGGTGTGGGTGGCGCTGGCCACTTCGCCGATCAGCGCGCTGACGCTGGTCGAGGCTTCGCCCACCACCACGCGGGAGCGGTCGGCGTGTTCGTTGGCGCGCTGGGTGAACGAGGCGGTTTCAGCGGCGTTTTGCGCGACGGTGTCGGCGGTGGAGCTCATTTCGGTGATGGCCGTGACCGTCTGATCGGTTTCCGAGGCGTGCCGCACCAGAATCCGGTTGGTCTGCGCCGACGTCTGCTGCAATTGCTCAAGCCCCGAGGCCATGGCGCCCGTGGCCTGGGTCACTTCGCCGATCATGTTCTGCAGGTAGATGATAAAGCGGTTTACCGAGTGGCCGATGGCGCCCATTTCATCCTCAGCACGGATGGTGATGCGCTTGGTCAGGTCGGCATCTCCGGCAGACAGCGAGTCGATATTGGTGCGCAGCGACTTCATGCGTTGCACCAGATTGCGAATCGCATAGAACGCCAGCAGCACCAGCAGCAGTACCATCGGGATTTGCAGCAGCGCCAGGCTGCCGAGCACATCGTCACGCTGGGCGGTGATCAGCGAGGTGGGCAGGGCAGTGGCGAGGAACCACGGGGTGCCCTCGATTGGGCGCATGTAAAAGGTGCTGGCCACTCCCTGGTTGTCGAATTCACCGCGCTGCAGGGCCTGGTCGCGATGGGCAAGGGCCTTGCTGACCTGGGCGGCAAACGCCGAGGTGCCGGTCAGTTCGCTGATGTTCTTGAGCACCACCGGGCTACTGATGCGCGTGCTGTTGCTGATGATCTTGCCGTCGCCTTCGACGATCAGCATCTGGCCGCTGATGTCTTTTTCCTTGCTGGCCACCAGCTCATTGAAAAAGCCCAGGGTCACGTCGATGGTGGCGACGCCGTAGGCCGCGCCGTCCCGCTGGATGGCCATGGCGCAGTTGGTGCGCGGCTCCTGGCTGGCGTCGTCCTTGTAGGCGGCGGCCCAGGCGCATTGGCCACGGGGCGAGGCGAGGCCGCCTTTGTACCAGCTCTGGTCGTAATAATTGGGTGCGGCGTCGCTGTTCCAGAACGTATTCACCGCCAGCTTGCCCGAGGCATCGCGGTGCCAGAACGTGCTGTGCTTGTTGCGCCCCGGCGTGCGCTGGTTGGGCAGCGGCCAGATACCGCCGCCGAAGACTTTCAGCTCGCCATACTGATCCACTAGGCCGGGCAGCACCTTGTCGATGGCGTCACTGTCGAGCAGCGGGATGGTTTGGGTGATGCTGCGTTGCTGGGCTTGAACCTTGTTGAGTTCGCCCTGGATCTGCACAGCTACCTCGGCGATGCGGTTGAGCACCACCTGTTCTTCAGTGTGTTTTAACGTGGGGGCGACCAACTGGCCGATGCCGACGACGGTTAGTACCGATAACACCAGGACGAACAGCACCAGGAACAGGGTGTAGCGGGTCTGGATGGAGCGCAGTGTGGGCATGGAGGTCGTCCTTACGAAGCGTTTATTATCGACGCGGCTTTATTAGAGCTTCGTCGGGCTATCGGCTTGGCAAGGAAGAGCTTTAGGTACGACGGTGCTGAGTTAATCGGCTTGACCGTGACCTTGCGCGCATAAGCTGCGAGGTTACCCATTGGAGGGAGGCTTAATCGCCGGTTTTACCTCCGTGAAGGCCGAGCCTTGGGTGCGGTCGAAATGATCATTGGCACCTGTAAAAATGCAGTCCGTGGTCTTGTTTTTCCTGATGGTGTCGTTAGCGTCGCTGGTACTGCGGAAGGCATGCTGTACCGCACGCGTACCCATGTGAAACGGCCAACTTATCCAAGATGCTTGTGTGGTTACATGCACGATACTTAATAACGTTGAGCATCATAAAGGGACGGTCGATATGAAGGGAAGTTTTACGTCAGGTCTATGGGTGGCATGTTTCGTGAGCAGTGTTACGGCGCTGGCAGATGAACTACCGCGTAGCGAGCAGATAAAAGCATTCCACGCTGCTGGATTTAACCAAGAGACGTCGGAGTGTGAAATTCAGGAAACTGGTAGCTACAGGCCGGTAACCATGGAATTGGTTGAGGACCTGAACGGTGACGGCCGACCGGATGCGTTGATTACCGAAGGCAGCACTTACTGTTATGGGCAAGCAGGTACTGGATTTTATCTGGTAAGTCAGCAGCCTGACGGCCACTGGAAACTCATGCTCAAAGAAAGCGGTGTCGCTGAGTTTCTCGCTAGCAAAGGCAGTAATGGTTGGCCTGATGTCGAGGTCGGTGGCCCGGGCTTGTGTTTTCCAGTGCTGCGTTACGACGGGCAAAGTTATCGAGTTCACCATAGTGTTGGTGAACGGTGTGCTGACTAGCTGTAAAAGTCCGATGGCCCAAAGGCCAAACGAAGGCCGGTCAGCCGAGGACTACGGTGGCTGCTTTTGAATCTGGCGCGCGGTGTTCCAGGTCGCTATCGGTGTTAAGCATAATGTCTGAGACGTTATGGTCGCTATGCCGTCGGAATCGAGGCATTTAGCGCTGGGATAATAGCGAAGTCTCGGCGCTGAATTTAGCCATAACGTCCATTATGCGAGGCGCTCTTGCACCGAGAAACAGATGCCTTTCGCCGATGCCGAGTACGCCGGCAAACGTATGTGTGCGGCGATGCGGGTTGTACCGGTGAGGAGAAGCGTGCCGAGCATCAGAACCGCGCGATGATGTGGGCGATCGCCGCGCGTCCTAGCAGCTATAGAAGGCGCGGAAAAAAGAGCTTGATCGGGCTGTATGCGACGCAAGATTGAATACGGCAAAGCGCTGGCATGACTGGAAAAGGATAGTTGTTTAGGGGAGCTTATCTTTTAGAGTACTTCCACTAACTCAAATTCTTCCGCAACAAGCTCCATAGCCTCGTCGAACGAACCCTCTCTTTGAAAAAAATCTTTATGACCTTGCATCCAGTACCTTAGGCTGAGATCCCCTTCACCTTCCTTCCTCGCAAAATCTTGATCTACGTCGCAGTAACGAATTATACGCATCGAAATAACCCTGATCACACATACAGGGCCGCCCTTGCTGTTAAGAATGATGCTGTAGCCGCCAATAGCGGGTGCTGCATCTTCATGTTTGAACGATGAGAGCGAGCTACAACTGGCTGTTTTTATTCCTTTAGCGACAAGTTCAGCCAGTTCATCTGCCATTTCTGGCGTGTCTCCAAATGACCATGCAATGGCTCCCGGGTACCTGATCTTTAAATCATCAATTCTGCTCATAATTCAATCCACTTAAATCCTGTTGTTGGCTATAGCGCTAGCACCCATTAGATCGTCACGGTCGAGGCCTATGCATAAAGCCGGGCTCACATGCTTGTTTGTGCCAGGCTACGTCAATAATGAATCGCGGCATTGTAGTGTTTAAGGGGGCGACGTCAGCGCTTGGACGGTTTCCGCCTGTCTTGAGGGCCAAAATCGGCCAAACGCGTACGCTCGCGAACGTTTACAACCATAGGGGTCATGCAGCAACGTAGACAAGAACCGGCTGGAGGCAAGTGAGTGGCGGTGCCGAATCGAGCATGTCGGCAGGTTCACACCATGGATAGCTGCGACCTTGAAGCCAATCCATTATTTTCCGCATATGCTGGGAAGGGCACTCCAACATGTGTTCGATAGTAATGGACAGTTGCATGGCCAGGCCGCTTTGCGGTGAAAAGACCCAATGATATTCCCCACAGCCTACGCGCAACTCTCCAGTTGCTTTTGTTGACATGCCAACCAGCCATTTGCACCTATGAGCATGTGCTTCGGGCTTTGGAGGGGCACCGAAGCAGAATGTATAAACGTTCTCATATTGCAGGCTAAAGCTGCGTACCAGTACTTCAGCAATATCTTCGCGCCCCTGGACGTTGGGGGGAAATTGGATGGTGCTTGTCTGCACCAGCATGGTAAGAGTTGCGTCTGGACTGAAAGCATGCCGCAACAAGTCAGGCCGATTTCCGTCCTTGCCGAAGATGTAGTTCTCAATCGCTTTGGTGGCGTTTTTCATGCACAAATCCTAGTGCTGCTACAGGTGGGCCAATCGGGATTCCGGGCGGATTACGGGTTAACTGAAACCTGCTCCTTCGCGGACTCTGGTACATCAAACACCCTATCAAAGACCCACTGAAACGCCAGCGCGTAAAAGAAGAAGAAAACGAACAGCCCCAGATCGGTGACCAGTGCAGCCCACCAGGAAATTTCCAGCCACCATGCCACCAGAGGCACCAACAGTAGAACTAGCCCACCCTCAAAACCCAGTGAGTGGAGCAAACGTCTGCCCAACGTGCGAGCGCGCTGTGGCTGACGCGCTTCCCAGCATTCGAAAACGTAGTTGAACAGCACGTTCCAAAGCAGCGCGCACACCGACAACATCAACGACAGCGCACCCGCATGGGCCAGGCCTTCGTCGTATATCAACGAGATGCTGGGCGACAGCACCGCAACAGCGATTGATTCATAGAGGATGGCTTGCAGAATTTTTCGCGAAGGTCCTTGCATGGTGTTTTCCGAAGGGTGGGTAGATCGAATACCCGCGACGGTATCGCTCCGTACACACCAAGAAAAATGAGATAAATTGCAGGCACATCAATTCAATTCATCTAGGGAACGATGCGTGTTTTCGACTCTTGCGCTCAACGCGCTGCGGACCTTCGAGTCGGCTGCGCGACTGGGTAGCTTTAAAGCGGCAGCTGAGGAGCTCTCAGTCACCCCCACGGCCATTTCCCACCAGGTCAGGACGTTGGAAGCTCGTCTCGGAGCGATGCTGTTCAAGCGATCTGGACAAGGTGTGGTGTTGACCGAAGAAGGCGAGTTGCTGTATCGCCGTACTCATCGCGCATTGTTAGACATTCGCCGCAGCCTGGAGGCTTTTTATCCGGACACGGTTCCCCAAACCCTGACCATTTCCACTACGCCGGGCTTGGCGGCAGCCTGGTTGATTCCACGGCTGGGTGGTTTCTATCGGAGCTTTCCGCAATTCAATGTGCGGGTCGATACACGTAACGAACTAGTCGATCTGCTGCGTGATTCCAGTGTCGATCTTGCTATTCGCTCGGTCAGCCGCGATGACCCGAAGTTGTTCTGTCAGGAGCTAATGAACGAGCAGTTCTCGGTTTACGGCGCCCCAGGTCTGGTGGCCTCGCTGAACGTAAATCAGGTCGAACTGATCAACCTGCACTGGAAAATTCCGGGACCCTTTTCAATCAATTGGGAAAGCTGGTGCGCGGCCGCAGGATGCCAGGCCTGGCTTGAAACGGCGCAGATGCGTGAGTTCGACGACGAGCATTTTGCTTTGAGCGCTGCGATCGCGGGTCATGGGCTGGTGCTGGCAAGCAATGTACTGGTAGCCGACAGCCTCAGGCATGGAGAGTTAGTGGCCTATAGACCAGAAGTAAGCCTGCCTGGTCCGCGTTACGTTGCGGTGTGCGTGCCAGGGTGGGAGCGGCAGGTGCATGTGAGCGCGTTCCTGATGTGGCTGGCAGGTGCCGCTCGACAGGATGGATGACGACATTCGTTTGCTGCCCCTTGCCACAGGCAGCAATCGACCCAAAGCAGGGATTGGATAGAAATCGCGCAATGACGCGCTTTTTACTGTCGCTCCAACGCCGACCATAAACCACTGTGTCCGATGCCGGCGATCAACGTTCCATGGGGCCATGGTTCAGGGAGTCAACCAGCACGGACTAAGGTTGAATGAACCTGTCGGGGCGGCAAGGGCCGAGGGCAGGGGCCACGGTGGCGTCCATTATCTCTTCGCTGGCCAGACGCCCTACTATTGGGGCAAGGATAACGCCAGGGTGCATTGTGCAAACATATACACCGCTGACTGTGGGCAAGTAACCGACAATGGGAATGCCATCAGCGGGAAATGGTCTTAGCCCGACACATGCCAATTCCGGCTCAATGGAATCAGCCCCATGAAGTTCGTCCCGGATGGCCTGGGCTGTTCGTAGCGCAATCGCTTCTGCCTGGTTGTCCAGGGCATCACCCAGATAATCCTCTGCGGCTAGCAACGTCCCATCCTGTTCTTGTCTGACTTCCATTGCGGGGCTGGAAATTATGGTCTGCACCAGGTTGGCGGGTGCCTTGTAACGAATAAAAATGGCTGGAGATTCTTCTATAGGAAGAGAAACGTTAAGCATGTCGGTGAGTTTCTTGGTACCAATCCCCGCTGCGATTACAACGATATCGGCGTCAATTATTCCCGCTGTGGTTTCGAGCCCTGTAACTCGAGTATTCAGCATTCTAAATCCGAGAACCCGTGTATGGGTTAATACATTGGCCCCATGCGCTTTGGCGCCTGCAATCAAGGCGTGGGTTGCTCGTACCGCATCCAAGGCACCTGCTTGGGTTTCGTATAAGGCCTGTTCAGGGGGATGCTTGAGATTGGGTTCAATATCGACAATCTGGGGGCGGGACACTAAATGTTCTGCAGTTGTATTGCCTGCCCTTTGCAGCGTTTCATCCAGGTTCGTGCCGTAAGTTAGGGCACCTGTCCATCGAACGTTCAGGTCGGGTAATTCCATGTCGAGTCGACGAAACTCATTGATGACCAAGCTGCGCAGTTGCGCAATAGGGTCGAACCCGCTGTGAGAAACGTTGATCCATGCAAATGAGGTCCCCGTCACGCCGCACGCAATATCTCCGGCGTCTACCAACGTAACATCTGCACCTTTGCCTGCCAGGTGATAAGCCAGGGACGCGCCCACTATGCCCGCGCCTATGACGACGACTCGGCTTTGCTTACGATCCTCCACATCAACCTCCATTTTGTCGATCTGATTGCGAGAGCGTTGGGGGATATGTGAGTGAAAAGGGGCAGATTTACCTCTAAAAATACATCTGCCCCGATTTTCGCTCGCTACCGTCAACTCAAGGTCGAAGGCAGCTTATTCCCCTACTGCACTGGAACATAAATATCTGTTTGCCATTGATCCATCGGTGTCTGGGGGTAGGCGCTCAGGTAATTGAAGAACAGCGGCTGGTCACGAAGTTCTTCTCCACTGGTGGGAAGCCAGTCGCGGTAAATCGGATAGATCGTTTCGCCAATATGATCCGGTGAGCCCGTATGGCGCACCACGACGCAGCGGCCGCCAGGAATGACGAGGGCGTGCACGCCAAACTCATTTGGCGCCACAGCCTCATGAATCTCACCGCAGATCGCAAAGCGGAACGCTTGTGGAGGTGTCGTATCGGGGTTGTTATAGGGAATGCCAAAGGTGCGACTCGATGCCTGCGGTGACTGTCCGCTGTGCATACGCCACTCGATGAACTTGCGTACGCTCTCGCTGACGAGCCCTGCTGGCCCGCGGTGCTCAAGCGCTGCTACCTTGACCTCAGGGAAATCTACGATCCTTACTTGCATGATGATAGTCCTGGAAAAGTGAGGGATTGCGAACACCGTATTCCAGACTTGCCAGTTCGGTTCCTTGCTGAACGCACTCGGCGTCATACCGATCGCCCGCTTGAACGCCCTGCAGAATGCCTCGGGACTTTCAAAGCCGGCGTCGAGTGCGGCGTCCAGTACCGAATGATCAGCGACGGCCGCCAGGCGATGTGCCGCACGGCGTAGGCGCATCAGTTGCACATATCGTGAGACCGGCACGCCAACGAACGCGGTGAATTGTCGGTGGAAGTGAAATGCCGAAAAGTTTGCCACACCGCTTAACGTCTTCACCGACAGGTCGCCTTCGAGATTGGCATCAATGTAGGCGAGCACGGCGTTGAAGCGTTGTGTGTAAGCAAAATGGGTCGGCATGTCAGACACTGGAAAAGCTCCTGGAAGTACGGTCGCCAGTAGAGTCCGCTATACCGGCGTGAACGCGCCTAGCCGAGTTTGCTCAAGGCATGAGGCTTCTAGGTCGGTTGGAGATTGGCTCGAGGGCGACGCCTTCAATCGCCTCAACCACGGTGCTTAGTTGCTGGCAGGCCTGTTCATCAGGGACTAGCCGTTGGTGACTGGGGCTTTTGCATGAGACACTAACCATTGACGTTGCACCATTTAAGATCCTGCAGGTGTTGTCCAATAGCTAGAAGCACTCGGACGTGCATTCTTTACCCGATGGCTGAGACTTCAGCAAATTAGACCTGCATATCCTTGGAACACCGAATGCCTTCTCAGCCGAAACCCAGACTGAACCTACGCATCGTACTGCTCACCTTTGCGCTGTTCAGTGCCGCAGTCACTCTTGCCAATACATTCTGGGTAATGTTCAAGATCCAAAAGCGAGAGCTCATTGAAAACGCGCTGGAAGGCAACCGAGCTTACGCTGCTCGTATCGCAGCAGCGGTAGAAGGGGTGTTGAGTTCTGATCTAGACCGCCTTGAATATGGCTCGGCCATCGTTTCAAAGAACTTCTCTGATCGCCAACTGTTGGCTGTCGAGGCTCGACGGCTGCTTGAGCAAGACAACAGCTTCAACTCAGTGCTGATTACCAACGCCGACGGCACTATCGTCGCATCTGCGCCAGAGCGGTTGCAGCTAAACGGCCAATCTCTTCAAAGCCGCGAACCGCTCGAGCGGCGCAAGCCACTGGTCAGTAATGCATTTCACTCTATCACTGGCAATCTGGTGGTTTTCGTATCCCAGCCGGTCTTCGATGCAAATGGGCAGTACCTCGGGTTGGTGGGCGGGGCTCTCAGGTTGGAGCAGCAGAATACGCTTCAAGCGCTGATGGATTTGAACCGTCGACAAAATGGGGCATATGTCTATCTCGTAGACAGTCAGCGGCGTGTGCTCTACCACCCTGACCCTCAACAAATCGGCAGGCTCATTGACCATGATCGGATTGTAGATGCTGCACTGAGTCAGGCTAATGGCTCACTCCAGGCGGTCGACCGGGATGGGAATGAAATGCTTGCGGGTTACGCGGGCATACCCAGCAGCCGTTGGGGCATTGTCTCGCAACAACCAATGGCCGTTGTTCAGGATACTTTGAGCGTTACCGCGCTGAAGGTGGCTAAAGGGATCGTGCCACTGGGCCTGCTGGGTTTGCTACTAATATGGTGGTCGGGGTCGAGAATCTCCAACCCGTTGTCCCGCTTGGCGGACAGCGCCGGACGCCTGGACGTGCCGGAAAGCTATGAGCGCATCAGTGCCATCCCTGTGGACTACCTGGAAAGCTGGCAGTTACGTCGGGCACTTTTGCTTAGCGTGAGCCTACTGCAGGAAAAAATCGGCAGACTCAACCACCAGGCTCAAAGTGATCCACTCACCGGGCTGGCAAACCGTCGTGCAATGCAAGACGCGCTCACGGTGTGGTTGGAGTCGAAGAAGACGATTGCTGTGATTTCTGTGGACATTGATCATTTCAAACGAGTGAACGATACCTTTGGCCACGACGTAGGTGACGAGACGCTCAGATCGGTAGCAGGACTGATGAAACAGAACTCTCGGCCGAGCGATCTGCTTTGCCGTGTAGGGGGGGAAGAGTTCGTTTTGCTGCTTCCCGATAGCTCAATCGCTGCCGCTGTAGACATCGCAGAGCGTTTACGACTCTCGATCGCATCCACCGCCTTGGAGGCTGTTGGTCACATTACTGTCTCGCTGGGGGTCGCGCTCTGGCGAGCCGGCGACTCGATGGATGATGTGTTCCAGAAGGCAGATCAATTGCTGTACCGCGCCAAGCAACAGGGGCGTAACCAGGTTGTGGCAGAGCAAGAATCCAGTGCCACCGGGCCAGCGTCCTGACACAGGCTTCGCCCGAGTGTGCTACACACAATGCGTTCGGGGCACTGGTGCAGCTGCTTCGAAAATAAAACGCTCCTGTTTCTAGGATCAGGCACGCCGCGCCATCAATAGAGCCGAGGCAGCCGCAGACAACAAACCGGCACAGCAACGATTAAAAATCTTCTTGCCGCGAGGCTGCGTAAACCAGCGGCGCATATGCAGCCCGATATAGGCATAGGCGCCAATGGCAATCCACTCCAGCACCAGAAACAGCAACCCGAGCAATAGGAACTGAGAGCCAACGTCTGCCGTGGGGTCAACGAATTGAGGTAGGAACGCGGTAAAGATCAGGATGGCTTTAGGGTTGCCGGCAGCGACGAGGAACTCCTGCCTGGCCAGCCCCCACAACCCCGTCCCAGAGGCTTCTGATTCGGCTGCTGCTTGCGGTGCGGCGTTCCACAGCTGATACGCCAGGTAGAAAAGGTACGCCGCGCCGACTATTTTGATCCCGTAGAAGATCAGTTCTGACGTTTGCAACACCACCGCCAGGCCCGCCGAAGCAAGTGCGATCATGATGGCGAATGCCAGCAAGCGCCCCACGCCTGCGATGCAGGCTGTGCGATATCCGTAGCGCGTTGCATTGCTGATGGACAGCAGGTTGTTGGGCCCTGGCGCCATATTCAGTGCAAAGCAGGCGGGCAGGAATAATGCGAGTGTTGCAACGTCCATATGCCTCTCCAGACCATTTTGCATAAATCCTACATTTGCAGCCCTGTCGATGTCATTGCTCGCTAATCACACCTTCTCCCCTGGGCAGGAATTGGTTCGTGATCATCGACACCGCTTGCGCCGGTGAAGCCAGGGCAGTGTCTATGCAAAACGGGGCGGGGGCCCACGCTTCATATTCATGATTGAGCACCGACTGCCAGGTGGGTGGCGTCAGCCCCGGAATATCCACCCTCCGTGTTTCTACCCGTCGCTGATGTTCATTTTTATCAGAGCAAATCACTTGGATATTGACTAGCCGAACACCGGCCTTTGAGGCGGTTTCGCTCCAGGCTACTCGACTTTCGCTTACCGGGTTTACACAGTCGGCGATGACGGTGCGGCCTAGCAGGAGATTGCTCAATGCAAGCTCATTAGCGACCACGTAACCACTGCGTCCCACGTCTTGGGCAAGCGCTCCGGAGTTTCGGATTGCTTGCTCAATGGTATCGATGCGCAGGTAGACGGCGCCTGTCGTCGCGGCGAGGTCCTTGGCGAGAGTGGTTTTTCCGGTGCCGGGAAGGCCGCTGAATACTATAAGCACTGTCTGTCCTTCGCTGGGTGAATGTTGCCTGGCATTTAGGATCGCTCCTGCAACCAGTTAAGTAACGCCATTTCCATGCTGCCTGGCTTGGGGGCTGCCGGCGATAGCAGGCAGTACCGCGAGCCATCTTCAACAAACCCCAATGGCGCGGCTAATACACCGCTTTCGATATCGTCGCGCACCAGGTGCCACGGACCAATGGCTACTCCAAGGCCTGCAACCGCTGCCTGAATGCTGAAGTAAAAGTGCTCAAAGGATTGCATTTCCATGGTCGGAGTGGGCAGGCCTTTTGCGTTGGCCCACTCTTGCCAAGCCGTAGGCCGGCTAGTCGTCTGTAGGCGCGGGGCCGAGGCGAGCAGGGATTTGCCGTTTTTACCAAACCACTCAGCTACTTTGTCCGGCCGGCATACAGGGCCGACCCTCTCTGGGAATAGTGTCTCGGCATGGTAGCCGGGAGGCCGTGGGAAATCGTCCCGCCGTATGGCCAGGTCGATGCCCTGGTTGAATGAGAAGGGGCCACCGCCGGCAACCAGGTGAATGTCCAGCCCTTGATGATGTGTTTGGAAGGCGCTCCAGCGAGGGATCAACCAACGCATCAGCAGCGTTGGCTCGCAGGATAAGACAAGCCGGCGCGCTCGACGGGCGTCGCTGCGTATCCCGCGCACGGCCTGGTTCATCAACCCGAGCCCTTCACTGACGGCTTTTGCCAGGCGTCTTCCGGCCTCCGTTAAAAACACCCTTCGGCTGCGTCGCTCGAACAGGTCAACGCCCAAATCCTCTTCCAGCAGGCGCACTGCGCGGCTAATGGCGCCGGGTGTCAGGTGCAGTTCGTCAGCCGCACGGGCGAAGTTTTCCAGGCGTGCGGCGGATTCGAAGCAGCGCAATGCAAGCAGGGAGGGCATGCGCGTCTCAGAAATCAGTGAGTTGTAGTCACTATTTTCTTCAGAAATCATCGTTATTACCCAAGCAGAGGATCTGCAAATATTGCCTCACACAACCAATAATTCAAAGGCTACAACATGGGCGAATGGATAGCAGTAATCACCATCACACTCCTTGCATGCATCAGTCCAGGGCCGGACTTCGCCATGGTGTCTCGTAACGGCTTGCTCCTGTCCCGGCGGGCAGGTGTGCTCACCGCTGTGGGAATCGGCCTGGGGGTGCTGGTTCATGTGGGCTACACGCTGCTCGGATTAGGGTTGGTGCTGCAACAGACTCCTTGGTTGTTCAATGCGTTGAAGCTGGCTGGAGCGGCATATCTGGTCTACTTGGGGATCAAGATGCTGCGTTCCCGGCCTGCGACTGAACAGCTGGACGCGCCACCTGCCGCGATGTCTGACCTGGAAGCGTTGCGTACCGGGTTTCTCACGAATGCGTTGAACCCCAAGACATCGATTTTTATCGTCAGTCTGTTTATGGGGGTCGTACGACCGGACACCGCGTTGACCGTGCAAATGGCCTATGGGCTATTTATCGCGGGGGCGCATGTGCTGTGGTTCAGCCTTATTGCGCTGTGCTTTTCCGCTGGGAGGGTGCGCGAAAAACTGATGGCTGCACGACAATGGATTGACCGGGCTTTTGGCGCCTTGCTGGTGAGCTTCGGGATACTGCTGGTAATCACTCAGTATTCAGCTTGAGTGTGTCGGTGGGGGTTTATATGGACTGAGGTTGAATTCGACTTTTCGGCAACTTGATAGGGTGTGGTTAACTAATGTCCAGTAAATTTTAACAAAGGTTTACAGCTGTTATTTAGTGGGTCGGGTAAAGTTTTTTGCAACTAGCGCAACTTGGTCAGCATCGTAATGCACTCCAGTAATAACCCGCTAAACCCTGAACTGATAAACATCAGACGGCTGTTTGCAACTCCCCTGGCCAGTCTCCAGTACCCCGATGCAGAAAAACTCAACGCAGAGCTGAAAACCCTGATCACTTGTCGCATGGCGGACGATCTGGGCGGCGCGCAGCGTAGTAATGACGGCGGCTGGCAGTCGGCGAGCGACTTCCCGGAATGGGGCGGGCAGGCCTGCGATGCGTTGGTCGGCTTTGCCACCGAGTTCGCCACTCAACTGACGGCGGTGCATAGCGAGCAGTACGGCTTAACTGAGCCGAGTTTTGCATGGAAACTCAATGCCTGGGCAAACGTTAACCAGGCAGGGCACAGCAATGCGTTGCATGGCCACCCGGGGGCATTCTGGTCGGGGGTTTATTGGGTGGATGCCGGCGGGCGAGAGGAAGATCCGGCTGTTGGCGGTGACCTTGAGTTTATCGACCCCCGCGGGATGGTTGCATCGACCTACAATCCTGCGCTGCGCATGAGGGTGGAAGATTGTGTTACTGCTGGCTTTAGTACGACTTATGCCGCTACCAGTGGAACATTCATTATGTTTCCGTCGTGGCTGATGCATTCCGTAAGACGTTTTGAAGGGGCGCGTCCGCGCATTTCTATTGCCTTTAATTTTGGCGCTTGAGTTGCCGACCGTCTTTTGATCATGCGGGCTTTGCGTCTGCCTACCATCGCATTATCCGGATTAGCCGGAATATGTTTCCCGAACTGAGTCGATTATCAAGAAATCCCCTCGCAGATACGCTGTGGTCATTGGCACCACCGACTATCTACGAGGAGACACCGATGTCCACACTCTTTACCCCAGGCGTTGTTGGTCAACTGAGCACGCCCAACCGTGTCGTCATGGCGCCCATGACTCGCTCGCGCAGCACCCAGCCTGGCGATGTGCCGAACGCTATGAACGCGGTGTACTACGCGCAGCGGGCGTCGGCTGCGTTCATTGTGACTGAAGCCACGCAGATCTCGCCCCAGGGCAAGGGTTATTCATTCACCCCAGGGATTTACAGTGACGAACAGGTCGCCGGCTGGCGCCTGGTGACCGATGCGGTGCATGCCGCTGGCGGACGAATTTTCCTGCAGTTGTGGCATGTAGGGCGCATGTCGCACCCCGACTTCCACAATGGCGAATTACCGGTCGCGCCGTCTGCAATTGCGTTTGATGGCAGCATCTGGAAAGTGGATGCCGCGTCGGGTGTCGGCAGTATGGCCCCGTGCCCGACACCACGGGCACTGGAGCGCGCCGAAATCCACGCCATCGTCGACGATTATCGTAAGGCTGCGCGTAATGCCATGACGGCAGGTTTCGACGGTGTCGAAGTGCATGGGGCCAACGGCTACCTGATCGACCAGTTCCTGCGCACCACGTCGAACACGCGTACGGATGAATACGGCGGATCGCGCGAGAACCGTCTGCGCTTTCTCAGGGAAGTCATGGATGCGGTAATTGAAGAAGTGGGGGCCGATCGCACAGCGATCCGGGTTGCGCCGTTTCTTACGGCGCGTGGCATGGCTTGCCCGGACATTCTGCCGACGTTGCTGGAAGCGACCCGCTATTTGCAGGGCAAAAATATTGCGTATCTGCACCTGGTCGAAGCGGACTGGGATGATGCCCCCAAGTTTCCCGAAGACTTCCGCCAAGCCGTGCGCGAGCGCTTTCGTAATGCGATTGTGGTGGCCGGTAAGTACGACCTGGAGCTTGCTGAGTGGGTCCTGGAAAAAGGCTATGCAGACTTTATCGCCTTCGGACGCAAGTTTGTGGCCAACCCGGATCTGCCACTGCGGCTGGAGAAGGGTTACCCGTTAGCCGGTCTGGAAGGCGCTGAGTTGTTTGGCGGTACCGAACGTGGCTACTCGGACTTTGCCGCCTGGGCTCAGCAGGGCTGAAAGCGGTAGGTCAGATCCAAAAAAATCTCCTTGGGGCGCGCTCAGGTCGCCAGCTTCAAGGAGATTTCGTCCATCAGCAGTTTGACCCGGCGCGGCATCGCGTGGCCGGAAGGGTAGACAATCTGCAAGTCCACGCCCGGCAGGGAGTAGGTCTCCAGCACCTCGACCAGTCGGCCGGCGTCCAAGTCATCACGCACATCGATGTAGGACTTGATACAGATGCCGTGGCCGGCCAGGCACCACTGGCGCACCTGATCGCCATCATTGGCAATACGCCTGCCCGACACCAGCACCTTGAACGTACGGCCAGCGGCGCGGAACTGCCATTCACGGTGGATGCTGCTGCCAAAGCGCATCAGGATGCACTGTTGCTGCGCCAGGTCCGATGGGTGTTGGGGCGTGCCGTGGGCCTTGAGATAGGCGGGGGATGCACACACGACCCTACGGCCCTCGCTGAGTTTTCTGACGCGCAGGGTGCTGTCGGACAGGGCGCCATATCGAATGGCGAAATCAATCCCTTGCCCCGCGAGATCCAGGTAGCCATCGGTCAGGTTCAGGTCGAGGCTGACATTGGGATGCTCCTGCAGAAAATCATCGAGGATGGGCACGATGCGGTTGCGGCCCAGGTCGACGGGGGCGCTCAGGCGTATCAGCCCCGAGATTCGTTCGGTGCCCAATTTGATAGTGCTCTCGATGTCTTCAGCTTCTGCGAGCAGGCGCCGGGCGCCCTCCATCAGCATCCGCCCTTCGTCCGTCAGGCTGATTGAGCGGGTCGTACGGGTCAGTAGGGTCGCGCCGTAGTGCCTTTCCAAAGCCCCGAGCCGCTCCGACACAGACGTGGGCGAAAGCCCGACCTCGCGGCCTGCCGCCGACAATCCGCCTTTCTCGACAATCAACAAAAACAGCGCGAGGTTCTCGAAGAGCATTATCCGGATTTCCCTGAATATGATTGTGCTTTGGGCTGGATTCTACGCCAGCAATCAACAGTGCTCATGTCATTTGTTGGGGGGCAAAACCTCCTTCAGTTCAGAAGTCCATGCCTGACGAATCGCGCAGTTTTCTCCAGCGTTAATGCCAAATCAGCATGCTTGAGCTGATATCGGCTTTCCAGCTTGCGGCTATGAGTCATGTCGAATCGCTCGGTGCGGATGAAGTTCAGGGATTCCGGGCTAGTGCCAAAGTGCGTAGCCACGCCCGGTATTTTCAGCAGCCATCTGAGTGGGCCCAGTGGTAGGTGGCGGCGGGGAGTCTGCACTTCCAGGGTGTGGGCGATGTGTGTGACCAGTCCTTGCAGATTGGGGCTGAGCTCGTCCAGTGCCAGGGCCTGCTGATTTGCCATTGCCGGGTCGAATGCCGCCGCGACCATCAACGCCACCAGGTAATCGACACTGACCAATGGCAGCCAGTGGCGGGTTGATCCAGGAATCGCCGTCAACTTGCCCGTCGCCAGGTTGCGAATCAGCTCTGCTACCGGCTGACCAGCCAGGATATGCCCGCTCTCGCTATGCCCGCAGACCGTTGCCGGGTGCACGATGGTGTAGTCGGCCCGTTGCGCCTGCATGTAGCGAATGACCGCAAAATGCGCCTCCAGCTTACTTGCCTCGTACCCACCCACACGCCTGTACACGGCGGGCCAATCGGTGTGTTCGGGGCATTGCTGATCAATGCCAATGCTGGTCAAGTGCGCGGTGTTTTGCAGCATGTAGCCACCCACCATCAGCAGCCGACTGTGCTGGCTTGCCGATAACCGGGCAACCTCCAGAGCACCTTTGACGTTGACCGCACGGGCTTGCTCAATAGACAGGCCCCAGGCGAACTGGGCGGCGACGTGGAATACCACGCGGGCTGAGGCAATACGCTGGCGGTCAGTCGCGCTCAGCCCCAGGTTCGGGTGATTGAGGTCGCCTTGAATGGCCTGAATGCGCGAGGGTTCTCCCCCCAGTTGGCGCACCTGCTCCCTGAGCGTTTCAAGGTTTGCGGCGTGGCGCATCAGCACCCAGGCCTCGTGCCCTGTAGCGCTCAGGTGGGCCAGCAAATGCTGCCCGATAAATCCGCTGCCGCCGGTGACAAAACATTGAGTACTCATGGCGCATTCCTTGGTTGGATAAGGTGCGCAGGCTAAACTGTGGAGCTACCTCTACAGTCAAGGAAAATTTACCGTGAAAGTCGCAGAGCTTGAGCGTAGGAGCGGCCTTGGGCGCCATACCTTGCGGTATTACGAGGCGCTGGGGCTGATCACCGTGCAGCGGGGAGCCAATAACTACCGCGTTTACAGTGAGCAGACGGCACTGGACCTGGCGTTTATTCAGATGGCGCAGAAGATGGGGTTTTCCCTGGCTGAAGTCGGCGAAATCCTCGAAGCCAAGCGGCAAAGTACGATTGACTGTGCCCAGGGCGCTGCGTTGGTGGCCGACAAAATGGCTGAGATTCAACTCAAGATCGGTCATCTCAAAACGTTGCATGGCTTTCTTGACGCCGAGCGTCTGCGGCTTGAGGCCAGTGCCATCGCGCTGGGGCAGACCGTTACCTATCGTCAGGTGCCAATGTCGGTTTAAGCGTCAGTCCTTTCGCATCTGCGGTCGAGCTTCGGCGAAGCTGCAGTTGTGCGGGTGTGCAGCCGCCATCGCAGCCTCGCCGGGCTCGACAGCTCCCACCCTTGATGAATTGTATCTCTCGATCTGGGCCTAGCTGTACGGGGCGAGGCGCGGCAGAACCCTCTACTGTCAGGGCGACAATAATTCGCCGGATGACGCACCATGTTCATGTCCACCAGCTTGCTATCGGCCTTCGCGCTGTTTGCCTTCGTGTCTTCGATCACCCCTGGCCCCAATAACACCATGCTGTTGGCGTCGGGGGTGAACTTCGGTTTTCGCCGCTCGATTCCCCATGCCCTGGGGATCAGCGTGGGCTTTATGTTGTTGGTGATTTCGGTCGGCCTGGGCCTGGGGGAGGTGTTCAAGGCGTTGCCATGGGCGTACACCGCGTTGCGCTATATCGGGGCGGCGTACTTGTTGTACCTGGCGTGGAAGATAGCGACCTCCAGCGCAATGTCGGACGACATCGACGGCAAGCGCAAACCCATGACCTTTCTCGCCGCTGCGGTGTTCCAGTGGGTCAACCCCAAGGCCTGGGTCATGGCATTGGGCGCGATCACCACCTATACGCCGGCTGAAGGCTACTTCACTAACGTGCTGGTCATCGCCGTGGTGTTTGCCGTGGTCAACCTGCCGAGTGTGTGCGTGTGGGCGGGGTGTGGCACCGGCTTGCGCAATGTCCTGCGTGAGCCCCGCTGGTTGAAGCTGTTCAACAGGTCGATGGCGGGGCTGTTGGTGCTGTCGTTGTACCCGATGTTTTTTGCCGGCTAAAGAGTCCAGGCCTTTACGGGCCGGGGCTCAGACCGGTGAGATCGTGGCCAGCAGGCCAATGCCAACGGTCAGTGCCAGAAACCCTAAAAGAAAAAATGCCATCTTAGCCATGGGGCCTCCAAAAGGAAGAAGGGCGGCCGGAGAGTTCCTGCCGATGAGCCATTGTCCGGGTTGTGCACTGTTCGGTACAGATGCAGGTGTTAAAGAAAAAAGCATATCAGATGTGCCTGGCAGGCTGGCGTGCCGGGGTTTCGGCTGGGGCCTGGAGGTGCTGATCAGACTGTTGGAGGTCATTCTGCGCAGGCCTTCAACGGCAGGCAGGATGTATTTGAGCCATTGCTCGCGGGGTGTGCCTGGTACGTCCTGTGGCTGATCAGTGCTCGTCGATTCAAGGTCATCGGCGGGGTAGCAGTCATCACTGCTGCGCCTGCCGTCGGGGTACACAATAAACCCCCCACGCCCGTTGCCACATTGGTGCAGATACACCGGCGACAGTTCTCGCTGCTTATCAATGCGCGCATTCAAATGAACGATGTAGCTACCCATCGCAATCGACACACCCACAATCAGCCCCAGGCATATCAGCACCTGCCAGCTGTAACTGGCGCCTACGTTATCGGAACGCACTGGCGACACAGCACGCAGCTGCCTGCTCGAGATGCCCGCCCACCAGAAACCGGCTGCCGCCTCCCAGGTTGACCAATTGCCCGCGAGACGGCAGGACGCTGGCCATCAGGCCGAATAGAATCAAAGCCAACAGGACTCTTTTAACCATCGAGTAAAGGTTCATGACGGTGATGAGCTCGGGATAGGAAGAGCCCCAGCTTAGAGAGTGCCGGGTTAACGCGAGGTAAACATCCACGGGAAATGCCGGACTTCCGTTATCCTTCAACCCTCTGCGCAACACCTGTCCGAGGGGACTTTTCCGTGCATATTCACCTGCTGCTGGTCGAGGACAACCTTGACCTGGCCACGACCATCATCGAGTACCTGGAAATCAGCGGCATGGTCTGCGACCACGTCACTAACGGCCAGGCCGGCCTTAACCTGGCACTCGACCAGCATTACGACGTGATTCTCCTGGACATCATGTTGCCGCGCCTGGACGGCCAGCAAGTGTGCGAACGGCTACGCCAGCAAGGCAGCCAGACGCCGATCCTGATGCTCACTTCACTGGACGCGCTCCCTGACAAACTCGCCAGCTTTGCGGCGGGGGCCGACGACTATCTGGTCAAACCCTTCGAGCTGGCCGAACTGGTCGCCAGGATTCGCGCCCTGAGCGTGCGCCGCAGTGGCCAGACCAGCCGCCTGCAGGTGGACGATCTAGTCATGGAGCTGACCACCCGCAAAGTCAGCCGCGCCGGGCAGGAGCTGCATTTGTCACCCATTTGCTGGACCCTGCTGGAGTACCTGATGCGCGCCAGCCCTGAACTCGTGCCCCGGGAGCGCCTGGAAACCACGATCTGGGGCGATGAACCACCGGACAGCAACACGCTTAAAGTCCACATGCACCGGCTGCGCAAGGCGGTAGACAAACCCTTTGACCGGCCGCTGATCCACACCCTGCCTGGGGTCGGTGTTCAGGTGAAGCCCCATGCGTAACCGCCTGAGTCTGAAGTGGGTGATCAGTGGCAGCTTCCTGTTCCTGATTGCTGTGGTGTTACTGATCTACAGCCAACTGCTGCCGGTATACACCGTGCGTGGCCTGCTCTACACCGCCAGTGCGATGATGGAAGAAGAGGCTCAGTATTTCGTCAGGCATTACAAGAAGGATCCGACCACGCCACCGCCGCGCAACTACTTCTTCGAGGCCGTCATCGGCAAGGAAGCCTTGCCAGCGAGCGTGCGCCAACTGCTCGAGGCTCCGCCGAGCATGTCCTTCGGTGCCGTTCAGGTCTTCGGTGATACAGACTCCGATGATGACGATGCTGAGATCCGGGCAGTCCTCACCCAGCCCCTGGGTGACGGCAAGACCCTTTACATGTATGACATTGACCATGATCACGAGGAGGGCGGTGAGGTCGAGACGCCGCTGTCCGATGCCTACTTTGATCAGGTACTGCAGGGCGTCGTGTTTGTCAGCCTGGCGGTGTTCGTGCCGGCGCTGATCATCATCGCCCTGTTGGTCTGGTGGCTGGTGCGGCCGCTCGGACGCCTGGCCCAATGGTCCAGTACCCTGAACAACCCGGATGCCCGGGCCGGCGAGCGCCCGGATTTCAGCTTCAAGGAGTTTAATACCCTGGCCGATGCCCTGGCCCAGAGTGTTGAGCAAGTACAAGCCGCCAGCCAGCGTGAAGGCCGCCTGTTGCGCTACACCAGCCATGAACTGCGAACCCCATTGGCGGTGCTCAAGGCCAATATAGAACTGTTGACCCTGCAGGCCGGCGGTGTCTTGCCATCTTCCCTGCAGCGCATTGAGCGCTCGGTGTTGAACATGCAACTTATCGCCGAGACCTTGCTGTGGATGAGCCGCGAACGCCCCGAACCATTGCCTGAGGAAGATACAGACCTGAGCGCGTTGGTCGGCGAGCTGATTGACAAACATCGCTACCTGATCGGCAATCGGGATATCGAGCTGCTTGTCGACATCCACAGCGAACCCTGCCGATTACCCCCCACCGCGTGCCGCATCGTGATCGGTAACTTCCTGCGCAACGCCCTGCAATACGCGGAAGAGGGCCAGGTAGAAATCAGCTTCAACTACCCGCGCCTGGTAATTGCCAATCACATCAGGGAGGCCAAGCCGAGGGAGGAATCCAGCGATTATGGTTACGGCCTGGGGCTGCAGTTGATGCGTCAGTTATGTGCAAAATTGGGCTGGCAGATTGATGTAATTCTTGAGCAGCAGCGTTTTACCGTCGCTCTGGAGTTCACCAGCTTGCAGGGTGTTGGGGTGCCGGGGGGAAGAGGGTGAACAGTATTGGGTCGACAGGTGGCGTTTTGCGCAAACTGATTGTTGTACCCATGCTCGGTTTTTCGTGCAGTTTTCCTGTCATTGCGGGTGATGGCAGGCCGGTCAAAGTCTCGGCCTTTGGAGCTGCGTTTCATCTGCAACCTGAACCTGCAGAGCAAGGCTGATGCCTGGTCGCTGCTGCGTGACATCTCGGCGATCTACCGGGGCATGACTGACTGGGCCCAGGGTCAGGTGTTCACCCTGTCGGATAGGGGAGGGGATAGTTTACAGCTCCCTAAAATATGAACCCTCTGCCTAAGAACACCATTAAATTTTTGTGCCTATTATGACTATGCCGTTATGAGTACTGGTTTTGTAAACGCTTACCTGTCCAGTATTGTCGATAACGTTTGATCGGCATATTTTGATTTCTTTATTTAGTTCTGGCTCGAAGAATTCAATCCCGCTACAGCTTCTTCTGCCGCCTGAGGTTTTTTTATAGGCGGTCGTGTAGCTGCTTTGAGTTCCAGTGGAAAGGTAGATTGAAAGTGAAAATGGAATGACCAATATAAGCATGCATACTATAAGTGCGGCTATTGGAGTGCAGATAATGATTTTTATGTTTTTGAGAGTGTTGCCTGGTGTGATGTTTGCTTTAAAGAGTAACATGCCCAGCGAAGTGCTGATTGCTAGTACTGATGAGGCGATAAGGTAGCTTTGTTGTAGATCTGGCTTGAAGAAGGTTCTGGAGTAAATATGGCTATGCCATGTAACAAGCAAGGAAGCAGAGAGCAGCGTTCCAAAAATCAAAGGCACCAAATAACGATACGAGTTCTTGTTCAAATTTGCTCCTTTGTCTTTATCTTGAGGTCGCCGATTATAGGCAATATCAACGCCTACGACCAAGGATTGATCGCGCTGCGGGCGTGCCAGGCGTATGTCAGGGCTTCAGAACCGGCCCTTTGTTCGGTGCCGGCGAATCCTGACGGAGCGATGCGGCGGGAGCTTATGAGTCAGAGCTATACGACAAGACTTGATCAGCTTTGGTCGGTGTCTTGTAGGTAGTTGAAGGTACCCGACGATCAGTAATTGCCTGCCAGTCAGTAACTGTTACCTATGTGCGTGAACTGATTTGTAACCCATGTGGGTGAGTCATACCGACTGGGAGCCTTTTGTGCAGCTCTGCTTCGATGCCTGCTATGACATTGACGCCAAGGCATTACGCCCAATTGGTGGGATAACTTACAAGATGAATGAGGCCGCTTGAATTCCCGCACGGCTAAGAACATTATTTCCCCATAGTTAATATTTTGCCTACGGCGAGTTTGATAGAGGTCCGACCACATAGTCGGGTTTTTTATTTGCGAAATTATTTTGCGAAGCAAATTAATCAGGGATGACTATTTTTGCATTGATCCGAAGCCATGATTTTTTTTGCTCGATCAATCTGAGCAGGCATTGGCAACTCCGGATTTCCTGTTATTTCTATTCGTGCTTTTTCTGCGAGATCTTTAATTTCTTCGTAGTTCATATCTAGGCCATGGTCCTTCTGATATTGAGCAACCGCCTGCCCGGTTTTGATCCCCACTTCACCAGGGGCGCCGCCGGCCACAGTCTCTGTTGCCATAACGCAACGGACGACCTGATAAATCTGATCTTTCTTCGTGTCACACGCTGTTAAGAGAAGACAGCTCATAGCGATCAGTATTGGGTAGTGTTTTCTAAATTGCATATTTCGCCTCTCATTTTGCAGCTCATTAGATCGTGTACCAGGTTCCCCTGGGGGACATATCCGTTTAACGCAGCCGATCGTAACACGTGGCCATATGCTCTTCTCCGAGCCTGAACTTTATCAGCGACTTACCTTTAATCAGCGCAGCTACGACGCCCAACATGCCAGACAAACCAGACACCTGGCTCATCGTGCTTGCATGGCTGAGTCAGCATTCGCCAACGCTTTATGCTGCCGGGCTATCTGCCTTGATGGCTGGTATCAGGATCATCTATGGCGGCGGTAATCGAGGCCGCCGCTCTTTGGAAGGGCATTCTGCACCATGGTGACTAGGAGTTATGTTGAGTGTTCGCTTCTGGCCGATTCTGTTGAAAAAGTAGCTCCCCTGGCTGGCCTCCGGCAAAATCTCCGCATTGGCCAGCAGGGAAGCACGCAACATGATGGGACAGTTATCGAGTGGGCAGGAGCGACTGTTTTACTCGTTCAACCTTGAAGATCACATCCCAGCCACTCACCTTCTACGCAACATTGATCGGTGTCTTGATCTGAGCGACCTGCGCCATTACCTCGCCGATTTCTATAGCCCGATTGGGCGTCCGTCGATTGATCCTGAACTGATGATCCGCATGCTGATCGTCGGCTACTGCTATGGCATCCGCTCCGAACGGCGGTTGTGCGAAGAGGCCCATTTGAACCTGGCGTATCGCTGGTTCTGCCGATTGAGCCTTGAAGATGAAGTCCCCAACCACTCGACCTTTTCCAAAAATCGACACGGCCGCTTTCGGGACAGTGATCTGTTTCGCTGGTTGTTCAATGAAGTGCTGCGTCGCTGCATGGACGCTGGTCTGGTCAAGGGCGAAGGTTTTGCCGTGGACGCCAGCATTATCAAAGCGGATGCGAGTCGGCAGCGCGGCGCACCGGGTGGTGAACCGGTCAACTGGAGCGATCCGGTTCTGAGGACCCGCGCCGTGCGTGAGTACCTTGAGGCACTTGATGAAGAGGCTTTGGCCGAAACGCTGCCGAAGCGCCTGTCGCTGACTGATCCTCAAGCCCGCTGGACCGCTGCTCCAGGAGGCCCAGCTTTCTACGCTTACTCCACGAATTATCTGATCGATACAGAGCACGGCGTGATCATGGATGTGGAACCCACACCGGCTCATCGAACCGCAGAAGTCGAGAGCACCAAGACGATGATCGAACGGGTCGAAGCGCAGTTCGACATCAAGCCGGAGCGCCTCATTGGCGATACTGCTTACGGTACAGCGCCGATGCTGGCCTGGATGGTGGAGGAAAAAGACATCGAGCCGCATGTGCCGGTGTGGGACAAAACCGAGCGCAAGAACGACAGTTTTTCGAGCAACGATTTCCACTGGAATGAAGAGGCTGAGGAATACCGCTGCCCGGCCGGCAACCCATTGCGCAGCGAATGGCGAGCCTTCAAGAATGAGCGTTCACACGTCACCAAAGCCAACACCATTATCTTCCGATCCCGGCAGACCGACTGCGCTACGTGTCCGATGAAAGCCAAGTGCTGCCCGAACACCGCGTTCCGCAAGATCGCTCGCAGCGTCCATGAAGCCGCTCGCGATGTGGCTCGGCGCATTGCAGCAACGCCGGTATATCAGCGCTCTCGCCACGAACGTAAAAAGGTCGAAATGTTGTTTGCCCACCTCAAGCGCATCCTGAAATTGGATCGCCTGCGGCTACGTGGCATGAGTGGCGCGACGGATGAATTCACGCTGGCCGCTGCGGTGCAGAACCTGCGACGGCTGGCCAAATTTTCATCTCAAGGGCCACCAGTCACGGGATAGGTGCGCCTGCACCAAGCAAAAAACCTCAAATTAACCCAATAACAGAGCAGCAAAGGTCACCGAAGGGCCGAAAAACCACTCAATGTGGTGAGTAGGTTCTCCGGTGGTGGTCGTGCCTGAGTTCAGGCGATCTGAAAATCCGACTTTTTCAACAGAATCGGCCGGTTCCTGTCTTTCGCGACCGGCTACAATCGACCCTTTTCGGACGTCCGGTGCAACGTCCGATAGATTCGTGTTTGGCCCTCCGATTCACTAAACGCTCAGCTCACCGCTCTCGTCGACACTTTACGTGCCACCGCGCGCGCTTCTGTCGACCATTGCGATGATCGTTTCGAAGAGTTCGTCCTGCGCCTGCTCGGGTGTGATTTCTCCGGTTGCGGCGGCATGGGATAGGGCCTCGGCCGCACCGAGCATCGCCCGAAGACTCGCGGGCGCGATAGAACCCTCTCTGGTAAATGGGGAGAGGGCCATCCGGCACTTGTTCATGAAGATCGCTTCGTATTCGCGCTTGATCTTTTCGAGCTCTGGTGAGCTGGCCAACGCCGCGATCACACCGGGTATCTCGTTGCCCTGGAGAAGCACGCAGTCGACGTAAGACGATGCAATGACCGTCGCAGTTTCCAGCAAGGTGGGTTCGCTCGTCTGAAGCGCGGCGTCCATGAGTGCGGTCTGGCGAGCATCGAACTCCTGATAGAGCGCCGCCAGCAACCCGGGCCGCGTGCTGAAATGATCGTAAACCACGGGTTTTGTCACGCCAGCTTGTTCGGCGAGCCGTCCAAGCGTCAAGGCTTCCGTGCCTTCCTCCCGGACTAGCCGCCAGGCGACGTCCAGCAACTGTCGTTGCCTTTCTTCCCTTGACATGCGCCGACGCGGCTGCGGTCTGGAATCATGCTCTCTTGTCTCGATGCTTGACATGGCTATATACCAAAAGTAACTTACTGTGCGTAACTTACCAATAGTATATAGGGTTCGCCCTTTCGCCCTCAATCACTAGCAGGAGTTTTCGACATGCACGCGCTTATCGTTGTTGCCCATCACGATCCCCAGTCCCTCACCCATAGCCTCGCTTCGCAAATCGCCGAAGGCGTATCCCTGGCAGATCCCGGCAACTCCTTCGAAATCGCGGACCTCTCGGCGCAAGCGTTCGATCCGAGGTTCACTGCGGCTGATCTCGCTGTCCATCACAGGGAGGAACCGCCTCCCGCTGATGTTGCCGCCGAGCAGGCGCGGATCGATCGCGCCGATGCCCTTGTGCTGGTCTATCCCATCTACTGGTGGTCGATGCCAGCGCTTCTCAAGGGATGGATCGATCGCGTGTTCGCCAATGGCTGGGCGTTTGATTACAGTTCGGATGCCAAGCTGGTGAAGAAGCTTCGTCACCTGCGCGTTCATCTTGTCGGTGTCGGCGGTGCCGATGGGGGAACCTATGAGCGGCACGGTTATGCCGACGCCATGAAGACGCAGATTGACCATGGGATCTTCGACTATTGCGGCGCATGCGTAGTGACGTCCGAACTCCTACTCGAGTCAGAAATGCAGGATCCGAAGGTTCATATGGACACTGCACGAGCTCTCGGTCGCGAACTTTTCACTGTATCTAAGCGATGCAGCAATAACGGAACCAGTCACAACGGGACAGATTTATTTTCCATGACCTGAACTCCCGCTTCTGGCCGAACGCGGCCATACGACAAGCACCACGAATCGTGGGCAATTTGGTAGTTCGTGTTCGGTCGGCAGGACGCCGAGGGAGGGATAATTGCGGAGCAGAGTCTAAAATTGCGGAGCAGAAAAGATAAAGGCCTGCATGAAGTTCATCATACAAGCCCTTGATATCTATGGTGCCCGAACCCGGAATCGAACCGGGACGCCCTTACGAGCGGGGGATTTTAAGTCCCATGCGTCTACCAGTTTCGCCATTCGGGCGGCAGCGCGATGAAGCTGCTCAAGGGGGCGTTGTCGAACAAAGCGCTTGAGCGGTGCAGCAGGCTAGGGAATATATAGATCCAGGCACCTTGGCGCAAGTTTGCATGCGCTCTTTTTCTGTTGGAATGCGTGCGCCAGCTTTGAAAAAAAGCCCGCCATATCAGTGATCTACATTTTCCTGGGGGGCATTCGACTCGGCGGCGCATCACCACGGTGGACACTCTACCGGCCTTGTAGCCGCCGTTTAACGCATAGCATCGTGCGATCACCTATGTTTAGAACATTCGATTCGGGAAGTGGCCTGGGCGTCATTCCGATGAGAACCAAAACGGAACTTGAATCTGCCGAGGCCGTTCAGGTATTTACCCCCGTAACCGAAGAATAATCTCATCGTAACCCACCGCCCGCGACAACCGTTGCAGGGCCTCCAGGCGGCGTGCGTAGGCCCGCGCATCACCGTAGGTCAGTTCTACATGCAGGCTGTCGATCATCACCAGGTAAGCCTCTGCCAACACTTGCATGGCCTGTTCGTCTACGTCCGGATAGGCCTTAAGCAGCGCCTGTTGGAAATGGCCGCGGATCGTCGCCATGTAGTCATTGAACCCGGACATGACCACGTCCCTCAGCGGCGTCGGCGGGTAGAACGCGGCCCGTAACAAGAACCGCAGGGATTGATTGGCGCTGTGGCGGCGTTGCAGGTTGTTGATATAGACCTCGCCGGGGGCCTTGATCGACCGCGAGTTCCTGGCAAATTGGCTTTGCACGTAGTCGAGTTCGGCCTGTAGGGCGAGTTCGAGTGCGACCACGTAGAGCGCGTCCTTGCTCGCAAAGTGCGCGTATAGCGAAGCCTTCTTGATGCCTGCGCGAACGGCGATGTCATTCAGTGAGGCGGCGTCGTAACCATGCTCGGCAAATTGCTCCAGCGCCAGTTGCGCGATGCGTTCGGCGGCCGAGGTCAGGATGGTGGATGTCATGGTGGTGCTCCTTGATCAGTGCCCGGTCAGGTCATAGGTTTGCCCTGCACCCCGGGGGAGGCTGATGGTGGTCAGCAGGCAAGTCAGCAACGCGCTGGCCAGCAGCAACGCGGCCCAAGCTACTGGTCCATAGGTCAGCGCCAAGGCCGAGAGCGGCGTCGCACTGGCGGAGATCGACAGTTGAAATGCCCCCAACAGTGCGGCGGTGGAGCCCAGCGCGCGTTTTTGCGAGGACATTACCAGCGACATCAGTGTGGACTCCGCGATACCCAGGCCAAACAGGGCAACGGCCATGCCCGCCACTATACCGGGCAGGCCCAGGAGGGTAACGCTGGAAACCAGGGCGATTGCCGAGCCACCCGCCATGCACGACACGCCAATCAAGGAAAGACGGTTCAAGCCAAGGCGGCTGACCAGTTTCCCGGCGCTCATGGCCCCGATCAGGATGGCCACGCCCGTGACGCCGAACAGCATGCCAAACGCTTGCGGGCTCAGGCCATAGGTTTGCTGATACACCAGGGTTGCACCGCCGATGTAGGCAAACAGAAAGAAGAACACCGCGGCCACGGCGAGGGTCGGGCGCAGGAAGTGCGGGTCCCTGGCGATGGTCAGGTAAGTCCGGCACGCCGCCCCCAGGCGCAGCGGTTCCCGTTGGCTGGGGGCCAGGGTTTCCGGCAGCGACAGCCAACTGTTGCCGAGCACGGCCAGGCCAAACCCAGCGAGGACCAGCATCACCGCGCGCCATCCGTAATGGGTGTCGATAATCCCACCCAGTGCCGGGGCGAAGATGGGCGCAACCCCTTCGATGGTCATCAGCAACGCAAAGAGCTTGGTTGCGGCCACGCCTTCGCTGACATCCCGGACCATGCTCATGATCACCACCAGCGTCAGGGCGCTGCCAAGCCCCTGGACGAAGCGCAGAGCGATCAATGTCTCAAGGGTCGGTGCCCACGCCGCGCCTAATGAGCACAGGGTAAACAACAGCAGGCCGGCCAGCAGGGGGCGGCGTCGGCCATAGGCATCGACGATGGGCCCGAAGATCAACTGGCCTGCACCCATGGCCAGGAGGAAGAACGTCAAGGTCAACTGCACGCTGGCGAAGCTGCTCTGATACTCGCGGGCAATCTGCGGGAGGCTCGATAAGTACATATCGACAGCCGACGGGCCGAGGGCGCCGATCAGTCCCAGACCAATAGCCAGCCTCAGGGGAACCCTGTGGGTGGGTTGGGCATTCATAAAAACTCCACAATAATGACTGCCTACCGGTCGGTAGGTTTGGAGAATGATAACCACCGCTCTCTGAACCGTCAACGCGGGGTTGCCAAGCCAGCTCCCGCCGTTGAGCTGCGGCGTTATGGTCGTTTGGCGTCAGCGACCAAACCAGGAGATTTTCGTTTTCCATTTAAGACTTTTCCTAAATACGCCGGTAGGAAGCGAGACGAGAATGGCCGTACTTTCATGTCATCTGTGATTTGTCATGTCCTTTCTACCAATTCGTGTTCTGGTCGTTGAAGAGCACCCCTTCAAGCAGCTCGTTGCCACTCAGGTCTTCAAGGACTCGGGGTGTGAGTGGGTGATGGGCGTGGCCGACGTGGCCGCGGCCCTGGAGCTGCTCGACCGCACAGGGCCGGTGGATATCGTGCTGTGCACCCTTAAGGAGGAAGGACTGCAAGGGCTGACGACCCTCGAAGCACTCAGCCGCACCCGGTGGGTCAGGTCCATGATCATCTGCAGTAGCCATGCCCAGGATCTGCATGACGCCATCGAACGGATGCTCGGCCTGCTGGGCGTAAGTTTCCTGGGATATGTCGATGCTCCGGTGCGAGCGGCGGCGATTGCGGCGCTGTTGACCCGATACCTGGAAACCACGGTCGCTAACGGGCATCCCGTCTCTCGGCAGGCGCGCCATACCCGCGCGAGCAAAGCACGTTTGGAGCACGCCATTGCACGGGATGAGCTCAAGTCTTTCTTCCAGCCCAAGTTCAATCTGATGACCGGTAAAAGCGACAGTCTTGAAGTGCTGGCGCGCTGGGAACACCCTCAGTTTGGCGTGTTACCCCCGGCTGATTTCCTCGCCCAGGCAGGGCGTTTCGGTTTGATGGATGAACTGTTTTTCAGCCTGCTGGAACAGGCGTTGGCGTTCCTGCAGACAGCTCAGGAGCAGGGGCATGTGCTCTCTCTGGCGTTTAATCTGGAGGCCGGGCAACTGGCTTGTAAGTCCTTGCTCCCGCGTCTGTGCGCAGCGCTGGAGCGTTACGCCATCCCGCCTTCGCGCCTGACCTTCGAGATCACTGAAAGCGGATTACTGGAGGTCTCGCCCGGGGTGCTGCAAACCTTGATTCGCTTGCGGATGATGGGCGCCGGCCTGTCCATTGATGATTTTGGTATCGGCTATTCGTCGTTGGAGCGTCTGTGCCAACTGCCTTTTACCGAAATCAAACTCGATGCCCGTTTCGCCCGCGACCTTGAAACCAGCAGCCGTAACCGTGCAGTGATCAGCAGCACCCTGGCATTGGCTCAAGCGCTGGATATGGCGGTGGTGGTCGAGGGCGTCGAGCACGAAAGCCAGCGCCAGGGCTTGCTCAAGCTCGGTTGCGAGCTGGGCCAGGGCTACCTCTGCGCGCGGCCCATGAGTGCCACGCGTGCGCTGGCCTGGCTGGGCATGAAGTCGGTGTCGTGCGGTACGCTCTGATTGCTCGTCACTGGGCCTGCGACGCCCGCTCCGGGCGTGGCTAGACTGTAGCGGTCAATGGCCTTTTTTGGAGTATCCAGATGACCCACAAAAACACCATCTGCCTCTGGTTCGACGGCGCCGCCCTGGACGCTGCCAGGTTCTATGCCGCGACATTCCCGGACAGCAGCGTAGAGGCCGTACATACAGCCCCGGGTGACTATCCGGCGGGTAAGCAGGGCGATGTCCTGACCGTGGAATTCACCGTCATGGGCATCCCGTGCCTGGGCCTCAATGGTGGGCCGGGTATCCAGCACAACCAGGCATTTTCATTCCAGGTCGCCACTGACGACCAAGCCGAGACGGATCGCCTGTGGCAGGCGATTGTCGGCAATGGTGGCGAGGAGGTTGCGTGCGGTTGGTGCCGGGACAAGTGGGGGCTTTCCTGGCAAATCACCCCGCGGGTGCTCACAGCGGCGATCACCGACCCCGATCCGGCCGCAGCCAAGCGTGCGTTTGAGGCGATGATGGGCATGGTGAAAATCGACATCGCGGCCATCGAGGCGGCGCTCAAGGGGTAACGAAACCCTGGTATAACCTTTGCCCTCAACACGAGCAATGGCAACAGACTGCACATGAGACTGACGACCCAGAGGCTGGTTGAGTTGGCGATGACCAACCCCATCAATGCTGAAATGACCGCGCGCCTGCCAGCCCTTGGCCTGGATCAATGCCTGCTGACGGCCGGTTGCCTGTTCCAGGCGGTGTGGAATCATCAGGCCGGTTTGAGCGCCGATTGGGGCGTGAAGGATTACGACGTGTTCTACTTCGATCCCGATCTGTCCTGGGAAGCCGAGAATACGGTGATTGAGCGCGCCGCCGAACTTTTCCGCGACCTGCATGCGAACATTGAAGTGAAGAACCAGGCGCGTGTGCACCTCTGGTACCCGCAGCGGTTCGGCATGCCTTATCCCCAGTTGCACTCGGCCATGGATGGGGTGGATCGCTATTTGGTGGCGGGCACCTGCATCGCCTTGGCCGTAGACACGGGCGAAATTTATGCACCTTTCGGTTTGGCCGACATCGAACAGGGAATACTCCGGCTCAACCCCATCACCCCGCAGCCGGATCTGTTTCAGCAGAAGGCCAGAAGCTATCAGGCCCGCTGGCCGTGGCTCAGGATTGAAAACCCGCAGTAGCTGTGGACGCCGGGCGACGTGGCGTTGCAGCTCACAGTCATATCGCCATTGCCAGCAAGCTGGCTCCTACAGAGGCGCGATGGCTTTAACATGGGCGTTTACGCGGTATCTACAGCGGATTTCGCTGTTCTGGATACTGGCAGGGTGCCACAATGCCATTTTGTCGCGGCACTACTGATCAGGCGAATCAAATGAATGGCCTTGGGCGTGAGCAGGACCAGGATTTTTTCATCGAAGCGCAGGTGCGGACTGATTGCCTGCATCAGTTGTTTCGCCAATCCTTTTCTGCGGTTTTCGGCAGCTATCTGGCCGCCGGCATGTTGTGCTGGTTGTGTTGGGACCGCCTTGATCGCGACCTGATGATCGGCTGGCTGATCTTGCTGTCCGGCTCGTCGCTCCTGCGCTTTTTGATGTTTTTCCAGTATTTTCGCAGCCCCAGAAGTGAGCGCACGCCGCGCCGCTGGGAGCTCCATTATTGGATTACGCTGGTGCTTTCTGCGGGGATCTGGGGCGCCGGTGCCCTTGCCATAATGCCCACCGATGACCGCTTGACCCAGGCGCTGGTCATCCTCTTTACCGTGGGGATGTCCGTCAGCGCGGTGTCGTGTTACTCGGCCTACCGCTACATGACCATGGTGTCCATGGCCCTGGTGCTGTTGCCGTGCACCCTGTGGTTGCTGTTTCAACCTTCCAAGATGCAAATGGGCATGGCTATCGCAGTGCTGGTGTTCTCATCCTTTGTCGTAGGCGCCTCGCGGAAATTGTCCGAGGCCCTGGAGAAGGCCTTTCGCCTGACCCGCGAAATAGAGCGGGCCCACAGTATTTCCACGCGCGCCGCCGAGACCGACGAACTCACCGGGCTGATGAACCGCCGGGCGTTTTTCGAAAAGGCCCAGGTGCTGTATGACCAATGCAAACGCACTCGCCAGCCCCTGTGTGCGCTGATGCTGGACATGGATCACTTCAAGGCCATCAACGACACCTACGGCCACCAGACGGGTGACCGGGTGTTGCAGCAGATTGGCCAGGTGATCAGCGCCTCCTTTCGCCAGACGGATATCTATGGCCGCCTGGGGGGCGAGGAGTTTGCGGTGTTGTTGCCCGACACCACGCTTGAGGTAGCACGGGACATCGGCGAACAACTGATCCGCGCCATTGCCGGTTTGACCATTGACCCGGTGCAGGTGTTGAGTGCGAGCCTGGGGGTGGCCTCGACGCATGCCGTGGGCGACGACTTGCAGCACTTGATGAACACGGCCGACAAAGCCCTGTACCGCGCCAAGGCCTTGGGGCGCAACCAGGTGGTGGTCGCGTCCTAGGCTTCAGTCCTTGCCATAGCCTTGGCCAGCACCCGTGAGACCTGGTCGGCGGAGTAGGGTTTGGCGAGAAACTCAAAGCCGTCATAACCGGACTTGGCCAGTTCCTCGCTGTAGCCGGAGGTGAGGATCACCGGCAGATCGGGCCGGCGCCGGCGCAACTCCCGGGCCAGCGCCACGCCGCCGATGCCGGGCATCACCACGTCGGAGAACACCCCATCGAATGCCCGGGCATCCGGGCCGATCATTTCCAGGGCTTCTTCGGCATGGGTGGCCCACACCGTCTGGTAGCCCAGGTCCTGCAGAATCTGGTTGGCGAAGCGGCCCACTTCGAGGTTGTCCTCCACGATCAAGATGCGCCGTCGCCCGGCGTCCGGGGCCAGTTCAAGCGGCGTCTCGACCACGTTGTCGAGGATCGTCTCCGGCTCCACCTGCGGCAGGTACAGGGTAAACACGGTGCCCTGGCCGAGCACACTGGCGACATCGACATTGCCTCCCGACTGCTTGGCGAACCCGAATACCTGCGACAGCCCAAGCCCGGTGCCTTTACCGACTTCCTTGGTGGTGAAGAACGGTTCGAAGATGCGTTCAAAGGTACTCGAGGCAATCCCGCTGCCGGTGTCCGCCAGGGAGATCGCGACGAAGGGTTTGCCGGAGCCGCCATGCCCGCGAATGCATGGCAACGGCTGGTCCCGGTCCAGGCGTAACACCAGCGTACCCTGGCCATTCATCGCATCCCGCGCATTGAGGGCGATGTTGATCAGCGCGGTTTCAAACTGGCTGGAATCCGCGCAGATGTAACACGCCTGTTCCGGCAATTGGACGCGGACGTGGATCCGCGCACCGGTGAGCGTCTCCAGCATGTCGCCGATGTTTTGCACGCGCTGGCCCACATTGAACACTTGTGGGTTCAGCGGCTGGCGCCGGGCGAAGGCGAGCAATTGACTGGTCAGCTTGCTGGCGCGTTCTACGGTATCGGTCACCGCACTCATGTATCGCTCGCGGCGCTCTTCGGGCAGGTTGGGCATGCGCAGGAAGTCCACCGACGAGCGGATGATTGTCAGCAGGTTGTTGAAGTCGTGGGCAACGCCGCCGGTCAACTGGCCAATGGCTTCGAGCTTCTGCGACTGGCGCAACGCCGCTTCAGTCTGGTTGAGCAGGGTGGTGCGCTCCATGACCCGTTGCTCCAGGGTCGCATTCAAATCGGCCAGCGCCGACAGGCCCTCACGCACAATGGCATCGGCCCGCACCCGTTCGATATGGGCCCAGGAGCGCTCCGTGACCTCACCCAGCAGCGCCAGGTCGTAGGAAGACCAGCGCCGCGGGACGCGGTCGTGAATGGCCATCAGCGCGGTCAGGCGCCCGGACTTGATCAGCGGCATGCAAATCGTTGCCGTCACGCCAATGGCCTGGAAGGTCGCGGCCTCCTCGGGCGTCAGTTCCGTCAGGTTGTCATTGATGATCAATGGCTCGCCGGCCTGCAGGCGCTCGACCGCCAATTGGCCGAAGTCCGTCAGGCGATAATGCCCGACGATGCTGGGCGAGCCTTCTGCGGCCCAGTTGCCGCGGATGGTAAAACCGTCTTCGTCGGCCTCCATGTCGGCATAGGCACAGTTGGACAGGTTCAGGTGGGTCGCCAGCACCCGCGTGGTGGCCGCCATGATCGCCGCCGGATCGGTGGCGTTGGCCACACCGAGGCTGATGGCATCCAGCACGGCCAGGCGGCGCGTCATAAACACCGTATTGGTGGTCTCGGTCACGGTGTCGAGCATCCCCACCACCTTGCCTGTGGAGTCGCGGATCGGGCTATAGCAGAACGTGAAATAAGCCTGTTCCGGCGCCGCGCCACGCTCGACGATCAGTGGGAAGTCTTCGATAAACGTTGCCTGGCCGTCGAATGCAGCATCGGCGATCGGGCGGATCTGGCTCCAGGCTTCCTGCCAGATCGTGCTGAAGGGTTGACCCAGGGCCTCTGGTTTGTTGCCCAGCACCGGAATGAACGCGTCGTTATACAGCGTGATCAATTCGGGCCCCCACACCACCGCCTGGGGGAAACGGGAAGCAAGGCTCAGGGACACCGTGGTCTTGAGCACGTCCGGCCATTGCTCCATTGGCCCCAGGGGCGAGTTGGCCCAGTCATGGCGGCGAACCCGTTCGGCCATCTCACCGCCGCCTTGCAGCCAGTCTGTCATCGACTCAATACCTTGTTCGTTTCGACGCTATTGCGTGCCCAACAATGCCGTCCAGTAAATCCCCGCATCGCTTTTCGGATCCAGCCCATAGGCGGCGCCCAATTCGCGAAATTGTGGGTTCATCAGGTTGGCGCAATGCCCGGGGCTGGCGAGCCAGCCGTCAACCACCTTGCGCGGCGTGTCCAGGCCGGCCGCGATGTTCTCGCCGACCTGTTGCGCCACATAACCGGCCAGTTCCGCGCGGTCGCCCGGGGTCCGACCGTCGCGGTCCAGGTGGTCGAAGAAGTTGTGGTTGGCCATATTGCGTGCATGACTGTCGGCGGCGCTGGCCAACTGGGCGTTCCAGACCAGTGGCGTGGTGGCCGCGAAGGCCTGCTCACCACACTGGCGCGGTTGTTTGCGGGCGGCGTTGACCATCTCCAGCAACTGCGGGCCGGCGTCCTGGGAGCTGGCCAAGCCACGGCTCAACAGTGGGCGGGCGAGGACAATGCGCCAGTCCTGGCCATTGTTGCTGACGCCGATATCGACGAATTGCGGGTCGAGCACCACCCGGCAGAAGCTCTCGCGTACCGCTTTCATCGCCGATTGCGAGTCGCGAGGCCCGGACAGGCTGATCGCCTGCACGTTGACCATCGGGTAGGCCACCTGGGCCAGGGCCTGCTGCAAATCGCCGACATTATTGACCGGCAACACCAGGCGTGGGTCGACCGCCAGCGGCGGCAACTCCTGGGAGCCCTGGTCGCCACAGCGCTGCACCTGGCTGCGGTACTGGTTGATCGAGTCGATCAATTGACTCTCTTCGCTCGCCGACGCGGTGGCGCAAAACACCAGACTGGCGGCCAGCGTGGTAACACCCATCATCAATGACAGAACGCGCATGGACGTTTCCCTTGAGCATGAAAGTGCCCATGATGCGCGATCAAGGGGCGCAGATGCACCCCTTGGGCAATATTTTGCCCTTAGTTCTTGAATGCCGAGTGCTTGCGACCCTGGTCACACAGGGCAAACACCACCACCAGCACCGACGCGATGGCCAGAATGATCACCACGCCGTCTGTCGAGTGAGTGGTCGAGGCAGCCACCATCGACAAGGCCCCCAAAGGCGCCAGGCCACCGGCGATAGCCGTGCCGATTTCACGGCCGGTACCGAAACCCGAAGAACGGGTCTGGGTCGGAAACTGACGGCTGAGGAACGAGCCCTGTGGCGCGAACATCATCGGCGCGAGGATCCCGGTGCCGATCCCGATGGCCAGGTAGATCATCAGGCTTTCGCCGGTGTTCAACAGCGCCAGGAACGGGTAGGCGAACAGCAGCGACAGCACGCCGCCCAGCACCAGCACCGACTTGCTGCTCCACTTGTCACACAGCCAACCGAAGCATGGCACGGCGACAATCGCCACCAGGCTGGCGATGGTCACCGACAGCGAAGTGACGTGCACATCAACGCCCTTGAACTGCGTCAGATAGGCCAGGGAGAAGGTCTTGAAGATGTAGCTCAGGGCGTTGTAGCCAATGGCCACGAAGAACACCACCGCCAGGCCCTTGAGATCATTCTTGAACAGGGCCTTGAGCGGCGAGACCTTGGCCTTGGCCGGCTCCTGGCTCAGCTCTTTGAACTCGGGGGTTTCCGGGATGCTGTTACGCACCCACAGGCCCACACCCACCAGGGCGATACTGCAGATAAACGGGATGCGCCAGCCGCCAGCCAACAGGAACTCATTGCCATTGATGGTCAGCAGGTACACGGTCAGCGACGACAGCAGCAGGCCCAGGTTCAAGCCCAGCGCCGGCCAGGCCCCCTGGCTGCCGCGCTTGCCTTCTGAAGCATGCTCGTAGGAAGTGACCGCCGCGCCCGACAGCTCGGCACCGGCACCCAGGCCCTGGATGATGCGGATAAACACCAGAATGATCGGCGCCCAGATGCCAATCGAGGCATAGCTGGGGATCAGGCCGATCAGGGTGGTGCACACGCCCATCATGCAGAAGGTCAACACCAGCACATGTTTGCGGCCGAACTTGTCGCCCAGGTAGCCGAACAGGATGCCGCCGAAGGGGCGGGCGATAAAGCCGATGGCAAAGGTGGAGAACGCCATCAAGGTCGCGGTTTTCGGGTCGCTGTTATCAAAGAAGATCTTCGAAAAGACAATCGCCGCCATGGTTGCGTAGAGGTAGAAGTCATACCACTCCAGCATCGAACCGAAGATGGTGGCAGCAGCCACCTTGCGCAGGCGCTTCTTGGTTTGTACCGGGGTTTCCACCGTGGCCGGGTTGTGGGCTTTTGCCGTCATGCTGTACTTCCTTCTCAGTCATTATATTTATTAGGGTGTTGCGAACGCGATCAAATGTGGGAGCTGTCTAGCCTTGGCGAGGCTGCGATAGCGCTGGGGCAGGCGATACATTGGTTGCCTGCGCCGCCGTCATCGCAGCCTCGCGGGGCGAGACAGCTCCTACAGGGGGGTGTTTAGTTGGGGGTGAACATGCGGTCGGCGATCATTTCGCCAATCGGAATCGCCGAGGTGGCCGCCGGTGACGGCGCGTTACACACGTGCAACATGCGCGGCGTCTGGGCGAACAGGAAATCGTGCACCAGGCTGCCGTCGCGCATCACCGCCTGGGCGCGGATCCCGGCTTCATAGGGCAGCAGGTCGTCGAGTTCCAGGGATGGGCAGTACTTGCGGCATTGCTCCAGGTAGCCGGACTTGAACAACGAATTCTTCATTTCCACGCTGCCGGAGCCGAGGTTCTGCCAGATGGTTTTCCAGAAGCCGGGGAAGCGTGCGTACTCGGCCACATCCTTCCAGTTGACGGAAAACTTCTTGTAGTTCTCCCGGCCCAGGCCCAGCACCGCATTGGGGCCGACGGTGACGCTGCCATCAATCATGCGGGTCAGGTGCACCCCCAGAAACGGCAGCTCCGGATCCGGGATCGGGTAGATCAAGTGGTTGACGATGTTGTTCTTCGACGCCGGCAAGCGGAAATACTCGCCACGGAAGGGGATGATCTGGTGGTCGATATCAATCCCGGCCAGGGTCGCCAGGCGGTCCGATTGCAGGCCCGCGCACACCACCAGGTGCCGCGCTTGCCAGGCGCCGTCGTGGGTGCTGACGGTGACTTTGTCGGTGTCTTCGGCAATCGCCGTGACGGTTTTTTCCAGGCAGATCTCACCCCCGTTGCGGCGAATCACTGCAGCCATGGTTTCGCAGACCTGGCGGTAGTCGACTATCCCGGTGGCATCGAGGAACAACCCGCCCAGGCCGACAATGTTCGGCTCGCGGGCACGCAGTTGCTCGGCGTCCAGGCGCTCGACCTTCATCCCGTTGAGCTGCGAGCGCGCATACAGCGCTTCCATGCGCTGCACTTCCAGGGCCGTGGAGGCCACCAGCAATTTGCCGCACACCTCGAACTTGATCCCATGCTCGCTGCAGAACTGTTTGGTGGCCTCGGCGCCACGCTTGCACAGGTCGGCCTTGAGGCTGCCGGGTGCGTAGTAGATGCCGGCATGGATCACGCCGCTGTTATGGCCGGTCTGGTGCTTGGCCAGCACCGCTTCCTTTTCCAGGATCACCAGGGACGCGTTGGGCTGGCGCTTGAGCAACTCCATCGCGGTGGCCAGGCCGACAATGCCGCCACCGATGATGCAAAAGTCATAAATCATGTGGGCTACCTAAATCAGTACATTTCAGTCTGCTTATCAGGTTGTCAGACTAATGTTTTTGTTAAAAAAACAGCGTGCCCGCGGGCACGCTTTATAGGTGTTCGATGGATCAATGGGTGGCCGGCAGCTCCAGTTGCAAGCGTTTGGCGGCGGCACGCAAATGCGCCTCGGCGGCGGCGGCAGCGCCCTGGGGGTCGGCGTCGACGATGGCCTGGTACAACGCCTGGTGTTCCTGGGTGGCATCCGCCGAGCCGCTGGCAAAGCGCGACGCCGAGTTTTCCCAGGCGGTCTTGCGTGCGCTGGCCAACTGGCTGCGCAGAAAGTCGTGGAAGGCGACGAAATACTCGTTTTTGCTGGCGTCGGCGATGGCCCGGTGAAACTCCACGTCGGCCAGTGCAGCGGCCTCAAAGTCGGCGCGCTTATCGTGCATTTCCTGCAGGGCACGTTTCATGCGTTGCAGGTCCTCGGCGTCGCGGCGTTGGGCGGCAATGGAGGCCGCCTGGGTTTCGATCCACAGGCGCACTTCGAACATTTGCGCGAGGTCAGGGCGTCGGCCATTCTTTTCCGGAAAGCGGAACACCGTACCGGCCGGGGTCTGCGAAATAAACGAGCCCAGGCCACGGCGGGCGGTCAGCACGCCATCGGCCTTGAGCTGGGCAATCGCCTCGCGCACCACCGAACGGCTGACATTCAACTGTTCCGCCAGTTGCTGCTCGGTGGGCAGGCGCGACTCGGGCGCCAGTTGTCCGGAGTCAATCTCGGCCCGTATGGCGCTGACAACACGCACAACGAGGGAATCTGGACGCTGAAGCTCAAGCATGGCAAAACCTAGGTGATCAGGTTGTCAGACAATAGCTGTTACGATTTTCCCTTGTCAAGGCGCCGCTGTGGCTTGCAGCGTTTTTACCTGGCGCCCCAAGGCCAGCAGCAGCGCCAGCACAACCAGCCCTGCGGCCACCGCAAAGGTCACGCGCAAGCCTTGGCCGACTGCTGCGGGGAGGGCTGACTGGAGATCGCCAGTGCCCCAGGCAAACACCGCGCCCAGGGCCCAGGCGCCGATAATCAGGCCCAGATTGCGCGACAGGTTCAACCAGCCCGCGATCACGCCGCGTCGATCCGCCGACAGATTGCTCATCACCGCTGTGTTGTTGGCCGCCTGAAAGTGCGCGTAGCCCAGGGTGAGGATCACCAGCGCGCCGATATAACCTGCAGCGTCCAAGGGCAGCAACACCAACATCAAGCAGCCGGCGAGCATGCACAACAGGCCGCCAAGCGTCGTGGCATAGCTGCCCCAGCGGTCGGTCAGGCGCCCGGCCGGTATGCCCGCGAGCGCCGCGACGCACGGGCCGACAGCCATGGCCAGGCCCATAGGCGTGGGATCCAGCCCTAGGCCATGGCTCAGGTAAAACGGCCCGGCGACCAGGGTGGTCATCATCACGGCCGCCACCAGCGTACTCATGCCAAGCCCGGCGCCCAGGGCTCGGTCATGGAGTGCCGAGAAGACACTGACGCGGCCGCCAGCGGGTGGTGGCGGATCTCTGTCGGCCTGTGTGCGCTGCACCAGCACAAACGCCAGGGCGGCCAACGGCAGCATGACCAGGAACAGCGCGCGCCAGCCCGACGCCGCAATCAGTGCGCCACCGATGGCCGGCCCCAAGCCGGTACCCACCGCCGACATCGTTCCCAGCAAACCCATGACGCGCCCGGTCTGCTCCTTGGGCACGGTGGCGGTGACCAGCGCCATGGTCATTGCCATCATGGTCGCTGCGCCGAGCCCTTGCAGCGCCCGCGCCGCGACCAACGCACCGAGGGAGGGCGCGGCGCTGCACAGGGCGCATGCCACGGCGAAGACCGCCACACCCGCCAGCAGCAGGCGTCGATGGCCGAACCGATCCCCCAGGCGGCCCACACCCACCAGCACGGCCGTGATCGCCAGCAGATAACTCAGCACCACCCATTGCACCGCTGCAAAGGCTGCCGTAAAGCCCTCGGCCATCTGCGGCAGGCCGACATTGGCAATGCTGGTGCCCAGTGCAGCCAGGAGCATGCACAACGATAAACCGGCGAGCGCGCCGCGTGGGGTAGGGGACGTCATGGGATTTTCCTTGTGCTGCACCTAGTCGTTGCCTGCACTCTATGGTCTCGCCTAGCATGGCGGAAGACGCAGCAGTTGCACTCTATGCCTGCGTCAAACGCCTGATGAGGATTGCCGCCGTGTCGCTTCCCGATTTCAACCTGCTGGTCACCCTGGACGTGCTGCTCGCCGAAGGCAGCGTCGCCCGTGCCGCCCAGCGCCTGGGCCTGAGCCCCTCGGCCATGAGCCGGGCGTTGGCGCGGCTGCGTGAAACCACCGGTGACCCGTTGCTGGTGCGCGCCGGCCGAGGCCTGGTGCCGACGCCACGCGCCCTGGAGCTGCGCGAACGGGTCAGCCAACTGGTACAGGATGCCGAAGCGCTGCTGCGTCCGCTGCAGGTCCTGGATCTCAAGAGCCTGCAGCGAACCTTTGTGCTGCGCACCAGCGAAGGGTTTGTCGAGAGCTTTGGCCCGGCGCTGCTGGCCCATATCGCCGCGCAGGCGCCCGGCGTACGCCTGCACTTTGTGCATAAGCCCGGCACACCGCTGCGCGACAGCGGCGTGGACCTGGAAACCGGCGTGGTCGATAGCACGGCCAACCCCGAAGTGCTGACCCAGTTACTGTTTCGCGACCGCTTTATCGGCGTGGTCCGCGCCGGCCATCCACTGAGCCAGGGGCCCATCACCCCTGCACGCTACGCCGCCGGCCGGCATATCTACGTGTCCCGGCGCGGGCGCGAGCGCGGGCAGATCGACGATGCCCTTGAGGCCTTGCACCTCACGCGTGACGTGGCGACCATCGTCACCGGGTTCTCCACCGCCGTGGCACTGGCGCAAAGGACCGACCTGATTGCCAGCGTCCCTGAGCGTTATACCCATGGCCTGCGCGATGGCCTGTTCAGCTTTGCCCTGCCGGTCGACGTCCCGGAGTTCAGCGTGGCGATGCTCTGGCATCCACGGCTGGATGCCGACCTCGCGCATCGTTGGCTGCGTGGCTGTTTGCGCGAGGTGTGTGGCGCAGAACGGGTACAATCCCGCCAGCCTTGATGCGAAATACCAGGAAACAGGAATTCGATGTTCACCCTTACCCACTACGCAAGCCCATGCCCCGAGCCGGTCAACAGCCAGATTCTGCAGATGGTGGTCGACTACCTGACCGATATCAGCATGGTCGCCATCCCGCCGAGCAACCTGCTGTACAACATCTACCAATATGCAATCGGCTACGAAGTGCACCTGTACCTGGAAGCGCTGGGCGGGGGCAAGGGCATTGCGGTTGAGCTGATTGTCGCGATGGATGAGCAGGATCTGGCCAAGGTCATTGGCTTCCTGCTGTACCTGCCGGTCAAGGATGACCCCGAGGCCTGTGGCGCGACCTATATGGCCGTGCATGCCAGCCACCGCCGCCAGGGCGTGGCGCGGGCGATGATGGACGACATGCTCGGCCGTTACCCCCATGGCGAACTGACCTGCGCGGTGGAAAAAGTCCCGGCGTTCGAAGCCATGGGCTTTCAGGTGCGCGGCGTGCGTGGCACTCAGGTATTGATGAATACCCGTGACTACAGCACCGATGGCCTGATGGGCGTGTTGGATGTGGCGTCGATCTACAGCTCCCTGGAAGTGCGGCAGATTCACACCTATCTGCTAAACAAACACGGCAAGCGCGCGATGATCGACGCCGAGAAACAGCGGGACCGGCATTTCGATCAGATGGCGCGCAAGGCCCAGGTGTTTGTGCAAAACCGCTTGGCCTGATCGGCGGCTGTTGTGGCAACGGGTCTGATCAAGCCCGTTGCTCACAACAACGGCGGGCTGTCGCGAAACAGGTCATGGGCATCCAGCAACCGATAAGCAATCTCCGGCCGTTTCTCCATCCCTTTGCGAATGGCTGCCGGAATCGACTGCCGCGTCTTGCGACACAGCCCCGGCAGGTCGTCGATGACGATCTGGATCCCGCGCATGCTTTTGACTTCGGTATGCCCCGGGGCGATATGCACGCGGATGCCCAGTTGCTGGTGCATCAGGTGTTGCATGCGTTCCAGATCGGCCAGGCTTTGCAGGTTTTCCAGGCGTTCGAGCAGCTTTTTTTCTTCCTGGCGGGTCAGTTGCAGGATGCGCTGGTCGGCACCGGGGGCCTCGAGCAGTTGCTCGCGCTCGCAGTCACACACAGCCGGTGGGCAGGGTTGGCGAATTGTCATGATCACTCCCTCCCCACGCTGGTGCTGACGGCTTAGTAGGTCAGTTGCACGCCCAGGCTGCCCAGGGCGTTCCAGTACTCAGGATAGGTCTTGCCCACGCAGTCCGGGTCCTGAATCCTGATGCCCGAGACTTTCAGGCCTGCCAGCGCAAAGCACATGGCGATGCGGTGGTCGGCGTGGGTGTCGATCAGTGCGGTGCACGCAGTGCCCGCCAACGCCGGATCGCTGGCCACCAGCAAGTCGTCACCGATGATGGTCGCCAGCCCCGGGCGGATCTCGTTGAGGCCGTCATGCAGGGCCTGGACGCGGTCGCATTCCTTGACCCGCAGGTTGGCCAGTTCGGTGAACCGTACCGGGGTGTTGTTGAACGCCGCCAGCACTGCGAGGGTCGGGATGGCGTCCTGCATCTGCGAGCCGACCACTGTGGCCGGCATCTGCGGGAATTGCGCGATCACGGCCTGGGCCTTGGCGTCGGGCTGGGTGAAGTCCTGGGCCGCGACGCCCAGGTCGATGCTGCCGCCCGTGAGTACTTCAGCCGCCCATAGGTAGGTGGCCGCCGAAGCGTCGGGTTCGATCAGATAATCGTTGGCGGTGTAGCCGGTGGGGGCCACGCGCCAGGTGCTGTCGTTGACCACGTCCACCTGGGCGCCGAACGCGCGCATGCAATCCAGGGTCAGGTCGACATAGCCACGGGCGCCAATATCCTTGCCGGTCAGGGCCACCTCGATAGGGGCCTCGCCGCACGCCGCGAGCATCAACAGCGCCGACACGTACTGACTGGACAGGCCACCGTCGATCTCGAAGCGCTTGGCCTGCACCTTGCCGCGCCCATGCACGGTCACGGGCGGGCAGCCGGTGGGGCTTTCAACCTGGATGCCGTTCTGGTTCAGGGTCGCCAGTAGCGGGCCGATCGGGCGCTTTTGCATGTACGCGTCGCCATCCAGTACCACGCTGCCTTCCACGGTCGCCACGGCGGCCGTAAGAAAGCGCATTGCGGTGCCGGCGTTGCCCAGGAACAGGGGTTGCGCCGGTAGTTGCAGTTTGCCGTGGCCGGTGACGACAAAGGTCACGTCATCCGGCTCATCAATGGTCACGCCCATCTGGCGCAAGGCCACGGACATATGTCGGGTGTCGTCGCTTTTCAGCGCGCCGCTCAGGCGGCTGGTGCCCTTGGCCAGGGCCGCCAGCAACAGGGCGCGGTTGGTAATGGATTTGGAGCCGGGAGGCGCTACCTTGCCGTGCAATGGAAAGTTGGGCGGTGTCACGGTCACGGTTTTCTGCGAACTCAAGGTACAAGGCTCCTGATTCAAGGCGCGGTGGCTGGGAGTGGCCGGCTGGCGGAAACGAATAATCGACCATCCGGCACGGCAGGGTCAAATCGTGGCGCAGGTTTAACCGCGCTGGCTCAGCCAATAGGCATGCAAGGCCCTGGCGGCTGGTTCGATGCGCGCCACCTGCTGCTGATGGGCGGCGACATCCAGGTCGGCCGGCAATTCGAAGTTGTCCTGCTCGGCGCACCAGGAGATGGCTTCCAACTGTGCCGCCTGTTCGCTCGGCAGGGGCGGCCATTCGCTGATCGCGGCGCCACGGATATAGCCAAAGCACCATTCCTCGGCGAGGGTCAGCGGCTGGTCCTGGTGTTCGGTTTGTTCAAAGCGTGCCTCAAAACCCTGGGCATCGCTGGCCAACTGCAGGGCAAGGCTGTTGAGATGGCGCGTGCACAGGTCGATAAACTGCCCGAGTTCTTCCTTGCTTTCCCAGGCCGGGACCTGCCCACCCCAGATGGCCGGGAACCAGATGGCAACGTCCACCGGCGCCGGGCCGGACACCAGGGCCGTGAAGTAGCCGTCGAGCTCGGCCAGGTTCAACACCGAGTTGTCGTCGCCGTATTTGAGCAGAATGTCTTCGATGAACTCGAAATCGGCAGGGGCGAGGGCGTGGTCGTGCATGAACATATCCTTTGAGCGTCAAGCGCCGCAGATAAGGCGGCGTAAAACGCGGAGGATGGCGCGAGTCGGCGTTTTAATCCAGTGCTAGATCACCTTTACCGCACGGCCAATCGCCTGGATCGGCCCGGTCGGCTTGCCGGTCGGCGAGCCATTGGGGCCTTCCAGGGTCAGCTCGAACAGTTGGTTGGGCGCCAGCGGCGGCAGTTTATCCAGAGGGATCGACAGGCTTTGCCCCGGCTTGACCAACCCAAGCGAAACCGGGCCTTGCCAGTCATCACCCTTGGTCCAGAACTCCAGCGCCTTGTCTGCCGGTATCTGCACCACGCCCAGGGGGATCAGCTGGATTTGCTGATCGTTGCTGGCCTGGATCACCCAGCCCGGCGCCTGGCTCTGTGGCGCCATCAGCACCACCACGTAGGCGGTCGGGTTGACGGCGGCGGGGCGGGTCAGCAGCAGTGTGGCCAGCACCAGACTGGCCAACAAGCCTGCACCGGCCAGGCCACGCCACAGGGCGAGCAGGTTCCACCACGGCACTGACCGCGCATCGCCCAGGGTGTGATGGCCCAGGCTGCGTTCAATGCGTCGCCACAGGTAGGGCGACGGCGCCAGCGGCTCGGCCAGTTCGGTCAGGGGCAGCAGGCGCTGTTCCCAGGCATCCACCGCCGCGCGCAAGGGCGCGTCGTGTTCCAGGCGTTGCTGCACCTGCAAACGTTGATCTGCGGCCAAGGTCCCCAGCACGTATTCGCTGGCCAGTTCGTCCAATTCGTCGGGTGTCATGCCATGCACTCACGCAAGGCCGCGAGGCTGCGTTTGATCCAGGCTTTGACAGTCCCCAGCGGGGTGTCCAGTTTCTGTGCGATTTCACTGTGGGACAGGCCATCGACATACGCATGCAACAGGCAACTGCGGCGCGACGGTTCAAGATGCTCCAGGCACTGATAAACCTTGCCGCTGCGGGCGCGGTACTCGAAGTGCTCGGCCGTGGGCTCAGCCACCAGTGTGCGTTCGTGCTCATCACTGAGCGCGACCTCACGCTGACTTTTACGCATAACGTTGAGCGCCATATGCCGGGTCACGCTGTACACCCAGCCACGGGCCGAACCCCGGCGCGGGTCGAACCCGCTGGCGCCGTTCCAGATGTTGATAAATGCCTCATGCACGATGTCCTCTGCCAGGGCCGTGTCCCGTGCGATGCGCTTGGCCACGCCGAGCAGACGGGCGCAATCGTGTTCATACAACTGACGCAAGGCTTGCTGTTCACCACGGGCGCAGGCCAACAGGCAGGCTTCATAGTCAAAGAGAAGTTCGGGCAAGGACTGGGGCCGCCATTTCAGGGTCAACCCCCGGCCCAGAGTGGCCGGGGTGCTATCGCAGCAGCTTAGACGAGTTTTCTGGCCGGGCGAGTCATTTGGCCGCCCAGAAGAGGTAGTCCGCCTGGTACTTCACCACTTGCTGCTGGCCCTTGGTGGCGGTGCTGCATTCGGCACTCGGCGCCACGCCACCCTTGAGCGCCACGCGCTGGATATAGCTGACGCCGGTCATGGCACCCTGGCCTTCAGCCGGATTGGCCTTGACCAACTGATAGGGCAGGTTGCCGGCGCTGGACGGCGCCACGGCCAGTTGGGTGCCGGTGACTTTCGAACCGTCCTTGGCCTGCCAGGTGGCAGGCGGGCCGAAGTAGGTACCCACTTGCTTACCGCTACGATCGTTGAGCACCGCCTTGGGGCCAACAAAGACCCACTCGGTCTGGCCGGCAGCGTTGGCCTTGTCGCGGCATTCGTAGGTGATTTCGCCGACACCGGTGGTTTCCAGGATCAGCTTGTGCCCGTCCGGCACCTTGATGCTGTCGGGCAGGCTGGTCTGGGCAAAGGCCGCCGGTGCGGCAATCAGCAGGCAGGTCAGGCAGAGCAGGGGTTTAGCGTTCATCGATGTCTCTCCGTAAGGGTGAACAGCTGAGCAGCGCTGCGGCTGCTTCCTGTACTACTCACGGCGTGGCCGATTGGATGCACGGTGCGGCAAATAAATCTGCAAAACACAAAAGGAATAAAGTCAGATCGTATTGATATAAGTAGTTATAAGAAAAATCGCTATGCTGCCGCCAGAATTTTATAAGGCCGCAGGTAGCTGTAATGGATGTGGGTAATTTTGGTTTTGTGGTGGCGGGCCTGATTGTTGGTTTTATCGTTGGCATGACCGGCGTCGGTGGAGGGTCGTTGATGACCCCGATCCTGCTGTGGTTCGGCATCAACCCGGCGACCGCCGTGGGTACCGACCTGCTGTATGCCGCCATCACCAAATCCGGTGGGGTGCTGGTGCATGGCAAGAACAAGAACATCGACTGGACCATCACCGGCTGGCTGACCCTGGGCAGTGTGCCGGCGGTGTTGCTGACGCTGTGGTTCCTCAAGAGCCTGCATACCGATCCCAGCGCGATGAACGAAGTGATCAAGCAAGCCCTGGGAGTGGTGCTGTTACTGACGGCCCTGGCGATTCTGTTCAAGAAGCGATTGTTGGCCTTTGCCCAGCGCCATGCGGGCGACAACTACCATATGAGCCCGCGCAACCTGAATGGGTTGACGGTATTCACTGGGGCGATCCTCGGCACCATGGTTGCCCTGACCTCCATCGGTGCCGGCGCCCTGGGCACCGTGGCGCTGTTTATCCTGTACCCGTTTTTGGCCACCAAGCGCCTGGTGGGCACCGAAATCGCCCACGCAGTCCCCCTGACCCTGGTCGCGGGCCTTGGGCATGCGAGCATGGGTAATATGGACTGGCATTTGCTGGGGTTCTTGCTGATGGGCTCGCTGCCGGGTATCTACTTCGGCAGCCATATGTCCGGCCGGGTGCCGGATGAGCTGTTGCGTCCGTGCCTGGCGGTGATGCTGGGGTTGATTGGTTTCAAGCTGGCGTTCTGACTGCCGGTCTTGCGCTGGGTTGCTGTGGCGAGGGCGGCTCGCCACAACACTTCACGGGTTATGCCTTGCGCGATTTATCCAACCACTCCATCGCCGTACGCCAGATACAAATCCCCAGGAAATACGCCGACATCAACAACCACAAGCCCATGGTCAGCTTGTTGGTGTACGGCTGGTCGATCACCAGCAACAGGCTGCACAGCAGCCACACCGTGGTCACCGCAATATTGATCGGCATAAAGCGCTTGACCCGGAACGGGTGCAGGAACTTCATCGGCGTCACCGTCAGCAGCGCCAGGCCGATCACCGTGGCCAAGGTTATCCAGGCGTCCGGGTCGATAATGTAGACACACAGCGCCACCACATTCCAGGCTGCGGGGAAGCCCTGGAAGTAGTTGTCCTTGCTCTTCATATTGACGTTGCAGAAGCAGAACAACGACGACACCAGGATCACCGAGACGGTGAACAGGTGGGTGAAGTCCGGCAGGTCGATATAGCGGTAGATAAACAGCGCCGGGATAAACACATACGTCAGGTAGTCAATCACCAGGTCCAGTACCGAGCCATCGAAGCTTGGCAGCACGGTCTGCACATTGACCCGCCGCGCCAGCGACCCGTCCACGCCATCCACAATCAACGCCAGGCCCAGCCACAGCAGGCAGGCCTTGGGTTGGTTCTCCAGCAGCGCCAGCGTCGCAAGGAAGGCCAGCACCACGCCGGTGGCGGTAAAGCCATGGGCGCCCCAGGCTTTGAGTCTGGCTACATGCAGGGTCGATATCACAGGGGCGTTCTCCAAAAGGTGAAACGGGGCAGCCGACGGCGGTTGAGCGTCGAATCTGGCCAAGGGATGCAGGTATCGACCGGGAAGGAGGGGATAAGGTTCACCACCAAGGCCTTAGGTTGAGCGTAGCAAGCGCAGAAGGATTCGGCATCAGCCCTGACGGAACACCAGGGCCTTCAGACCACTTTGCGGATCAATGTCGGGAAATTCCGGCGGGTTTGCCAGGCGCTGCTCAAAACGCAGCCCCGGCGCTTCGCGGGTGACGCCCTCGATCAGGAAGTCTTCGCCCAGCGCCGGGTCATTCATGCAGGCCAAGACCGTGCCTTGGGGTGTCAGCAGGTCGGGCAGGCGACGCAGCACGCGCTGGTAGTCCTTGGTCAGCAGGAAGCTGCCTTTCTGAAACGACGGCGGGTCGATGATCACCAGGTCATAGGGGCCGCTGCTGGTGACTTTCGCCCAGGACTTGAACAAGTCATGCCCCAGGAAGCTCACCTTGCCCAGGTCATGGCCATTGAGCCGGTGATTGTCGCGACCCCGGCTCAGGGCGCCACGGGCCATATCCAGGTTGACCACATGCTCGGCCCCGCCCTCGATGGCGGCCACGGAAAACCCGCAGGTATAGGCAAACAGGTTCAGCACCCGCAAGCCACGGGCGTGTTCGCGCACCCAGTTGCGGCCGTAGCGCATATCTAGAAACAGCCCACTGTTCTGCTTTTTGCCCAGGTCGATGCGATAACGCAGGCCGCCTTCGGTGATGGTCAATTCCTCGACCCTCTCGCCCCACAGCCATTCGGTGGTGCTTTGCGGCAAGTAGCGATGTTGCAGGGCCAGAGTGTGGGCGCCGGCCTGTTGCCATTCGCGGCTTTCGCAGAGCTCGCGCAGTTGGTGTTGCAAGGCTTGCAGTTGCGCGGGCTCAGGCTCCTTGAACAACGAAACCAGCACCACGCCTTGCAGCCAATCCACGGTCAACTGCTCCAGCCCCGGCCAGCAACGACCCCGGCCGTGGAACAGGCGACGGGTTTCCACCGGCACGTCACGCAGGGCGGTCAGCAAGTGAGTGTGGAGCAGGGCGAGGGCGTCTGGGGTCATCGGGCAGCGTCGATCATTAAACGGGCGGCATTTTAAACACAATTGCGTTGACTCAGGTGAAGGAAGCACAACGTGCTTTTAATCAGCCATGTTTAAGCGTTTTGTGCTGCAAATCGTTCTTTGACCTACCTAGAACAGTCAAAAAATCCTTTTGGGCAGACATAAACTGGAAAAAACAGCTCGGAGGTGCCCATGAACGGTTTCGTAAAGACAGTTAATCAAACAGCCATTGACCAGCAGGAGCTCACCGAGTGGCGCGACGCCCTGGACTCCCTGGTACGCCATGCCGGCCCGGAGCGCGCGCGGGAGATCCTCGATATGCTGGCCGATGCCGGCAATACGCCAGCCATCGGTTGGAAGCCGCGCCATGGCACGCCCTACATCAACAGCATCGCCGTAGACCAGCAGCCACACTTTCCCGGCGACCTGGCCACCGAAGAGCGCCTGGCCTCGCTGGTGCGCTGGAACGCCCTGGCCATGGTGGTGCGTGCCAACCAGGCCTATGGCGAACTTGGCGGCCATATCGCCAGCTATGCCAGCGCGGCGGACCTGTTCGAGGTGGGCTTCAACCATTTTTTCCGTGCCCGTCACGACAACGTTGGCGGCGACCTGGTGTTCTACCAGCCGCATTCCGCGCCCGGTATTTACGCGCGGGCCTTTCTTGAGGGGCGCCTGAGCGAGCAGGACCTGGCCCACTATCGCCAGGAGCTGGGCGCGGTCAAAGCAGGCGCCCGTGGCCTGTCGAGCTATCCGCACCCGTGGTTGATGCCGGACTTCTGGCAGTTCCCCACCGGCTCCATGGGCATAGGCCCGATCAGCTCGATTTTCCAGGCGCGCTTTATGCGTTACCTGCACCATCGCGGCTTGCAGGACACCACCGACCGGCATGTCTGGGGTGTGTTCGGCGATGGCGAGATGGACGAGCCGGAAAGCATGTCAGCCCTGACCCTGGCCGCCCGCGAAGGCCTGGACAACCTGACCTGGGTGGTCAACTGCAACCTGCAACGCCTCGATGGCCCGGTGCGCGGTAATGGCCGGATCATCGATGAGCTGGAGGCACTGTTTGCCGGTGCCGGTTGGAACGTGATCAAGCTGGTGTGGGGTTCGGACTGGGACGCCTTGCTGGCCAAGGATGAGGACGGCGCGTTGGTGCGCACCTTGTCCCAGACCGTGGACGGGCAGTTCCAGACCTTTGCCGCCAAGGACGGTGCCTATAACCGCGAGCACTTCTTTGGCCAAAATGAATCCCTGGCCAAGCTGGCGGCCGGCTTGAGCGATGAGCAGATCGACCGTCTCAAGCGCGGCGGCCACGACATGCTGAAAATCCATGCTGCCTATCACGCCGCGCGGCGGGTCAAGGGGCGCCCTACGGTAATCCTGGCCCAGACCAAGAAAGGCTTTGGCATGGGCGAGGCCGGGCAGGGCAAGATGACCACCCACCAGCAGAAAAAACTCGATCGCGACGCGCTGATCGGCTTTCGCAACCGCTTCCAGTTGCCCCTGAGCGACGAGCAGACCGAATCTCTGAGCTTCTACAAACCCGCCGCCGACAGCGCCGAAATGCGCTACCTGCACCAGCGCCGCGCAGCCTTGGGCGGTTATGTGCCCAGCCGCAGCCAGAGCGCTGAATCGGTGCCTGTGCCGCCAGTGAGTGGCTACGGCGGTTTTGCGACCCAGGCCGAAGGCAAGGAAATGTCCACCACCATGGCCTTTGTGCGCATGCTCAGCAACCTGCTCAAAGACAAGGCCCTGGGCCCGCGCATCGTGCCGATTGTCGCCGACGAGGCACGCACCTTCGGCATGGCCAACCTGTTCAAGCAGATCGGCATTTATTCCAGCGTCGGTCAGCGCTACGAGCCGGAAGACATCGGTTCGATCCTCAGCTATCGCGAAGCCACCGACGGGCAGATCCTTGAGGAAGGCATCAGTGAAGCCAGCGCTATCAGTTCCTGGGTCGCGGCGGCCACCAGCTACTCGGTGCATGGCTTGCGCATGCTGCCGTTCTACATCTACTACTCGATGTTCGGTTTCCAGCGCGTGGGCGACCTGATCTGGGCCGCCGCCGACCAGCGCGCCCGCGGCTTTTTGCTCGGCGCCACGGCGGGGCGCACCACCTTGGGCGGCGAGGGCCTGCAGCACCAGGACGGCAGCAGCCACCTGATGGCCGCGACCGTGCCTAACTGCCGTGCTTACGACCCGGCGTTTGCCGGCGAATTTGCGGTGATTCTCGACCACGGCATGCGCCAGATGCTTGAGCACGATGTGGACGAGTTCTACTACGTGACCCTGATGAACGAAAACTACCCGCAACCGACCCTGCCCGAAGGCGTCGAGGCGGCGATTATCAAGGGCATGTACCGCCTTGAGGGCAGTGCCGGGGCCAAGGTGCGCCTGCTCGGCTCCGGCACCCTGGTGCGCGAGGCCCAGGCCGCCGCGCAGTTACTGGCGGACGATTGGCAGATCGACAGCGAGGTATTCAGCGTGACCAGCTTCAGCGAACTGGCCCGCGATGCGCGTGAGGTGGAGCGCTGGAACCGCCTGCATCCACTGCAAAGCCCACAGTGCAGCCACCTGGCGACCTGCCTGCCCGACGGCGCGCCGGTGATTGCCGTCTCGGACTACGTGCGGGCGGTGCCGCAGATGATCGGTTCCTACCTGGGGGCCCACTACACCGTGCTCGGCACCGATGGCTTCGGGCGCAGCGACACCCGTGCGGCGTTGCGCGATTTCTTCGAGGTGGACCGCCACCACATCGTGCTCGCCGCGCTGGCCGCCCTGGTGGAACAGGGCAGCCTGGAGGCGCAGGTGTGTCAGCGGGCGATTGAGCGATACGGCCTGCACACCGAGCGTGCGGCGTCGTGGACTCACTGACACCTCAAGGTAAATGAGGACCAATTGTGGGAGCGGGCTTGCTCGCGAAGGCGTAGTGTCGGTTGGTGCATAGGTGACTGATCCACCGCCTTCGCGAGCAAGCCCGCTCCCACACAAGCCCGTTCCCACAGGGGGGGTTGGGTGTGCTTTAGAGGGTAGCAATCAACGCCGGCCCAAACGCCTCGCGCAAAAAATCCGGCGCGATGTAGCGTTGGTAATGCGCCTGCGACAGCAGGAAAAACTCCCGATCAATCGCATCACGCAAATCCGCCAGGTGCCGCTCGCGAAACTCCGGCAGCAACGCCAAACCATACGCATCCAGCCTGGAAATCACCCGCGCGCCCCGGGCAATCAGCTGATAAGCCCAGCAATAAGGCGACTGGTGCGGCATAAAACGGATCTTGCGCTCTTCCAGTTGCTGGCGCAGGCGCGCCGGGTCAAACACCTCCAGCTTGCTGGTCATGACCTGCACCAGCAACTGCTCAAGGCGCAGCCAGACCGCTTGTTTTTCCTCGGCGCTGTAGCCATTCCACTGAATGACTTCATGGTGATAGCGCTTGCAGCCACGGCACACCAGGTCGCCATACACGGTGGAACACAGGCCGACGCAGGGCGTCTTGATGGTTTGATTGGGCATAAAAACCGCGTCTTTCCTAATCCACTACAAAAGGGTTCACAGGCGCTGCAGAGCGCTGAACTGCTGGTTCAACCACTGATACAACTGGGTGACCGCCCGCGACATCTGCCCGCGATGGGGGCAGGCGAAGCTCAGGGGGTACACATCCCCGGGAATCTCCGGCAACAGCACCACCAGGCGCTGGGCCTGCACATCGGCATACACATCCAGCCAGGTCTTGTAGGCGATGCCTTCACCGGCGACGGCCCAGCGCCGCACCACATCGGCGTCGTCACTGAACAAGGGGCCGGTGACTTGCACGGTCTTTTCGCCTAGCTCCCAGCGGTCATGCAGGCGGCCGTTTTGCAGATAGAGCAGGCACGGGTGGCGGGTCAGGTCGTCGACGGATGTCGGTGTGCCGTGGCGCGTCACGTAGTCCGGTGATGCCACCAGCACCCGGCGGTTCCAGGGTGCCAGGGGCAGGGCGATGTAATTGGCGTCCTCGTTCCAGCCATAACGCAGGGCCACGTCCACCGGGTCGCGAAACAGGTTGGTGACCTGGTCCGACACCAGAAAGCGCAAGCTCAACTCAGGATGCTGGCGGCGAAACTCGGTGAGCATCGGCAGCAGGATATTGCGCCCCAGGTCCGACGGCGCGGCGATCTGCAAGGTGCCACGCAGTGGCGCGTCATCGCCGCGCAAGCGTTCGCGGCCCAGCTCCAATTGCTCCAGCACGCCACGGGCGGTGGGTAGGTACTGTTCGCCCTCGGCGCTCAGGCGCAGGCTGCGGGTGGTGCGGGTAAACAGGCGTACCTCCAGCTCCCGCTCCAGGCGCTTGATCGCCGCCGCGACCTGGCCCGGCAACAGGTTGGCCTCCACGGCTGCGGCGGTGAAACTGCCCAGGGCGGCGCTGCGCAGAAACAGCCCGAGATCATCGATGCGGATCATTTTCACTCCAACAATGAAAGTGTTGCTGCATTTTGTCGATTTTTCTTCTCCCTGGGAACGGTAAAGATGCAAGCCATCGAGGGCCATCGCCCCTCATCACTCGTGAGTTCCCATGAAAGCAATTACCTTTACCGAGCATGGCCTGCCCATCGACGACCCGCGCTCGCTGATTGATGTGAATATCGAAGCCCCCCAGCCGGGCCCTCGGGACCTGCTGGTGGAAGTGCAGGCCGTGGCGGTCAACCCGGTCGATACCAAGGTGCGTTCCGGCACCTTTGCCAAGGAGCCGAAAATCCTCGGCTGGGACGCGGCGGGCATCGTGCGCCAGGTGGGCGCCGACGTGACCCTGTTCAAACCGGGCGACGCGGTGTACTACGCCGGCTCCCTGATCCGCTCCGGCAGCTACAGCGAGTTCCAGGTGGTTGATGAGCGCATCGTCGGCCATCGTCCGCGCACACTGGATGCGGCGCACGCCGCCGCCTTGCCGCTGACCTCGATCACCGCCTGGGAGCTGCTGTTCGACCGCCTGGGCGTGACCGAAGGCGGCGGCGAGGGCGATGTGCTGCTGGTGGTGGGGGCTGGCGGCGGCGTGGGTTCGATCCTGGTGCAACTGGCCCGTCAACTCACCAACATGACGGTGATCGGCACGGCTTCGCGCCCGGAAACCATTGGGTGGGTCCAGCGCATGGGGGCCCATCATGTGATCGACCATCGCCGGCCGATGCTGGCCCAGCTCCAAGCGTTGGGGATTGACGCGGTCAGCCATGTCGCCAGCCTCACGCATACCGAGGAGTACCTGCCGCAACTGGTCGAAGTGCTGCGCCCACAAGGGCGGCTGGGGTTGATCGACGATCCCGCCAGCCTGGATGTGATGCCGCTCAAGCTCAAATCGTTGTCCTTGCACTGGGAACTGATGTTCACCCGCTCGTTGTTTGAAACGGCGGATATGATCCAGCAACACCACCTGCTCAACCGGGTTGCACAACTGATCGACCAGGGCGTGTTGCACACCACCCTGGGCGCACATTTCGGTGCGATCAACGCGGCCAATATGCGCAGCGCCCATGCCCTGGTCGAAAGCGGCAAGGCGCGGGGCAAGATTGTGCTTGAGGATTTCCAATGACCACCCTGATCAAAGCCATGGGCTTATCGCTGTGTATGATGCTCGCTGCATGTGCCAGCCAACCTACCAACGGAGTCGCCAGCATGACCAAACCTTTGATATCCATCGCCGTACTCAAGGCCAAGCCAGGCCAGGAACAAGCACTGAAGGCAGGCCTGCTGGCCTTGGTCGAGCCAACCCGCACCGAGCCTGGCAACCTGGATTACGTGTTGTTCGAACTGCGTGATGAGCCGGGCACGTTCTATATGCGTGAAGCGTTCAAAAACCAGGCGGCCCTCGATGCGCATTTCGCAATGCCGTACTTCCAGCGCTTTGCCGCCACGGCGGATGACTTGCTCCAGGAACCCCTGAAACTGATCTTTCTTGAGCAAGTCTCGAACTGATGCGTGGCGCCTGATAGATCGCTATCGCCGGCAAGCCGGCGATAGCATCGGATCAATCCCAGCTCAACGCCCCACCGGTCTGATACTCGATCACGCGGGTCTCAAAGAAGTTCTTCTCTTTCTTCAAGTCCATGATCTCGCTCATCCACGGGAACGGGTTGGTGGTCCCTGGGTATTCTTCTTTCAAGCCGATCTGCGACAGGCGACGGTTGGCGATGAACTTGAGGTAGTCCTCCATCATCGCGGCGTTCATGCCCAACACGCCGCGCGGCATGGTGTCGCGTGCGTATTCGATCTCCAGCTGGGTCCCTTGCAGGATCATCTGGGTCGCTTCTTCCTTCATGTCGGCATCCCACAGGTGTGGGTTTTCGATTTTGATCTGGTTGA
>NZ_JAARMC010000025.1:0-80211 GCF_012985595.1 Pseudomonas sp. WS 5411
TTATCGGCGCTTTGGTGAAGGGGTGGGGCGAAGTCTCCCACGGTCTGTACTGGCTAGAGTCAGATGCTGGCTTTTAGTCCCACCACCCCTACAAGTCTAACCATACAAGCTGGCTTGCCTGCGATGGCGGTGGGTCAGCTGCCAGCAACAGTGACTGGACTGCCTCTATCGCGGGCAAGCCCGCTCCCACAGGGGATCTGCGCGGCGCAGAGAATGTTGGTACCACCACAAATCAAATGTGGGAGCTGGCTTGCCTGCGATCGCGGTGGGTCAGCCGCCAGCAACAGTGACTGGACTGCCGCTTTCGCGAGCAAGCCCGCTCCCACAGGGGACCTCACTGGCGCAGAGAATGTTGGTACAACCACAAATCAAATGTGGGAGCTGGCTTGCCTGCGATGGCGGTGTATCAGCCGCCAGAAACAGTGACTGGACTGCCGCTTTCGCGAGCAAGCCCGCTCCCACAGGGGATCTGCGCGGGGCAGAGAATTTTGGCCCCACCACAAATCAAATGTGGGAGCTGGCTTGCCTGCGATGGCGGTGTATCAGCCGCCAGAAACAGTGACTGGACTGCCGCTTTCGCGGGCAAGCCCGCTCCCACAGGGGATCTGCGCGGCGCAGAGAATGTTGGTACCACCACAAATCAAATGTGGGAGCTGGCTTGCCTGCGATGGCGGTGGGTCAGCTGCCAGCAACAGTGACTGGACTGTCGCTATCGCGAGCAAGCCCGCTCCCACAGGGGACCTCACTGGCGCAGAGAATGTTGGTACCACCACAAATCAAATGTGGGAGCTGGCTTGCCTGCGATGGCGGTGGGTCAGTTGCCAGAAGTAGTGACTGGACAGCCGCTATCGCGGGCAAACCCGCTCCCACAGGGGACCTCACTGGCGCAGAGAATGTTGGTACAACCACAAATCAAATGTGGGAGCTGGCTTGCCTGCGATGGCGGTCGATCAGTTGCCAGAAGTAGTGACTGGACTGCCACTATCGCGAGCAAGCCCGCTCCCACAGGGGATCTGCGCGGGGCAGAGAATGTTGGCACCACCACAAATCAAATGTAGTAGCTGGCTTGCCTGCGATGGCGGTAGATCAGTTGCCAGAAGTAGTGACTGGACTGCCGCTTTCGCGAGCAAGCCCGTTCCCACAGGGGATCTGCGCGGGGCAGAGAATGTTGGTACCACCACAAATCAAATGTGGGAGCTGGCTTGCCTGCGATGGCGGTGGGTCAGTTGCCAGAAGTAGTGACTGGACTGCCGCTATCGCGGGCAAGCCCGCTCCCACAGGGGATCTTCGTGTGGCAGAGAATGTTGGTACAACCACAAATCAAATGTGGGAGCTGGCTTGCCTGCGATGGCGGTCGATCAGTTGCCAGAAGTAGTGACTGGACTGCCGCTATCGCGGGCAAGCCCGCTCCCACAAGGGGCACCAGGCGCAGCAAATTTTGCATACACCCCACATTGAATCGAGTGAAAACAAAAAGCCCCGTCTCTCGCGAGACGGGGCTTTGTTTTAACGCGCTAGCAGCCGATTACAGCACCGCTTGACCACTCATGGCCAGGTCCAGCAGTTCCCGGTTGGCCACCGCGTACATGGCGTAGTCCGTGCCGACCGCAGCCCGGATTTCCACCATCATCGCGCGCCAGCGTTCGACCATGCTCGCGTTCTGCTCAAGCCACAGGGCCACGCGGGCTTCCATGTCTTCTGGCGCATCGGCCATTTGCAGAACCTTGATGGTGATCGCCCGTTGCTGCCAGTCCACGTCATCGCGGAAGGCTTCGCGGGCCTGGGCCTGCCAGTTGTTGCCCACCGGCAGATCGCTGATCTGCTGCAGGTACCACGGCAAGTCCAGGGCGCTGCCCACGGCGAAGTAGGCCTTGGCCACATCGGCAGCGCTCTGACCGGTAACGTCAGCAGCCTCGATGATCGGCAGCAAGGTGTACAGGTGCGTGGTGCCAGCAACCATGCGCGCCAACAGCTCAGGCACACCGGCTTCGACATAGGCCTGGTAACGGTTCTGCCAGCCTTCGCGGGTCGGGCCTTCCAGCAGTTCGTCGAGCTTGAGGCCCAACGCCGCCAGGTGCGGACCGAAGTGCGCCACGTCACGCGCGGCATCCTGCTCGTTGCGACGGCTGCGCAGGAACCAACGGGTAGCCCGACGGCCCAGGCGCATCAGCTCGTCCATCAGCGCCAGTTGCACTTCAGCCGAGACCTGGTGATCCAGGGCTTCGATCTGACGGAACCAGTGCGGGAGGTGGAAGATGTCGCGCACGATCACATAGGCGCCCGCCACGTTCGCCGGGCTCATGCCGGTCGACTCTTTGAGGCGTTGCACGAAGGTGATGCCCATGTGGTTGACCAGGTCGTTGGCGATCTGGGTGCTGACGATCTCGCGCTTGAGGCGGTGGCGACGCATGGCCTCGCCGAACTTGGCCACCAGGCTCGGCGGGAACGCGGTCTCCATGTCGCGGGTCAGGTAGTCGTCATCCGGTACCAGGGACTTGAGCAGCGCTTCCTTGAGGTCGATCTTACTGTAGGAAATCAGCACCGACAGTTCCGGACGGGTCAGGCCCTTGCCGGTCGCGGCGCGCTCGACGAGCTGCTCCTCGGTCGGCAGGTACTCGATGGCGCGGTCCAGCTTGCCGCGGCCTTCCAGGTCGCTCATCAGACGCTTGTACTCGGCCGCACGCTCGTAGGCTTTGCGCGCCGCCAGGGACAGGGCCTGGGTCTGCTTGTAGTTGTTGCCCAATACCAGGCTGCCGACTTCGTCGGTCATGCTCGCCAGCAACTGGTTGCGTTGCTTGTCGGTCATGTCGCCAGCCTGCACCACTTCGTTGAGCAGGATCTTGATGTTCACTTCGTGGTCGGAGCAGTCCACACCACCGGCGTTGTCGATAAAGTCGGTGTTGGAACCGCCGCCATTGAGGCCGAATTCCACGCGACCCAGCTGGGTCATGCCCAGGTTACCGCCCTCGCCCACTACTTTGCAGCGCAGCTCGTTGCCGTTGACGCGCAGCGCGTCGTTGGCCTTGTCGCCGACATCGGCGTGGCTTTCGGTGCTGGCCTTGACGTAGGTGCCGATACCGCCGTTCCACAACAGGTCCACCGGCGCCTTGAGCAAGGCGTTCAGCAGCTCGGTCGGGGTCAGCTTGTCGGCCTGGATGTCGAAGCGTTCTTTCATCTGGGGCGAGATGGCAATGCTTTTGGCGCTGCGCGAGAAGATCCCGCCGCCTTCGGACATGATGCTGGTATCGTAGTCCGACCAGGCCGAACGCGGCAGCTCGAACATACGCTGGCGCTCGATGAAGCTGGTTTCCGGGTTCGGGTTTGGATCAATAAAGATATGCAAGTGGTTGAAGGCCGCGACCAGTTGCAGCTTGTCGGACATCAACAAGCCGTTACCGAACACGTCACCGGCCATGTCGCCGACGCCGACCACGGTAATGCTGTCTTTCTGCACATTGATGCCGCGCTCACGGAAGTGACGCTGCACACCGACCCACGCGCCCTTGGCGGTGATGCCCATTTTCTTGTGGTCGTAACCGGCCGAACCACCGGAGGCAAACGCATCGCCCAGCCAGAAGCCGTAGTCGATGGCGATGCCGTTGGCGATATCGGAGAAGGTCGCGGTGCCTTTGTCGGCCGCCACTACCAGGTACGGGTCGTCGTTGTCGTGGCGGACCACGTTCAACGGCGGCACCAGGGCACCGTCTTTCAGGTTGTCGGTAATGTCCAACAGACCGGAAATGAAGATGCGGTAGCAGGCGATGCCCTCGGCCGCGATCTCGTCCCGGCTGCCGCCCAATGGCAGGCGACGCGGCAGGAAGCCGCCCTTGGCGCCGACCGGCACGATCACCGAGTTCTTCACCTGCTGGGCTTTTACCAGGCCCAGCACCTCGGTGCGGAAGTCTTCTTCACGGTCGGACCAGCGCAGGCCGCCACGGGCAACGTTACCAAAGCGCAGGTGCACGCCTTCGACCCGCGGCGAGTAGACGAAGATTTCAAACTTCGGCACTGGCTTGGGCAACTCGGGAATAGCGTGGGGGTTGAACTTGAAGCTGAAGTACGACTTGTTCTGGCCGTTGGCATCCGCCTGGTAGAAGTTGGTCCGCAGGGTGGCCTTGATCAGGTCCAGGTAGCGCCGCAGGATCCGGTCTTCGTTAAGCACCTGCACATCGTCCAGGGCGTTGAGGATCGCTTGCTCCAGGCGCTGCTGCTTGTCTTCCAGGTCGTCGGCAGTGAGCTTGCGCGCCAGGTAGAAGCGCGTCTTGAACAACCGGGTCAACTCGCGGGCGATGTCGGTGTGGTTGTTCAGGGTGCTGGCGATGTAACCCAGGTCGAAGCCCAGGCGGATCTGCTTCAGGTAACGGGCATAAGCACGCAGCAGCGCCACGTCACGCCATGGCAAGCCGGCAGTCAGTACCAGGCGGTTGAATGCATCGTTCTCGGCATCGCCATTGACGATGTGCACGAACGCATCCTGCAGGGTGTCGTTGAGCTGCTGGATATCGAGGTTCAGGCCTTCGGCGGCGGTGAACGCAAAGTCATGGATCCAGAACTCGCGGCCATTGGCGTGGCGCAGGCGGTACGGGAACTCACCGAGCACGCGCAGGCCGAGGTTCTCGAGGATCGGCAGTACATCCGACAACGCCAGCGGAGTGTCAGCGTGGTACAGCTTGCAGTGCAATTCCTGCTGACCGGTCACGTGGCCCAAAGGCTGGTAGAAGCTCATCACCAGTGGCTTGGCTTCGGTCAGGTTCAACAGGTGCTGCATGTCGACCACGGCCGAGTGCGCGGCAAAGCGCTCGCGGTAGCCTGCCGGGAAGCCTTTCGGGAAATCCGCCAGCACGTTGGTGCCGTGGGCTTCGCCGAAGCTCTCGACCACCAGGCTCGCGTAGTCGTCCTGCCAGCTGCGGCAGGCCTGCACCACTTCTTTTTCCAGGAGCAGCGGGTCGATATCCAGGCGGTTCTTCGGATCGACCCGCAGAATCAGCTGGACACGGGCCAGTACGGACTCGGAGAAGAACGTCCAGAATTCGCAGTCCGAGGCTTTCAGGCGATCCATCAGCACTTGCTGGATCTTCTGGCGCACTTCGGTGGAGTAGATATCGCGCGGCACGTAGGCCAGGCAGTAGCAGAAACGGCCGTACGGGTCTTTGCGCAGGAACACGCGGATCTTGTTGCGCTCCTGGATCTGCACGATCGACATCACGGTGCTGAACAGCTCGTCCACCGGGGTCTGGAACAAGTCGTCGCGGGGCAGCACTTCAACCACCTGGGCCAGCTCCTTGCCCAGGTGCGCCTTGGCCTGGAAGCCCGAGCGGCGCTCGATTTCCGCGACCTTGCGGCGGATATAAGGAATCACCCGCACGCTTTCGCCGTACACCGAGGAGGTGTAAAGGCCCATGAAGCGGCATTCCTTGACGACCTTGCCATCAGCATCGATCTGGCGGATCGACACGTAGTCAGGGTAAGCCGGACGGTGTACACGGCTTGGGTGCGCGGCCTTGGCGAACGACAACACGGTCGGCTCGCGCAGGTAGGCCACGGCGTAATCTTCGATGCGCAGGTCTTCAGCGGTGAGGCCGGCGCGCAGCAGTTTGGTCAGGCCGAGGAAGGAGTTGGCGTCATATTCCAGATGACCGCCGTCCTTCTCGTCACGTACCACAAATTCTTCGTAGCCGAGGAAGGTGAAGTGGTTGCCCACCAGCCATTCCAGGAAACTTTTGATCTCGGCCTTTTCTTCACCGTCGATGGTCAACGGGCTGTTGTCGATGCTGTCCAGCAGCTCCTGGACCTTGGCTTTCATCGGCTCGAAATCAGCCACGGCCACCCGCACTTCGCCCAATACCTGCTCAAGTTCCTTGCTCAGGACGTTCAGCTCGGCGGCGTTGGCGCAGCGGTCGATCTCCAGGTACATCAGGGATTCTTGCAGGACGTCTTCGCCCTGGGTGCCCTTGGGCAGGATTTCCAGCAACTCGCCCTTCTTGCCACGGCGCACGCTGAGTACGGTGGTTTGCAGGGTATGGATGCTGTAGCCGCGACGGTTCAGCTCAGTGCGCACCGAATCCACGAGGAACGGCAGGTCATGGTGCAAGACCTCGACCGCAGTGTGGGTCGACTGCCAGCCGTGGCGTTCGTAGTCGGGGTTGTAGACCCGCACTTGCGGCTGGGTATGATCAAAGCGCTCAAGCAGGCGCCAGGCAGACAGGGTGCAACCGGCCAGGTCGGACATGCGACGCTGGGTCAGCTCGTCCAGGGAAATGATGCCGAAGAATTGTTCAGCGAACAGCGCCACTTGTGGCAGTGCCTGTTCACTGATGTGCTGCGCCAGTGCCGCTTGCAGTTGATGCTGGAAGTCGGCTTTGCTGGCTGCGGTGAAGAACGCCATCTGTGGTACTCCGCTTGGGCTTGTTATTGATGGAAGCGTCGCGTGTTGTCCCCTGATGGGGAGGCCGTCATGTCTGTTCGCAGGTGCTGATGATAAGCACCATAGACGAATCAGGGTGACAGGTGGGTGAAGCTGGACAAGACCCTGAGGTCACATTCGACGTCCACTGGATGCACCACCGGCGGATGACGACACGACGGGCAGGCCAGAGTCACGTAAAAGGTACACCCGTTGCGCAGCTTAACGAGTGCGGCGAGCAGGCTGCTTACTGCACTGCGACATATTCGGTCAACACCCGGCAATGGGCGGTTGCACCAAGAGCAACCCATCCCGCCAGTCAAGGGGTGGCTAGCGATTGAAAGTGGGCGGCCATGCAGGCACGGCGAGAGTGCTGACAGGTAAATATTCATACACTCGTACAATCTAATTCCCAGCTCCACGCAGGAACCGTATTTCAAAATTCAGTCACTTAGTGTGCGTAGGCAGTCATGCCCATAAAGGCCCTATTACCACTCAACGAGGCTCAATTGAACGTACACTCTTCCGCCCTTAACGTCCCACCCGGTGGGAACCGTGGCTCTTTCTTCCAGCCCACTGCACGATCAAGTTCGGACAATGCCCCCGTTGCCTCCACGCCGCACTTTCCGGTGCCCTATTTCAAAGCGCCCCTATCCAGCAACAAGGCCGTCGAACAACTCATCAGCCAGTACAAGCAGCCCAAGACGGCAGATGAAATTACATCCATGGAAGTAAAGCGTCAGATAAAGGAAAAGTTCGGTAAAGATATTGACCCCGATAACACCTACTTAGTGAGCATTCAGTATGATCACCGCACCAATACCCCACCTTACAGCGGGGTCATTGTTCAAAAAATATCCCTGACTCAGGCAGCGAGGCTCAACCAGCAGGAAGAGCCTGACTTCCACGGGGCGATACGTTCAAAAGAGGACGGCCCTTTTGAAATAAGGAAAAGTTCAAAACATACAGATAAGCCTGACGCCTTTGGTAGGTTCCCGCGCCCAAATGAGACGGGGTTCACCAGCCACTTTCAAGGGATTTACACGGAGCCGCAGCAGGGGTCTGCGAATACCTATGATGCGAGCAACAGAGTCGATATCCCGGCAACTGAGTTCAAACAGATGGTATGGGATAACAGTTATAAATCCCCTTATGACCAGTACCTTAACAATTACTGGAACGGCAACTCCCGCCATGCCTACTCCGAAGCGGCGAGAGGCGCGTTTTTGAAAGCGTCACACGTTCAACACCATGACAAGTCTCTTACCGAAAACGATCGCCAGATTGCCATGGGTGTCGCGGGCATGCCGGCCGACAAAAGTTACCTATCCCTTAATCAAAATGACCTGACACAGCCCTACAAGGCTGACCCGAATCTGGAAACCAAATTCCTCACGTTCAAAGGTTTCCCCATGCGCGCTTTTTACACCCAGGATAAGACCACGGGCCGGGTCTTGTTGTATCTACCTGGCCAGGCGTCTCCGTTGAAAGGCTTCGACTCCAAGAAAGAAATGAATAAATGGCTGGCCGAGCAAATGAAAGATCCGCAATTCGTCAAGAGTTTCAAACTTTACTTCCGCCCCGAAGACCTCGGTAATGAATTCCTGTCTAAAGGCATTGATGCACTCGTAGACAACACCCGCAATGTACTTAACGGTGACCTTCCTGCCTCCACGCAAGAAAAGCTCGGTTATTTTGACGAGGGTGGCCTATTCAATGGCCAGGTTGTCCAGGGAGGTCCATTCGAGGAACTCCAGCATCGCACCGAGGTAGACCTGAAAAGCGCCACTCGTTTTCAATTCGTCCTCAATCGCGACGTCAACGCAAAGACTGCGTTCAAGTACTTGAACTGGGCAAAATATGGGCTACTTCTTTTAGCCCCACTCGGAATCGCTTTCCCGCCGCTGGGCATTGCCCTGACGGCCACAAGCACAGCGGTGGGCACCGCGCAACTCGGCATTGGCATAGACAGCTATATCCACAGGCGCCCTGGGGCAGACAAGCTCATTGGCGAAGGTTCCGTGAAAACCCTTCTTCCTGTGTTCACCAGTGGTTTGGGGAATGCCTTTAAACCGTTAAGCAGCGCAATCAGTGCCTGGGCCTCCAAAACCTGATGCCCGCTTGATACAAAAGCCGACACAAAGCCCGATGCAATGGCAGAATCAAGGCCTGCCGGCCTTGAAGCCGCCTTTCCAGACAGGACTCTACATGCAACTGACCACCACCCACCTGCTCGCCACCCCCTGCGACGACGAAGAAGACAACATGGCCATGCTCTGCTGCCACGGTACCCATGGCGAGATGTTCATGCTGTCGCGTTATCCAGATGAGGACGAGGTTGAACTGACCTGGGACTACGAGCCTTCGACCCTGGAAGGCTTGAAGATCACCCTGAGCGCGACCACCCTCCTGGTGGAAATCGGTGCGGCGGACAAGGACGCATTGGGCGGCAGCGACCACCTGCAGATCAATCACGGTACCGCTGAGGCGGACCTGGCCGAGGTAGAAGAAACCCTGCAGAACATTCTCAAGGGCACTGGCACTTACATCCGCACGCCTTGATGGGCACCTGCTAAATCGCCATCGCGGCGATGCGGCGACCCGACAAGCCCGCCCCCACCTGTGGGAGGCCGGGCTTGTCCGCGATGAGACCCTTATAAACGCCAAAAACCTCAGACCTTTCCTACAGATCGCAAAAAAATACCCCCTGGTTCATTAGTCGCCAGCCCCTCCAATGCATTAAAGTAGGCCCCCCAGGCCTTGGCATTTTTCCCAATCCCCAGGCTCATCTTTCCAGGAACCGTCTTTGATGGAACATCGTGAAGCGCTGCTCGCGCTGCGAACCTTTCTTTCTACGCAGATTCTCGGCCAGGAAAAACTCATCGAGCGTTTGCTCATTGCCCTGCTCGCCGACGGCCATATGCTGGTAGAGGGCGCTCCCGGCCTGGCCAAGACCAAGGCCATCAAGGAGCTTGCCGAAGGGATCGAAGCACAGTTCCATCGTATCCAGTTCACCCCCGACCTGTTGCCCGCCGACATCACCGGCACCGAGATCTATCGTCCGGAAACCGGCAGTTTCGTGTTCCAGCAAGGGCCGATCTTCCACAACCTGGTGCTGGCGGACGAGATCAACCGTGCTCCGGCCAAGGTCCAGTCGGCCCTGCTCGAAGCCATGGCCGAGCGCCAGGTCAGCGTCGGGCGCAGCACCTACGAGCTGTCGCCGCTGTTTTTGGTAATGGCCACGCAGAACCCCATCGAGCAGGAAGGCACCTATCCCCTGCCCGAAGCCCAGCTCGACCGCTTCCTGATGCACGTCAAGATCGGCTTCCCCGATGCCGCCGTGGAGCGGCGCATCCTGCAACAGGCCCGTGGCGAAGCGCTGAATGGCGAGACAAAGCCCGAGCGGCGGGTCAGCCAGCAGGCGATTTTTGCCGCGCGCAAGGAAATCCTCGGCCTGTACATGGCCGACGCCGTGGAGGAATACCTGGTGCAACTGGTCATGGCCACGCGCACCCCGGCCAAGTTCGACGCGGAAATGGCCGAGTGGATTGCCTATGGCGCCAGCCCCCGGGGCTCGATTGCCCTTGATCGCTGCGCCCGCGCCCACGCCTGGCTGGCCGGGCGTGACTTTGTCAGCCCGGAAGATATCCAGGCGGTGCTGTTCGATGTACTGCGCCACCGCATCATTCTGTCGTTCGAGGCCGAAGCGGCCGGCATCGACCAGGACCGCGTGGTGCAGCGTATTCTCGACGTCGTAGCCGTCGCTTGATCTCCATGAATGCCGGCGACGGGATCCATGTCAGCCTCAGCGAATTGATCGAGATGCGCCATCGCGTGCGCGAAGTACAGCTGTTTTCCACGCCCAGCCAGCGCAGCCCGTTGATTGGCCTGCACCACTCCAAACTGCGCGGGCGCGGTGTGGACTTCGATCAGGTGCGGGTGTACCAGGCCGGCGACGATGTGCGCACCATCGACTGGCGCGTCACCGCCCGTACCCAGGAGCCCCACACCAAGCTGTTCCACGAAGAGCGCGAACGGCCGATCTTTATCATGGTGGAGCAAAGCTGCCGGCTGTTTTTCGGCTCCGGACTGATGTTCAAGTCGGTCCTAGCCGCCCAGGCCGCCAGCCTCATCGGCTGGGCCGCGCTGGGCCACAACGATCGGGTCGGCGGCCTGGTGTTCGGCGATAACGAGCACTACGAAATCAAGCCCCGGCGCAGCAAGCAAAGCCTGCTGCAACTGCTCAACCGCCTGGTACGGGTCAACCAGAGCCTCAACACCGAGAGCCGCCCCGAAGCCGACGCCCTGGGCATGGCCCTGCGCCGAGGCCGCGAAGTGCTGCGCCCCGGCAGCCTGGTGATTGTGATTTGCGACGAGCGCGCCCTGACCGAGGGCGCCGAGCAGCAACTGAGCCTGTTGTCGCGCCATTGCGACCTGTTGCTGCTGCCGGTCTCAGACCCGCTGGACCACGCACTGCCCGCCGCCGGGCTGCTGCGTTTCGCCGAGCGCGGCGCGCAATTGGAAATCGACACCTTGAACTTCGAGCTGCGCCAGGCTTACAAGGCCCAGGCCGAAGCACGCATCGCCCGCTGGGAATTGCTCGCGCAAAAACTGCGGGTACTGCTGATGCCATTGAGCACCCAGAGCGAAATGGTCGAGCAACTGCGCGAATACCTCAACCCGCAACGCCCGGTGAAAAAGCCATGAGCAGCCTGGACCAGTTGCAACCGCTGATCGCCCCACCGGCCATTGGCTTCTGGCCGCCGGCGCCGGGCTGGTGGCTGTTGCTGGCGCTGATCCCCCTGGCGGGCTGGGGCTTGTGGTGGCTGCGGCGCTTCCTGCCGAGCAAACGCCCCCTGGCCCGGGCCGAACAACCCCTGGACCCACTGCGTATTGCCGCCCTCGCGGAACTGGCGCTGATGCCCAAGCCCTACGACGGCGCACCGGCCGGCGCCTGGCTGCAGCAGCTCAACGGCCTGCTCAAGCGCCTGTGCCGCAACGACTACCCCTACAGCCAGAGCCACACCCTCAACGGGCGCAAATGGCTGGCCTTTCTCGACAACCGCTGCCCCGCCGCCGGCCTCACGCGCTGGATGGTCCTCGTCGAGGGCGCCTACAAACCCGAATGCAAGCTCGACGACAAGGCCATCGCCGGCCTGACGCAAGCGGTCGACACCTGGATTCGCAAACATGTTTGAGTTCGCCTGGCCGTGGGTCTTTGCCCTGCTGCCCCTGCCCTGGCTGATGCGGCTGATCCTGCCGGTGGCCGACAGCGGCGAGCCGGCCTTGAAAGTCAGCTTTCTGGGCGACCTCGAAGGGCTGGCCCGGCGCCGCGCGCGCATCAACCTGCCGGGCTGGCGCCAACAAGCGCCGTTCGTGGTGCTGTGGTTGTTGCTGCTGACCGCCGCCGCCCGCCCGGAATGGCTTGGCGAACCGTTGCCGATTGCCGCCAGCGGCCGCGACCTGTTGGTGGCGGTGGACGTGTCCGGCTCCATGGACTTCCCCGATATGCAATGGCAGGACGAAGACGTCAGCCGCCTGAACCTGGTCAAGCACCTGCTTGGCGACTTTCTCGAAAGCCGCGAGGGCGACCGTGTTGGCCTGATCCTGTTTGGCAGCCAGGCCTACCTGCAGGCACCGCTGACCTTCGACCGGCGCACCGTGCGCACTTGGCTGGATGAGGCACGCATCGGCATCGCCGGGAAAAACACCGCGATTGGCGACGCCATTGGCCTGGCCCTCAAACGCCTGCGGCAACGCCCGGCACAAAGCCGGGTGCTGATCCTGGTCACCGACGGGGCCAACAATGGCGGCGAAATCGACCCATTGACCGCCGCCCGCCTGGCCGCCGAAGAAGGCGTGAAAATCTACCCCATCGGCATTGGCGCCAGCCCCGAACAGACCGGCAGCCTGGGCATGCTCGGCCTCAACCCCAGCCTGGACCTCGACGAGCCGGCGCTCAAGGCCATCGCCCAGACCACCGGCGGGCAGTATTTCCGCGCCCATGACGGCGCCGAGCTGCAAGCGATCAAACAAACCCTCGACCAGCTGGAGCCGGTGGCGCAACAACCAACCCAGGCCCGCCCGACCCAGGCGCTGTATAGCGGGCCGCTGGCCCTGGCGCTGTTTCTCAGCCTGCTGCTGGTGATCCAGGAACGCTGGCCGGACAACGCCCTGCAACGGCTGCTCAATAAACTCTCGACCAAGGGCCATTTCCTGCAACAGCACCCGCAATGGCGGCAACGCCTTAAACGCCTGCGCTTGCGGAGGCGTCGATGATCGCTTTATGGCCGCACTGGTTCCGCCCTTGGTGGCTGTTGCTGCTGCCCGTCCTCGGCTGGTTGCTGTGGCAACTGTGGCATCGGCAAAAACGCGCCGGGCGCTGGCAGATGATCCTGCCGCCGGCCTTCCACGCTGCCCTGCTCAGTGGCGGCAATGGCCGGGAAAGCAAGTCACCATGGCTGTTGCTGGGCCTGGCCTGGCTGCTGGCGGTGCTGGCCTTGCTCGGCCCCGGCTGGCAACGGGTCGAACAGATCAGCCAGAAGCCCGCCGACCCGCTGGTGGTGCTGCTGGAGCTGACCCCAGAGATGCTTGCCACCGACAGCCCGCCCAACCGCCTGGAGCAGGCGCGGCGCAAGCTGGTGGATCTGCTGCAGGCGCGCAGCGATGCGCAGACCGCTATCGTCGTGTATGCCGGCAGCGCCCACACGCTGGTGCCGCTGTCCGACGACCTGGCCACCAGCCGCAACCTGCTGGAAGCCCTGCGCCCGTCGATCATGCCCGAGGCCGGCCATCGTGCCGACCTGGCAGTAGAAAAAGCCCTGGGCCTGCTCAAGCACGGCGGCCTGGGCCAGGGTCGCCTGTTGTTGATTGGCTCGTCGCTGTCCAAGCAGGAACGCCAGGGCATTCGCCTGCTGCTGCAAGGCCAGGCACCGAGCCTGTCGATCCTCGGCATCGGCAGCCGCGAAGGCACGCCAGTGACCCAGGAAAGTGGCGAGTTCCTCAAGGACGAACAAGGCGCGATCCTTATCCCGCGCCTGGACAGCCCGACGCTCAAGGCCTTTGCCAGCGAAATGGGCGGCCGCTATCGCCAGGCCCGCCTGGACGACAAGGACCTGCGCGGCCTGGGCCTGCTGGACGGCCCGCAAAACCTGCGCGACGACGGTCAGCGCCTGCAACTGGACACCTGGGCCGACCAGGGTTACTGGCTATTGCTGCCCTTGCTGCTGCTTGCCGCCTGCGCCGGGCGCCGTGGCTGGCTGTTCTGCCTGCCGTTGCTGCTCCTGGCCGCGCCGCAGCCGAGCTACGCGTTCAGCTTTGACGACCTATGGCTGCGCCCCGATCAACAGGGCCAGTACCTGCTCAAGCACAAACGCCCGGCCGAAGCCGCCGAACACTTTGAAAACCCGCAATGGCAGGGTGTCGCCCTGTACGAGGCGGGCAACTATGCCGAGGCGGCCCGGCGTTTTGCCGAAGGCAGTGATGCCTATTCCCACTACAATCGTGGCAATGCCCTGGCCCGCACCGGTGAGCTGGAAGCCGCGATAGACGCCTATGAGCAAGCCCTGGAAGCCCAGCCGGACTTGCAGCCTGCCCTGAAAAACAAAGCCCTTGTCGAGAGCCTGCTGCTGGAAGAGCCAGAACCTGAGCCGCCCGCACCGGAAAAAAACGAGGATGACGAATCCACCCAACCCGGCCAAACTGCACAACCGGGCGACAGCGGCCAACAGGCCAACGGCGGCGAGCAATCGCCCCAGGGCGCGGGCCAGGCAGGCACGGCTGACACACAAACCGGCACCCCGCCCGTTGCCGGCAACAACGAAGTACCCGGCAGCGAACTGGGCGACGAACAAACCACGACGCCGCCCTTGCGCCCCACCGAGAGCAACCTCGACGAGGAGCACCGCCAGGCCCTGGAACAGTGGCTGCGACAGATCCCGGACAACCCCGGCGAGTTGTTGCGACGCAAATTCTGGTACGAACAGCAACAACATCAGGACAAGACTCGATGAGCCGCTGCACCCCCTTTGTCTTATTGCTAGCGCTGTGGGCCGGTCACGCCCAGGCGGCCGACCTGGCCGCCAGTATCGACCGCAGCCGCGTCAATTCCGGGGAAACGGTGGAGCTGACAATCGAGTCCAACGACGTCACCCAGTTCGGCAAGCCGGACCTGGCGCCCCTGGACCCGCTGTTCGACGTGCGTGGCACCCGCCAGATCAACCAACTCACCACCCTTGACGGCAGCAACCACGCCACCACTCGCTGGATCATCACCTTGCAGCCCAAGACCACCGGCACCGTGGTGATCCCGCCGCTGCAACTGGGCGAACTCAAGACCCAGGCGATCAGCCTGCAAGTGGACGAAACCCTGGGCCAGGACAGTGACAATCAACTGGAACCGGTATTCATCGAAGCCAGCCTCGATGAGGGCAGCGTCTATGTACAGGCCCAGGCCCTGCTGACGGTGCGCATCTACCACTCGGTGGCGCTGTATGACGACAGCAGCCTGACGCCGTTGCAGTTGTCTGACGCACGGGTCGAGCAGGTGGGCGATTCGCGCACCTATGAAAAAGTCATCAACGGCGTGCGCCACGGCGTGATCGAAATGCGCTATGGGATCTACCCGCAACACAGCGGGCAACTGCTGATCCCGGCGCAAATATTCAGTGCCACCCAAGTCGAACCGCGCCCGGCCCAGGGCACCACGCCCCAGGCACCCAGGCCCGGCAAGCTGTTGCATGTCAATTCCACCGAGATCCCCCTGACGGTCAAGCCCAAGCCGGCCCTGTACCCCGCAGACGCCCCCTGGCTGCCGGCGCGCAGCCTGAGCCTGGGTGAAAGCTGGAACCCGGAACCTACGAACGTGCAGGTCGGCGACTCCCTGACCCGCATCCTCACCCTCAAGGCCGAAGGCTTGGCCAGTGCCCAGTTACCGGCGCTGCCGAGCACCGAAATCGCCGGCCTGCGGCGTTACCCCGACCAGCCGGTGTTGAGCAACCAGAGCAGCGAGCGCGGGGTGATCGGCAGCCGCGAAGACCGCGAGGCCCTGGTGCCCAACCGCGCCGGCGCCCTGGAGCTGCCGGCGGTGGAGGTGGTGTGGTGGAACACCCATGAAGACCATCTGGAACGCACCAGCCTGCCGGCCCGCACCCTGCAAGTGGCGGTCAACCCGAGCCTGGTGGTCGACACCCCGGCCACCCCCACCGTAATCACCGCACCGGACGATGGCCGCCTGTGGATCTGGCAACTTACCAGCCTGCTCCTCGCCGGCACCACCCTGCTCGGCTTCGGCCTGTGGTGGCGGGCCCGCTCCCGCCCGGCAATCCAGCGCGCCGCCCAGACCGGGCCCAGCCCCCGCACCTTGCTCGACGACCTCAAGCGTGCGAGCCAGGCCAATGACCCCCAGGCCACACGCCAGGCGCTGGATGCCTGGGCACGCCAACAACCGGAAACCCTGGCGGACATGGCGGCGCGGTTTGTGCCCTTGTCCGATGCCCTGGATGGGCTGAACGGCGCGCTCTACAGCGAAACCGGCCAGTATTGGCAGGGTGAGGAGCTGTGGCGGGCGATCAAGGCCATTCCCATGGCCGAGCGCGAACAGGCGCCGGTGGCCGACAGCACCAGCTTGCCGCCGCTGTATCCCAAGTAACTGGCCATGCTGTAGCGACATTGAGCTCGGCGCAGGCATATTCGTTGGGGCATGCGTGGACTGCTGTGGGAGCTGGCTTGTTGGGTCGCGGCATGGGTATCTACACAACTCTTTGGTGATTCTTGGGGGGTGTGTACATATCCGTTGCTGCGGTCACGGCGGCTATTGGTTCCGCCCTTACGGCGGCTCACTTTGGAAAGCCCCAAAGTAAGCAAAGGGCTCTTGCCCCACCACTCGGCACCTCGCCTAGGCTCGGTGTGCCCGTCATCCGACATTGATTTGGGGGGCCGCCGCGATGGGCCATCCATGGCCCAGCGCGGCTAAACCGGCGTCCTGCCGGTTTACCCCCCAAATCAAAATCGGATGACGGCCAGCGTGGTTTAACGGGGCGCCTCAGATCAAAAAGCAAAGCGAGGCGGCCTGACAGCCGACCTGATCGTCTAGGCGTACGCTTATACCTGTGGGAGCTGGCTTGCCTGCGATGACGGTGTATCAGCCAATACATTTATCGACTGATACACCGTCATCGCAGGCAAGCCAGCTCCCACAGGGGGGAATGCAGCTTCGCGCCCCGGCTTTGCTGTTGCTGTTGCTCTGCTTTTGATCTTAGGCGCCCCGTTAAACCACGATGGCCGCAGGCAGGTATTGCGCAGTGGGCACCCCGGCATGGATGCCGGGGTAGCCGCGACACGGCCAGGGATGGCCGATCGCGGCGGGCCCACGGAGCAATGCCTGACTGCGGGCATGCCGAGCCTAGGCGAGGCACCGAGTGGTGGGGCAAGAGCCCTTTGCTTACTTTGGGGCTCTTCCAAAGTGAGCCGCCGTAAGGGCGGAACCCTAAGTGGCCGTAACCGCAGCAACGGATATGTACACATACCCAGAAGAAGATACCTATGGCCACCGCGAGCAATCCAACTCCCACAGGGATCTTTGCCGAGCGCAGAGCTTTGTGCCACACCGCCCATCAAATACGGGAGTTGTGCCGAGACACCAAACTCTGAAAACCCCACGATGGATCCATCTCAGCCGATGGACGACTAATCAATCCACAATAAACAGCCTGGCCCCGGTGGCTGTGCTCGACCGGTGCCCGTCCCTGTCATTGCCCACCTGATAACTCATCCCCGCCGTCAGGGTGAACTGGCGGCCATCCTCCAGTTCGGTCTGCAACTCCCCCTCCAGGCACAACAACACATGCCCGCGCCAACACCAGTGGTCAGCCAGGTAGCCAGGGCTGTATTCGACCATGCGCACGCGGGTGGTGCCGAAATGGCAGGTGCGCCATAGGGCGCTGCCGGTTTCGCCAGGGTGCAACTCTGGTTCGACGCTCGACCAGTCGGTGGTGCCAAAAGGGGTAGCCAGTAGATCCATGATTGCCTCAGCGTTAAAGCAAAGAGCAGGACAGTACCCACAAGACCCGCCCGTCGAAAGACACAGATCGCGCCCATTTCTGGGATACAGGGGGTTGCCTTTGGTATCCTGCCGGCCCGACCTAGGTGCCCGGCCATGCACATTGCTCCGTCCCATATCCTCCACGAAACCGAACACTGGCTGCTCAACCATCATCTGGCCTCGGCCCTGCCCGGTTATTTGATGCTGGGGGCCAAGACGCCAATCAGCTCGCTGGCTGACCTGCCCGACGCGGCCCTGGCGGAAATGGGTGGCCTGCTGGCGAAAACCCAGCGGGTGATGGAAGTACAGCTCCAACCCAAGTGGCTATACATCAGCCGCTTTGGGCATATGCCCGGCTTCCCGCTGCATTTTCATTTGATCCCGGTCTATGACTGGGTCGAAACGCTGTTCTGGGAGGATGAGCGCTACCGGGTGCTGCAAGACTTCGGCACTGGCAGCAACGGGCAAGCGGCGACGGATGGGGCCGAACTCACCCTGTTTATCTGGCGCGAGTTCGGTGAGAACCCGACGCCACCCGCGACGGCCGGGCTCACGGTGCCGGGCGTGATCGAGCGGCTGCGGGCGGCGTTCAAACAGTCAGGCGCTTGACCATCGGGATACACGCCAGCTCCAGCCCCGAAGGCGAATGATAGATGGACTGTTCGCAGCCTTCATAACCACGGCTGCGATAGAACTGCGCGGCATTCAACGTCGCGTCCAGCACCACCTCCTCAATCCCCAACTCCAGCGCCACTTGCTCCAGGTGCTCAAGCATCTGCCGGCCAAAACCGCGTCCGATAGAACCGGGCAGCACAAACAGCGCTCCCACTTCCCGGTGCGCCGGGTCAAGCATGCCCGTGGCGACCGGCTCGCCATCGACGCAGCCCAGGTAAAACGGCTTGGCCATTAGCGCGGTATAGCCGTCCTCGGCCGCGCCACGGGTCCAGGTCAGCATCTGTTCGGCGGTGTAGGCGCCGATGCATTGGCTGCGGATCGCCTGACGGCGAATGTCGAAGGCGATGGGGCCATCGTCGTCGGTGGCGCGTCTGATTTGCAGCATGCGAATCTCCCTGAATTCACTCTGTTTGCCGTGACCTCAAGGTGCCATTAGCACACTTGTGCTAATCGACCCCGCAGGCCCCCGGCGCTATATTCCCTGGTACTCCAATGCTCCCCGCCAGCACGTCGAACCCGCCGTGCAAGGGATCGTTGTGCGTTGAAAACACTAAAACAACCCCAAGGAAGACATGCCATGAAACTGCACTCCCCTGTCGCCCGCCTTGCCCTGTTGGGCGCCCTGATGCTCGGTGTTGCCGGTTGCAGCAATATCAAGCCCACCGAAGACCACCTCAAGACCCTCTCGGAAACCAACCTCGGCGAACCGGTCAAGCGTGTCTCCAATGTCCGCAGCGACTCCATGACCACCTATTACATCGCCAGCACCGCCTCCGGTGACTACAACTGCTCCGTGCCCAGCGGTGCCAGCGGCGGGATGTTTGCAGTGGCCAGCTTTGGCATGATGAAACCCGCCGCCTACTGCCAACCCAAGGGCGCCCGGGGTAACGGGTTGACGCCGTTTAACTAGTAACCGGCCCCTGGCTGAGGTCGCGCAGGGTGCCCCGTAGTTCAGCGGGGCGCACTGGCTTGGACAAAATGGCGATCTGCCGGTCGTGCAGCGCCGCCTGGATCTTCTCCACCTCATGCCCGGTCAGAATCAGCGCCGGCACCGCCACGCCACGCTGTGCGCGCAACCGGTCGATGCACTCGATACCGGTGGCGTGGTTGCCCAGGTCATAGTCGGCGACGATGATGTCGCAATCGCTGACCAGGTTATGCCCGCTCGACTCCGCCTGCACCTGGCAGCCCCAACGCTCCAGCAATGCCTGGGTGGCCAGCAGTACGTTGTGGTCATCTTCCACCAGGCACACTTTCAAGCCGGTCAACAGCCCCGCCTGGCGTGCATCGTCGCGCACCGGGGGTTGATGGGACGCGGTCGCCAGGTGCAACCCGCGCAGGCTGACGGACGTGCCATGGCCCACCCGGGAGCGCAGCACCACGTCCATGCCCATCAACTGCCCCAGACGCTTGACGATGGACAAGCCCAGGCCGACCCCTTCGACGTCCTTGTCGCGCAGGTGGCGGACGCGATAGAACTCCTCGAAGACCCGCGGCAGATGCTCCTCGGCAATCCCCCGGCCCTGGTCGTGAATCTCCACCCGCACCTCGCCGCCGCGCTGGCGCACGCCGATCAGTACCGGGCGCTGGCCGCCGTACTTGAAGCAATTGGAGAGCACGTTCTGCACCATCGTTGCCAACAGCGCCGGATCCACCCGCACCCAGTGGGCGCAGGGGCGCAGGCGCAGTTCTACGCCGGCCCAGCGTGCGGCTTCGGCGTTTTGCCGCAGCAGGTCGGCCAGCCACTCACCCAGGTGCACCACCTGGTATTTGGGCAGCAGCCGGCCGTTATCCAGGGTGTAGAGATCGAGAATGGAGCGGAACAACTGCGAGACGTTGAGCAGCGAACGGTCGATATTGTCCACCAGCCGCCGCTCCTCATCGCCCAACCGCGCTTCACGCAGGCACGCCGTAAACAGGCCGATGGAGTGGATGGGCTGGCGCAGATCATGGCTGGCCTGGGCGAGGAAGCGCGACTTTTCCAGGTTGGCGGCGGTGGCCTCTTCAGACGCCTTGCGCGTGCGCTCCAGCAGCAGGTGGGCGTAGACCGGGATCACCGTGCTGGTAATCATCAGCATCAGCACCATAAAGGGCTGCGCCTGCCACAACGGGGTCAGCCGATACACAATCAGCAGCGCCAGCAACGCCAGGCCCGTGGCAATCGCCAGGTAGCGCGAGCCATAGCGCATGCCATTGCCCAGGTTGACCCAGACCATCACCGCATACAGCGGCAATGCCGCCTCGCCGCCGACTACCAGGCCGAACGAGGTGCCGGTGTAGTCGTGGATCATCCCGAAAACCCGTCGCGCCGGGTAATGCCCGGGCCAGCGTGCAATCACCTGACGCAGCACAACCGAGACCAGCAGAAACAGGCAAATATAAATAATCACCGGCACATAGCGGTCCATCGACTGCCCCGGCAAAAAGCCCAGCAGGCTGATGTACACAATGGCGCAGACGGCCACCACAATACGCAGGTTGGCTTGGTCCAGTTCGGCGTCTTTCACGAACTTCATGGGCAACGTCCTTGTACGGTCATCGTCTAAACTGTGCCCCCAGCAGGCAGGCGCTGAGCAGAGTGGTAAAGTAGCACGCCACAGAACCTGGCCCCAGGGAGGAGCACACCATGACATGCCGGATCATCATCGCCGACGACCATCCCATGTTTCGCGAAGGCATGCTGCGCACCGTGCAACGCCTGCTGCCCGAGGCCCGCGTGGAACAGGCCGGCGACCTGGATACAGTGCTGCACCTGCTCAAGAGCGGCAGCGAAGTCGACACTCTGATCCTCGATTTGCGCTTCCCCGGCCTGACCTGTATCAGCCAGTTGGGCGAGCTGCGCCAGCAACTGCGGCGCACCACGCTGATCGTGGTGTCGATGGTCGATGACCCGGGGTTGATCGAACAGGTGATGGCGCTGGGCGCCGATGGTTTTATCGGCAAGAACATCGCCCCCGAAGAAATCGGCCAGGCCCTGCTCGCCATCCGTCAGGGCGAGGTGCTGGTCAAGTTCGCCCCCTCGGGGCTGTTGCCCCTGGACACCAACACCCTGACCGCGCGCCAGCAGGAGGTGTTGCGACTGATCGCCCAAGGCAAGACCAACAAGGAAATCGCCAAGGCCCTGGATATTTCGCCGTTTACCGTACGCATCCATGTGTCGGGGTTGTTGAGAAGTCTGAACGTGCCATCGCGGGCAGCGGCGGCAGTGAAGTACAACACCCCTCTTTAGGAGCAGCACCATCAAAGCCCTCTCCATCGTGCGCCCCAGCGGCAGCCGCATCGCCGCAGGCGAAAAAACCCTGGAAATCCGCCGCTGGCAGCCACAACTGGAGCCTTCCCAGGACCTGCTGATTGTCGAGAACGGGCGCTTCCTGCATACCGATGGCGATGAAGATGAAACCGGCGTGGCCGTCGCCATCGTACGGGTAAAAGCAGTGCGTGCGTTCACCCCCGAGGACGTGCCAGCGGCCTGCGCCAGCTATTTCGAGGAAGGCTGGCTCGCCTGGGAACTGAGTGATGTACGGCCGCTCACCCGCCCCTTCACCGCCCTGGCGGCACGCGGGATCTACGACGTTGAATTCATGGATAACAGCGAGAACTGCATGAACAGCCCTATCAGAGTCGCCACCCCGGCAGATATCGACACCATCTTCGACATTCGCACCAGCGTCAGGGAAAACCACCTGTCCCACGAGCAGTTGGCAGAAATGGGCATCACCCCCGATGCCATCCAACTAGCCATGCAGCAAGCGCCCTGCGTCTGGGTCGCCGAGGTGCAAGGTGTAGCGGTCGGGTTTGCCATGGCCGATATCGACGACGGCTGTGTATTTGCCGCCTTCATCCGCCCCGAATTCGAAGGCCGCGGGCTGGGCCGCAAACTGATGGAGCAGGCCGAAGCCTTGTTGTTCCAGCACCATCGACAGATCTGGCTGGAAACCGCCCAAGCGAGCCGGGCCAGTGGGTTTTACCAGCGCCTGGGGTGGGTGGTGGTGGAGCAATTGGCGGACGGGGATATTCGGATGGAGAAGCACCGGCAATAAGCCCGGCACTGGGATTTTCGCCAGCGCACCGACCCCGCTATCATGCAGCCCCTCGTTCAATCGCCCAGCCCAGGAATCCCCATGCCCGCCCTCACCTTGCGCAACGCCACGCCGGCAGACGCCCCCCGCTGCTACGAGATCGAAATCAGCGCCTATGAGGGCGATGAAGCCGCGACCCTGGAGAAAATCGCCACGCGTATCGCCCTGTACCCGCAAGGCTTCCTGATTCTGGAAGCGGACGGTCAGGTAGTGGGCTTCATCAACGGCGGTTGCGCCCATGATGTGGTGATGTCGGATGAGGCCTTCAAGGAGTTGGTGGGGCACTCAGCGGATGCGCCGAATGTAGTGATCATGTCGGTGGTGGTGGACCCGGCGCACCAGGGCAAGGGCTACGCCACGCAATTGATGACAGCCTTTGTGCAGCGCATGCGCGGGATGGGCAAACAGACCATCCACTTGATGTGCAAGGAGCAGCATGTGCCGCTGTACACGCGCATGGGTTACCAGTATGTGCAGCCCTCGGCGTCAGACCACGGCGGGATGGCTTGGCATGAGATGGTGATGACGCTCTGAGCCGGCACGGGGCCTCACCAGCTCCCTGAGGCCCCACCGCCGCCGCTGGAACCGCCGCCACCGGAAAACCCGCCACCGGAGCTTGAACTTGAGCTGGAGCTGGAGCTTGAACGGTCACTGGAACCGGAGCTCGACCCGCCCGTGCCCTGACCATAAATGAACAACGCCGCGAACGAGCTGATGGGCCAGGCGAACAACCAGCCATCAAGCCCCATCTCCAGCATGTACCCCGCCGCGCCATAGACCCCCAGCACCATCACCGATTGCACGCAAAAACCCAGCCGACTGTGTTTCCAGGCGGCTTTCATCACCGCGAACAGGATCAGGTACAGGCCCAGCACCGCCAGCGCGGCCAGCGGCCATGCCAGCCAGTTCATAAAGGACACTTCAGTCAGGTAGTGATCCACCAACCCCAGGCCGATGCTGTAGGCCATCAGCCCCACTACGCAATAAAAAACCGCCTTGGCCTGCCATAACGCGCCGAACAGGGCCGCGCTGATCGACATACAAAACGGCAGCGCCAGCACATAGATCGGCCAGGCCTTGCCATTGATCGCGGCCAGTGCCGTCAGCAACACGGTCAGCACCAGGCCGGCAATCAGGCCGCGGCGCCAATGCAGCTTGCCCGAGGCCAGCAGCACCCCGCCGACAGCCCCCAGAATCAGCGCCAGCAACACCGCAGTTTCATCCACTGTTTCCCGGGTCTGGTCTACTGCCGGCAAGTCCCCCCCCTCGACCAGCACGGTCAGGGCGTCCACGGCGCGCTGCACACCGCCAGCGTAATCGCCCTGGCGAAACGCCGGGTTCAGTTGCTCCTCGATAATCCGGTGGCTCAACAGGTCCGTGACCACCCCCTCCAGGCCGTAACCGACTTCGATCCGCACAGTGCGGTCGTCCTTGACCACCAGCAGCAAAATACCGTCGTCGATGCCCTTACGCCCCAATTTCCAGGCGCGAAACAGTTGGGTGGTGAATGTTTCGAGGTCGGCGTCGCCCGTACTCGGCAGCAGCATCACGGCGATTTGCGCGCCTTTGCGTTGTTCGAGGTCTGCCAGTTGCTCAGTCAGACGCTGCTGGGTCGAGGTATCCAGGGTATGGGTCAGGTCGATCACCCGCTGGTTCAGCGGCACATTCTCCAATGCCGGAGGCGCCGTTTGCGCCACGGCCAACGTGGTGAACACCATGACCAGCAGGCCCAAGACCGATTGCCGTATAAACTGCCCCATCGTTTGTTACCTGACGTTTCATCCTGAAGACGCCGACTTTACCTGATCAACGCGCATTGAATCTCCAGGCTGACGCGAAAAGTTCGTGGCAACACGTCCCTACGAGCCGGACCTTCGACATCGCGACAACGTCGTCGGGTCAGGGATAACTCAGCGTCACCAAGTAAGCCCCTGAACGCAAAGGTTTGCCTGCCGCATCGCTCAAGTTGTATTGCCGATCGAAGTAACGACCATCGCGCGTTTCAGTCACCATCTTGACCTTGACCACCGAGTGGTCCAAGGCACTGACGGTACGCACCGGCTCGACACCCTGGGCGCTGACGTTGCTTGCGGGTACAAACTGCGGGCAACCACTCAGGGCCAATGTCGCCCCCGCCCCATCGCCCGTAGTGCATGTTGCCTCGACGATGCTGCCGCGGAAATGGATAACGCCGTGGCTCACGGGCGCCGCCTGGGCAGTGCCACTGACGAGCGCGAAAAACAGGCTGATACCGACTGCCAAACGTTGACTGCTCATATTGAACGCTCCTGGGTATGTACCCATCACGTCGGCAAGCTTGGTCGGTTTCTTGAGTGTTTGAGAAATGCCTGATGGTTAATTTTTCAAGGATGCCAACCGGGTCTCATATTGCGCCTCGCTGCGCACCTACAGGACCGCGCCCAGGGCCTTCAACAGCACGCCATCGCGGCCATAGATATCCGGCGCGTACAGCAACGCCCCCTGGCTATCCACCTGCACCGTCCAGTACCCCAGCAACACCGGGACCGGCGTAGCCAGGCGGAACTCATGGGTCAGCCCGGTCGCCAGCAATTCCTCGGTCCGCGCTTTTTCTGCCGGGTTCACCAGCAGATCGCGCAGCAGCATCGGCTGCTCCACCCGCACACACCCCGAGCTGAACGCCCGTGGCCCCTTGCTGAACAACGGTTGGCTGGGCGTATCGTGCAGGTACACGGAGAATGGATTGGGGAAGCGCATGACGATCTTGCCCAGCGGGTTGCGCGGGCCGGCGTCCTGGCGCAGGAGGATGTTGCCGGGGTGCGACCAGTCCACCTGCTCGGGCGACAGGGCGCGGCCTTCACTGTCGAGCACTTTGAGGTTCTGTTGGCGCAGGTACTCCGGGTTCAGGCGGATGGCCGGCAGTTTGTCCTCGCGCATGATGGTCGGCGGGATGGTCCAGGTAGGGTTGAGGGTCAAGCGTGTGATGCGCGACTTGAGCAGCGGCGTCTGCCGTTCGGCGCGGCCCACCTGCAGGCGGGTCTGCCACACGGGCACACCACCCTGGTAGACACTCAACTGGGCCGCCGCGACGTTGACCAGAATGCCATCCGGCTCCAGGTCCTGGGCCAGCCAGCGAAAACGTTCGAGGTTGACCCGCAGTTGCTCGCGGCGCACCGCCGGGCTGACGTTAAGCTCGGCCACCGTGCCCGGGCCGATCACCCCGTCGGCTTGCAACGAATGGCTGGCCTGGAAGCGCTTCACCGCCGCCACCAGCTCATTGCCGTATTGATTGCCCTTGGGCACGCTCGCCAACTGGCCGCCACTGACCAGGCGTCGGGCCAGGGCCGGCACCCGTGGGTCTTCGCCGCCGGGACGCAGCAATGGGCCGTCGGCAATCACACCCCACTGCGGCAAGGGTTGCAGGCGTTGGGTGGCATAGGCCGCGCGCAGGCTACGATACAGACCGGCTGCGGGCCGGGCCTGGTCGAACGCCGCCGGCATATCCGCAAGCCCCGCGTTGGCCAGGGCCAGCACCGCAACGGCCGGATCCTCAGTTGGCGGCTGGGAATGCCACAGCGGCTCGTAATGGGCCTGCTGCAAACGGCCATAGTGCAAGTCATGCAGGGCCTGCAGGTAGTGCTGGCTGGTTGCGAAGTCGGTACACAGCACATTGCTGGTGGTTGCCACGTCGGGCAGCCGGTAGTGCGCCGGATCGAGGCCGTCGTCGGCCAGCAACAGCAACTGGCCCTGCAGGGCCGTTCGGCGATCGTCCACCGACCACAGGGCAGCATTGCCTTGTTGCTGGTAAAAAGCCTGCAGCCGCAGCTCGGCCGGTATATCCAGTTGGGTCGCCAAATCGGGGCAAACACTCGACAACTGCCCAAGTGCCAGCTGTACTGGGTTTGGCGGCTCGACTGGCAGTTCATCGGCCATGGCGACCAATGGTGCTACGAGCAAGCAAAGGCTCAAGTAACATGCGTGTTTTTTGAACAATGGCTTAGCTCCAATCTACGGCGGAGATGCTTGATAAATGCTGAATATTTACTGCCGACTCGGCCTGATCGCCGCCACCCTGGGCGCGTTCTGTACGGGTGCCTTCGCAGAGAATGCCAAACCTCATACCTTGTATAACAGCCTGGCGCGCTCGGCTCCAGAACTCAATCCCACTGTACTTAAAAGTGCCCTCAGCGCGATGCAATGTGCTGTCAATAACGGCCAGGAACGCTCTGAACGCCTGGCCGTGATCGACTACTCACAACCTTCGACCGCCCGTCGCCTGTGGATTTTCGATCTGCGGCAAAAAAAGCTGGTGCTACGCGACCTGGTAGCCCATGGGCAAAAATCCGGGGAAAACTTCGCCACCCAGTTCTCCAACAGCGAAGGCAGCCATCAATCCAGCCTCGGGTTGTTCCGCACCCAGGAAAGCTACCAGGGCACCCATGGCTACTCGCTGCGCATGGACGGCCTGGAGCCGGGGTTCAATGACCAGGCCCGCGACCGTGCCATCGTGATCCACGCCGCCGACTACGTCAGCCCCTTGTGGAGCAAGCGTGAAGGCCGCATCGGCCGCAGCCAGGGCTGCCCCGCCGTGCGTCCGCAGGTGGCGCGCCAGGTGGTGGACAAACTCAAGGATGGCCAGTTCATGTTTTCCTGGTACCCCGACCAGCGCTGGCTGAAATCCTCGCCCTACCTCAATTGCAAGCCGCGCCAGATCGCCAGCGCCGGTTGAGGTAGTATCTGGAAGGCCGAGCCTGACCAGAGAGAGAACCTCCAATGCTTTTGCACCAGTCAACGTGGATCGAGATAAGCCAATTTCTCGACCGTAGCCGCACCGTGGTGATTCCTATCGGTTCCAATGAACAACATGGCCCCACCGGCCTGTTGGGCACCGATTGGATGTGCCCGGAAATCATTGCCCATCACGCGCAAAAAGACGCCGATATCCTGGTCGGCCCGACCTTCAATATCGGCATGGCCCAGCATCACCTTGGGTTCCCCGGCACCATCTCCCTGCGCCCGTCGACGTTTATCGCCGCCATCGGTGACTGGACCCGCTCCCTGGCGGCCCACGGCTTTGAGAAGATCCTGTTTCTCAATGGCCACGGCGGCAATATCGCCACCATCGAAGCCGCCTTTTCCGAACTGTACGCCGAGGCCAGCTTCGCCCGTCGCCCTGCCGGCTTTGCCTTGAAGCTGTGCAACTGGTGGGACCTGGAAGGTGTTGGCGAACTGGCGCGCGCGCAGTTCCCGACGGGGCATGGCACCCATGCCACCCCTTCCGAGATTGCGATTACCCAATGGGCTTATCCGGACTTGATCAAGACCGCCGACTATTCACCGCAGATCGCGTCTTCCGGCCCGATCCGCGAGGCCCAGGATTTCCGCGCCCGCCACCCGGATGGCCGGATGGGTTCCGACCCGGCCCTGGCAACGCCTGAGAAAGGCGCTGAACTGGTGGTGCTGGCCGCCAAGGGCCTGGTGTCCGCAGTGGAGGCTTTCAGCCGCGAAGCCATGCCACACTGACGGTTGCGACACCGGCACACAATAAAATCTATAAGAAGGACCTCTCCATGAAACCCCATCAGAAGACCTTTGATCGCATCCGCAACGCCGTCCTGCCAGAGTATCGCGAGCGCGTTGCCGACTATTTGATCGAGTACGAAAACGTCCTGCAGGACCCGACTGCCGATGCCGATCAGGCCAGCGCCGCCGCCCAGCAGTTGCGCGGCTACATACGCGGCCTGAACACCACCCGGGTGCTCGGCATGGAAGACTGGGAAGACCTCGACCGCCGAGTCGCGCAGGAATGGCCGCTGGGCGCTACAACGCCGGACGTGCCTGGTTGACCCAGGCCTGTACCGATGGCCGCTGCCACTGACGCTGGGCATATGCCACCAACCGCGCGGGCACCGGATCGCCATTGAGGATCAGCCGGTTGAGCATCACGGCCAGGTCCACATCGGCAATCGACCATTGGCCAAACAGGTAGTCGTCGCCCTCGGCCAACCATTGCTGCGCCGCCGCAATCAGCTTGTCGGCCGCCACCTGGGCCTGGGTTGATAACGGGCCATACTGGACCCCGCAAAACACCACCAGTGTCGAGCGTTCCTGGCGGATCGCCAGCAGGTCGCTGCGCAACCATGCCTGAATCTGCCGTGCCCGCGCACGTTGGCGCGGCTCCCTGGGATACACCGGCACCTGCGGGAACACATCCTCCAGGTACTCGGTAATCGCCGACGACTCGGACAAGGCAAACCCAGCCTGTTCCAGGGTCGGCACCCGCTGGGTCACGGACAGCCCGGTAAACACCGGAGACTGCTGCTCCAGCGCGTCAAGGTCGAGGGGGCGCACCTCGAACGGTAGGCCTTTTTCCCGCAGGGTCACAAACACCGACATTGCATACGGGCTGGTGAACAGGGCATCGACATATAAGCGCATCGGCAGGTCAGTCACGGTGGCATCTCCTTGGGTGAGCAGCCACGCTACGAGATGTGCAGCGATAAATACAATGTCGCTTTTTTATCGGCCCATTCCCGCGAGGAATACTAGCCAGAAAATCCGCCGCCCGTGAGGAACGCCTGCTCCTGCTCAGTCGTCACCCGGCCCAACGCCGCGTTGCGGTGCGGAAAGCGACCGAATCGCTCGATGATCTCGGCGTGTTCCTTGGCCCAGTGATAGGTACTGGCGTCGAGCTGCTTGTTCAAGGCCAAAGACCGTTGTTGATCCTCAGGGCTTTCGGAATGTTCGAAAGGCAAATAACAAAACGCCCGCAATGCCGGGTCAATCAGCCGATCCATCCCGGCGTCGATCATACGTGCGGCATAAGCCCTGGCCAGTGGATCGGTCGCGAACATATGGGCGGTACCCCGGAAGGTATTGCGCGGGTATTGATCGAGCAGGATCAGCAGCGCCAGCGCGCCTTCGGGCTCGTCCATCCAGTGTTCCAGTTCGCCCCTGGCTGCCTGGAAGTGCGCCTCGTGGAAGCGGGCGCCAAACTCGGTATCGAACTGTGGATCTTTCTTGAACCAGCGTGATGGGCCCGCCGCCATCCAGAATTGCACGACAGCCTTGATATCAACGGGGACGCTCATAAGTCACTCCAGGGTGGTCAAAGTCTGCGCCCTACCCTAGCACCTGCAGGGCCCGATTCCGACTGAGAAATCCACAGCTGCCGACCAATGTTATAAGATAACCGCCCCTACATTCCCGCCGGCGACCCTGCACCATGACCGACGCTGTTCCCGCTGCCCGTTTACGCCAACGCCTGCTCTCCATCGACGCCCTGCGCGGCCTGGTGATCCTGTTCATGTTGCTCGACCACGTGCGTGAGACGTTCCTGCTGCACCGCCAGGTCAGCGACCCGATGAGCATCGACAGCACGGAGCCGGCGCTGTTTATCAGCCGCACCCTGGCCCACTTGTGTGCGCCGGTGTTTGTGTTGCTGACCGGCTTGTCGGCGTATCTGTACGGCGAAAAGTACCAAGGCCGTGGCGATGTTGCGGCGTTTCTGTTCAAGCGCGGGCTGTTCCTGGTGGTGCTGGAATTTACCCTGGTGAACTTCGCCTGGACCTTCCAACTGCCCCCCAGCGTGATCTATATGCAGGTGATCTGGGCCATCGGCGTGAGCATGATCGCCCTCGCCGCACTGGTGTGGCTGCCCCGCCCGCTGCTGATCGGCCTGGCGCTGGTGATCATTGGCGGGCATAACCTGCTTGATGGCGTGCATTTCGCGGCGGGGTCGGCGTGGCATATTCCCTGGACGATCCTGCATGAGCGCAGCTGGATCGAGGTGAGCGACACCCTGCGCCTGCGCACCACCTACCCGGTGTTGCCGTGGATCGGGGTGATTGGCCTGGGTTACAGCCTCGGCCCGTGGTTTACCGGGGCGATGCCGGCGGCGCGGCGTCAGCGGTATCTGTTGCTGGCGGGCATTTGCGCGCTGGTGGGCTTTGGGGTGTTGCGCACGATCAATGGTTACGGTGAGGCACCGTGGCACAGCCATGACAGCCCGGTGCAGACCTGGATGAGCTTCTTCAACATCACCAAGTATCCGCCGTCATTGCTGTTCCTGGCGCTGACCCTGGGCGTGGGGCTGCTGTTGCTGCTGGCCTTTGAACGCGCCGGGCAGCGGCGCTGGATCGACATACTGGCGGTGTTCGGCGCGGCGCCGATGTTCTTCTACTTGCTGCACCTGTATGTGCTGAAGGTGTTGTACGTGATGGGGGTGGCGCTGTTTGGCCTGAACAAGGGGACGCACTTTGGGTTCGACAGCGTGGGGGCGGTGTGGCTGGTGGCGTTGTTACTGCCGCTGGCGTTGTACCTGCCCGTGCGCTGGTTTGCCCGGCTGAAGGCCCGGCGGCGGGATATAGCGTGGCTCAAATACCTCTGAGCACAAAGATCCACATGTGGGAACTGGCTTGCCTGCGATGGCGGTGGGTCAGTTGCCAGAAGCAGTGAATGGGCTGCCGCTATCGCGGGCAAGCCCGCTCCCACAGGGGGGTTGCGCGTGGCATAGAGTTTTGGTGCCGCCACAAATCAAATGTGGGAGCTGGCTTGCCTGCGATGGCGGTGGGTCAGTTGTCAGAAGCAGTGAATGGGCTGCCGCTATCGCGGGCAAGCCCGCTCCCACAGGGGGGCTGCGCGTGGCAGAGAGTTTTGGTGCCGCCACAATTCAAATGTGGGAGCTGGCTTGCCTGCGATGGCGGTGGGTCAGTTGTCAGAAGTAGTGACTGGGCTGCCGCTATCGCGGGCAAGCCCGCTCCCACAGGGGGGCTGCGCGTGGCAGAGAGTTTTGGTGCCGCCACAAATCAAATGTGGGAGCTGGCTTGCCTGCGATGGCGGTGGGTCAGTTGCCAGAAGTAGTCACTGGACTGCCGCTATCGCGGGCAAGCCCGCTCCCACAATGGGATTTGTGTCAGCCGCAGCTACGCCCATTCAGCGCGCAATTGCCGGGCAGCTGTAACCATGTGAATCAACGCCGCTTCCGTCTCCGGCCAGGCGCGGGTCTTCAGGCCGCAGTCGGGGTTGACCCATAGGCGCTCGGCCGGGATGCGCTGGGCGGCTTTGCGCAGCAGGTTGGCCATTTCCGAGGCGTCGGGCACCCGGGGTGAGTGGATGTCGTAGACCCCCGGGCCAATGTCGTTCGGGTAAGCGAAGGCTTCGAACGCGTCCAGCAGTTCCATGTCCGAACGGGAAGTCTCGATGGTGATCACGTCGGCATCCATCGCCGCGATGGACTCGATCACGTCGTTGAATTCGCTGTAGCACATATGGGTATGGATCTGGGTTGCGTCACGCACACCCGAGGCGCACAGGCGGAACACTTCGGTGGCCCAGTCCAGGTAGTGCTGCCACTGGGCCCGGCGCAGGGGCAGGCCTTCACGGAACGCAGCTTCATCAATCTGTACGATCTTGATGCCCGCCGCTTCCAGGTCCACCACTTCGTCACGGATCGCCAGCGCCAGTTGCCGGGCCTGCACTTCGCGGCTCACGTCTTCGCGGGGGAATGACCACATCAGCATGGTCACCGGGCCGGTCAGCATGCCCTTCATGACCTTGTCGGTCAGGCCTTGGGCATAGCGGATCCACTCCACGGTCATGGCTTTCGGGCGGCTCAGGTCGCCGAAGATCACCGCCGGTTTCACGCAGCGGGAGCCGTAGCTCTGCACCCAGCCAAAGCGGGTAAATACATAGCCGTCCAACTGTTCGGCAAAGTACTCGACCATGTCGTTACGTTCGGCTTCACCGTGCACCAGCACGTCCAGGCCAAGGTTTTCCTGCACTTCAACGGCGTGCTTGATCTCGCTGTGCATCGCCTCGACATATTCGGCCTCGCTTAACTTGCCGGCCTTGAACGACTGGCGCGCCAGGCGGATCGACGCGGTCTGCGGGAACGAACCAATGGTGGTGGTCGGGAACAGCGGCAAGTCGAGGCCGGCGCGCTGCTGGGCGATGCGCTGGGCAAACCGCGACTGGCGCTGGCTGTCCTTGGCGGTGATAGCCGCCACGCGAGCTTGTACCGCCGGTTTGTGGATACGCGGCGAGGCCCCGCGGGCCGCTTGCACGGCGCGGCTTTGGGCCAAGGCAGCAAGCACCTTCGGGGCTTCGGGCTGGTTGATGGCCTGGGTCAGCACGGCGACTTCTTCACACTTTTGTACGGCGAAGGCCAGCCAGCTTTTCAGCTCGGCGTCGAGCTTGTCTTCACGCCCCAGATCCACCGGGCTGTGCAGCAGCGAACAGGACGGCGCAACCCACAGGCGATCACCCAGGCGTTCATGGGCGTGCTGCAAGGTAGCCAGGGCATTTTCCAGGTCGCAGCGCCAGACGTTACGCCCGTTGACCACCCCCAAGGACAGCACCTTATAGGCCGGCAGACGGTCGAGAATCGTCGGGTATTGGTCAGGTGCGCGCACCAGGTCAATGTGCAGGCCATCGACCGGCAAGTTGGCCGCCAGGCCGAGGTTTTCTTCGAGCCCGCCAAAGTAAGTGGCGACCAGTTTTTTCAGCGGGTCACGCTGGATCAGGTTGTAGGCGCGTTCAAACGCGTTTTTCCAGTCCTGGGGCAGATCCAGCACCAGGATCGGCTCGTCGATCTGCACCCATTCCACGCCCAGGTCCGCCAGGCGCTGAAAGATCTGCCCGTACAGCGGCAGCAGGCGGTCAAGCAGGTCGAGCTTGTCGAAGTCACCGCCCTTGGCCTTGCCCAGCCACAGGTACGTCAGCGGCCCGATCACCACCGGCTTGACGGTGTGCCCCAGGTCGCGGGCCTCCTGGACTTCTTCGAACAATTGGTCCCAACCCAGGTGGAACTGCTGGTCCGCGCTGAATTCAGGCACCAGGTAGTGGTAGTTGGTGTCGAACCACTTGGTCATTTCCTGGGCGTGGGCACCGCCGCAGCAGCTGTCGCTGACGCCACGGGCCATGGCAAACAGGGTATTGAGGGTGGCATGCCCGTCAGCCGGGCGGAAACGCTCGGGGATCACACCAAACATCAGCGAGTGGGTCAGCACCTGGTCGTACCAGGCAAAATCCCCAGCCGGCAGCAACTCGATGCCGGCCTGTTTCTGCAAGTCCCAGTGGGTCTTCCGCAATTCACGGCCGACGGCGCGCAGACCGGCTTCGTCCAGCTCACCCTTCCAAAACGCTTCCTGCGCTTTTTTCAGTTCACGATCGCGTCCAATGCGCGGAAATCCAAGGGAATGAGCGACAGCCATGACAAAAACTCCAATGTGTTGGTATGGGAGCTATTGTCGGCAGCGGGTCATAATGAGACAAACTCATTTTACTGTAGATGATCACGAATCTCGCTCATGATCGGCCTACCCCAGGCTTTTTATGGAGACGGCTGAACGTGACGGAAGTCCCACCAACTGGCAGAAACTGGTTTTTTCTTGACCTCGGGTGGATAGAGCGAGCGGACAACGTGGATATCACCCTCGGAGAGCTCATTGTTGTCCCCAATAGCATCTCCACTGTTGAGCCAGGATGAATTGAAACCATAATGCATGATGGATTTACGATCATAGTCAGATGACACAACATCGGAAACCAACGGCCCAAAATTCGCTTTTAGTTCTTTCTCCCCACCTTTATCCATGTAGGTTTTCTTGACTTCGGACCAATTGATATCCAAATCATTGTTTTCGTGCTGATGTTCATGTTGCAACCCCAAAACATGACCGAACTCATGCTGGATCGTACCGGCGTTATAAGCATTCGGCCCACCCTTGAGGCCGATGACCATTGTAGGTTTGTCGGGCGGTACATAGAGCGAGCGGGTACCCAAGTACGAATGCCCACCGGAAATATCGTTGTCTGCGGCAATCCGGATATCCCCGTCGGCGGCGTCAGTGAACTCAAAGTGCAGATTGACGTGAGGCGCCCATTTATTGATGTTGGCTTTGGTAAATTCTTCTTGCTCTTTACTCATGCCCATCAGGGAAATTCTTATGACTGAGTGTTGTGGCCATAACGCCGAAGCTGACGCCACCCCACGCTTTTGCCTGGAAGACGCAGCAACCTCCCCCTTGGCAGTTTGATCGGCGTTCTCGTTGGCCAGGTAGTTCGGTGGATAGACAGATGAGTGAGCGTTCAGTTGGACAGTCAAAGTCGTAGCTCCAGCAGCGATGTATTTCCCATTACGTCGTAATTCGGCGCTATAGGTTCCACTGGGGCCATGACAAGGGTTTACACGTGACGATCAAGCGTGCGCCTGGCGACTAAACCACTGCCTGACCGCCTGGCCACACGGTTATGCACCCATTTGATGACCAATACCTGAGTGGCCTGTAGGCCCAAGCCTGCAAATTCCGCTGACTAACCTTTCGATCCTGAGCAAGTGCGGGCACAATGCCTGTCCTTTTTTGGCAGGCTCCGCCGCAGGCTCTGAAAAATGATCAAAACCCCGTATTACCTCATCGACAAACAGAAGCTTCTGGTCAACATGCAGAAGATCGCCTACGTGCGTGAGCAGTCCGGCGCCAAGGCGCTGCTGGCGCTCAAGTGCTTTGCCACCTGGTCGGTGTTCGACCTGATGCAGGAATACATGGACGGCACCACGTCCTCGTCGCTGTACGAGCTCAAGCTCGGTCGCCAGAAGTTCGAAGGTGAAGCCCACGCCTATAGCGTGGCCTGGGCCGACGATGAGATCGAGGAGATGCTCGACAACTGCGACAAGATCATCTTCAACTCCATCAGCCAGCTGCAGCGCTTTGCCGAGCGCAGCGAGGGCAAGACCCGCGGCCTGCGCGTCAACCCGCAAGTGAGCAGCTCCGACTACCTGCTGGCCGACCCGGCGCGTCCCTTCAGCCGTCTGGGCGAGTGGGATCCGGTGAAGATCGAAGGCGTGATCGAGCAGATCTCCGGCTTCATGTTCCACAACAACTGCGAGAACGGTGACTTCAACCTGTTCGACCAGATGCTGAACACCATCGAAGAGCGTTTCGGCGCACTGCTGCACAAGGTCAACTGGGTCAGCCTCGGCGGCGGCATCCACTTTACCGGCGAAGGCTATGCCATCGACGCGTTCTGCCAGCGCCTCAAGGCGTTCTCGCAGAAGTACGACGTGCAGGTGTACCTGGAACCCGGCGAAGCGGCGATCACCAACAGCGCCTCCCTGGAAGTGACCGTGCTCGACACCCTGTACAACGGCAAAAACCTCGCCGTGGTCGACAGCTCCATCGAAGCCCACCTGCTGGACCTGCTGATCTATCGCCTCAATGCCAAACTGGCGCCGAGCGATGGCGAACACACCTACATGGTGTGCGGCAAGTCGTGCCTGGCCGGTGATATCTTCGGCGAATATCAATTTGATCAGCCGCTGGCCATCGGCGATCGACTGTCGTTCATCGACACGGCAGGCTACACCATGGTCAAGAAAAACTGGTTCAACGGCCTGAAAATGCCGTCCATCGTAGTGAAACAACTCGACGGTACAGTCGAAGTGGTTCGTGAATTTGGTTACGACGACTACCTGTCCAGCCTTTCGTAAAGCGGACAGATAAAGGAGAGATAAAGCAATTGAAAAAGAACGTTCTTATCATTGGTGCAGGAGGTGTCGCCAAGGTGGTGGCCCACAAGTGCGCGCAGCACAACGACGAACTCGGTCGTATTGCTATCGCGTCGCGCAACATCTCCAAATGCCAGGCCATCATCGACAGCGTCAAGGCCAAGGGTAGCCTCAAGGTACCCGCCCAGATCCAGGCCTTTGCCCTGAACGCCCTGGACGTGGAAGCGACCAAGGCACTGATCCGCGAAACCGAATCGCAGATCGTCATCAACGTCGGCTCCGCCTTCCTCAACATGTCGGTACTGCGTGCCTGCATCGATACCGGCGTGGCTTACCTCGACACCGCCATCCACGAAGAGCCGGGCAAGGTCTGCGAGACCCCGCCGTGGTACGGCAACTACGAGTGGAACCACCTGGAGGAATGCAAGCAGAAAAACATCACTGCGATCCTCGGTGTGGGTTTTGACCCAGGTGTGGTCAACGCCTATGCGGCGCTGGCGCAACAACAGCATTTTGACCGCATTGATTCGATCGACATTCTCGACGTCAATGCCGGCAGCCACGGCAAATATTTCGCCACCAATTTCGACCCGGAAATCAACTTCCGCGAATTCACCGGGCAGGTGTGGAGCTGGCAGAACAGCCAGTGGACCAGCAACACCATGTTCGAAGTAAAACGTACCGACGACCTGCCGGTAGTGGGTTCACAGAACCTGTACCTGACCGGCCACGATGAAGTGCACTCGTTGTCGAAAAACCTCGACGTGCCCAACGTGCGGTTCTGGATGAGCTTTGGCGAACACTACATCAATGTGTTCACCGTACTGAACAACCTCGGCCTGCTCTCCGAGAAACCGGTCACCACCGCCGAAGGCCTGGAAGTGGTGCCTTTGAAACTGGTCAAGGCCGTGCTGCCTGACCCGTCCTCGCTGGCACCGGGCTACACCGGCAAGACCTGCATCGGCGACCTGGTCAAGGGCACCAAGGATGGCCAGCCACGCGAGCTGTTCATCTACAACGTGGCCGACCACGAAGACGCCTTTGCCGAAACCGAAAGCCAGGGCATCTCCTACACCGCCGGCGTACCACCGGTAGCCGCTGCGCTGCTGGTGGCCCGTGGCGAGTGGGACGTGCAACGCATGGCCAACGTTGAAGAACTGCCAGCCGAGCCGTTCCTCAAGGCACTGGACGTGATGGGCCTGCCGACCCGTATCAAGGACGAAAAAGGCGACCGCGCCTGGGATGCTATCGCCTGATAGCGTCTTGATTGACGGATCGCTCCCACGTCCTGTGGGAGCGATCAAAAACATTGCCCGGATCGTTGCATGGGCGGATATCAATGTTGCCAGTGCCTAAGCTATCGCAGGCAAGCCAGCTCCCACAGGGTTTATCGGTGGTTGCGGGATCTGCGCACCTTAACGTGGGCGTCCTACAGCGAACTCGTTATGCCAGCTGGCCCAAATTAATGTGGGAGCTGTCGAGCCCCAGCGAGGCTGCGATGGCGGCGGTACTGCTGGCATTGATATTGGCTGACCCACCGCTATCGTAGCCTCGCTAAAGCTCGACAACTCCCACAAGGTTTGTCGGTGTTTGTGGGATCTGCACACCTTAATGCTGGCGTCCTACAGCGAACACGCAATGCCATCTGGCCCAAATAATGTGGGAGCTGTCGAGCCCCAGCGAGGCTGCGATGGCGGCGGTACTGCTGGCATTGATATTGGTTGACCAACCGCTATCGTAGCCTCGCTAAAGCTCGACACCTCCCACAGGGTTTATCGGTGTTTGCAGGATCTGCGCACCTTAACGTGGGCGTCCTACAGCGAACACGCAATGCCAACTGGCCCAAATTAATGTGGGAGCTGTCGAGCCCCAGCGAGGCTGCGATGGCGGCAGTATTGCTGGCATTGATATTGGCTGACCCACCGCTATCGTAGCCTCGCTAAAGCTCGACAACTCCCACAGGGTTTATCGGTGTTTGCGAGATCTACGCACCTTAACGCGGGCGTCCTACAGCGAACACGCAATGCCATCTGACCCAAATTAATGTGGGAGCTGTCGAGCACCAGCGAGGCTGCGATGGCGGCGGTACTGCTGGCATTGATGCTGGCTGACCCACCGCTATCGTAGCCTCGCTAAAGCTCGACAACTCCCACAAGGTTTGTCGGTGTTTGTGGGATCTGCGCACCTTAACGCTGGCGCACCAGATGCTTCCTACATCCGTTTCAGGTTGTCCCTCGGAAAGGTGCTGACTAACCTTCCCGTTGCCGCTGCCAAATCAGCGGCCGGATTTGACCGTCCGACCAAACCAGTACGCTACAGCACCCCAGACCTATTTCAGGCGTTTTTCTTATGTCTGATGTATCGTGTCGCGGCAGCTGTGCGCGGGATACCTTCGGGTATGCCGGAATCACTGGTTTCCGGTCGGTCAACCCGCGTACAGCTGCCACCCTACTCGTTTGACCGCGAACGGTGGCAGCTCCACCTACCAGGAGCTTCACCATGATCAAACACAGCCCCAACCCCCCACCCAGCTACGATGCCAGTCTTCTGCGCGATGCGGCGGATCGTGCGATCAACCACTATCTGCACCCCGAGCCCCCCACCCCAACCGCTCAACCCAGCGACCCGGCGTCAGCAGCATTATTTACCGTGCGCACCGACCTGGACGCCGAAACCCTGCTGATCAATGCCTCGCAAGACCTGGCGTCGATCAACGTGATCGCCACGCACCTGGCCTTTGAAGTCGACGGTACGCACCGCAGCGTGGCGCTGGGCCTTTGCCGGATGCTCGAAGGCGTGCAGCTGCTGGTCGACCAGGCGCTGGATGGCTGCGCACAACCGGCCCTGTAGAGCTGGAATGCCGTTTTATGTAGGAGCGAGCTCGCTCCTACAATTACCGGTTGTTGCCCCCCCCTCGCACAAAAGGTAGTATTGAGAACGATTTACAATACCACCCTGAGAAAGTCGACCCGTGCAGTCACCTCCAATCCGCAAGCTGGGCTTCTTTTTCAACGACCATCACCGTTGGCTGCTGCAACATATCCAGCATCGCGTGCGTAACCATGCCGATGCCGAAGACACCGCCGCCGATACCTTCTGCCAGATGCTCGCCGCCCGGGTCGACCCCGACAGCATCGAGCAACCCCGGGCCTATCTCTCGACCATTGCACGCCGGCTGATTTTTGATCGCTACCGCCGCAGCCGTCTGGAAACCGCCTACCTGGAGCGCCTGGCCGCTGCCCCCGAAGCCTTGGCGCCCTCCCCCGAAGACCAATTGCAACTGATCCAGGCCCTGGTGGCGATTGACCGTGCCCTCGACGGCTTGCCGCTGATCGTCAAGGCCACGTTCCTTTATAGCCAGCTGGACGGCATGAGCTACGTGGCGATTGCGCACAAGTTGCAGTTGTCCGAGCGCACCGTCAGCCGCTACATGAAACAGGCCCTGCGCCAGTGCTACCTGGCCGAGCTGGCCCCGTGAGCAAGGCGCGCCTGGACCCGGTCAGCGAGCAGGCCATCGACTGGATGGTGCGCCTGCGCGCCGGCAAACCGGATGCGCGGATGCAGGAGCGCTTCAATGCCTGGCTGGCCCTGGACCCGGCTCACGCCCAAGCCTGGGCCCGTTTGCAGGAGCGCCTGGGCGGCTCGTGGAACACCCTGCGCACCCTCGAAAAACGCCTGCCCGGTGAAGCGCGACAAGTGCTGTTGCAGCCCCATGGTTCGCGGCGTGACATGCTGCGCGCCATCGGCGGCCTGGGATTGCTGGGCGGCGGCCTGTGGCTGGCGGCGCGCAGCCCGCTGGGCGACAACCTGTTGGCCGACCTGCACACCGCGCGCGGCCAGCGCCAGACATTCACCCTGGCCGATGGCAGCCGCCTGAGCCTGAATGCGCAGAGCGCGGTGGATGTGCAATTCGACCAACACCAGCGCCTGATCATCCTGCGCCACGGCGAACTGGTGATTCAGGTGGCGGCCGATGCGCAACGGCCGCTGCGCGTGCGCACTGCCCAGGGCAGCATCCAGGCCCTCGGCACGCGCTTCCTGGTGAGCCAGGAGCCGCAGGCTACACGGCTGGTGGTGCTGGAACACTCGGTGCAGGCGACCCTGCGCAACGGCGTGCAGCGCACCGTGCTGGAGGGCCAAGCCGTAATGCTGCAGGCCGATCGGATCGAGCCGCTGGCCGGCAACCAAGGCTTCCGGGCCGACTGGCTCGCCGGGCACCTGAGTGTGCTGGACGACTCCCTGGAACAGGTGGTCAACGCCCTGCGCCCGTACAGCCGTGGTTTTGTGCGCGTCGATCCTCAGGTGCGCGACTTGCGTGTGCAGGGGGTGTTCCCCCTCAACGACCCGCACCGCGCCTTCGGCGCCCTGGCCGAAACCCTGCCGATCCGGGTCGATCACTACAGCCCGTGGCTGACCCTGATTCGCGCCAAATAACCCGGGCAACATTTTTTATGCAAATAACTCTTATTTGTGTCCGGTTTTCATTTTTCGTCCCACCTATCTCCTGACACGTCCACACCTTCAGGAGAATGCTGTGCTCAACCCTTGGCCCCACGCCCTTTCTGTCGCCGTTGCCCTGGCAACCCTGGCGAGCCCTGCCCTGGTGCAGGCGCAAAGCCTGTCTTTCAACCTGCCGGCCGGCCCGCTGGCGCAAACGCTGAACGCCATTGCCAGCCAGAGCGGGCGCATTGTGTCCCTGGACCCGGTGCTGGTGCAGGGCAAGCAGGCCAATGCCGTGATTGGCCAGATGCCGGCCGAACAGGCCATGGACCGTGCGTTGTCGGGCAGCGGCTTGCAGTTGCGCATCACCGAGCAAGGTAATTTCAGCGTCGAGCCTGCCACTGACACGGGCAGCGCGCTGCAATTGGGCGTGACCTCGATTGTCGAGCACAGCATCGACCCCACCACCACCGAAGGCAGCGGTTCCTACGCCGCACGCGCGGTGACAATCGGCAAGGGCACCCACACCCTCAAGGAAATCCCCCAGTCGATCACGGTGATGACCCGCAAGCAAATGGATGACCAGGACCTGGTCGACCTCAAGGACGCCGTCAACCACACCACCGGCCTGGTGGGCGTGCAAGGCGTGGGCAAAGGCATGATCATCACCTCCCGCGGCTTCCAGATCGACGACTGGCAGTACGACGGCGTGCCGATCCCGCGCAATACCTACGCCCTGGGCAACTGGGCGACCCAGGACATGATTTTCTTCGACCGCCTGGAAGTACTGCGCGGCGCCTCCGGCCTGCTGCAGGGCACCGGCAGCCCCGGTGGCGCAATCAACCTGGTGCGCAAGCGCGGGCAGACGGCGCCCACCGTGGCCCTTACCGCCAAGGCCGGCAGTTGGGACCACTACGGCCTGCAACTGGACGCCGGCGGCCCGCTGAACCAGAGCGGCACGATCCGTGGGCGGATGGTGGCCGATGAAGACCAGAGCGATTCGTTCATCGACTACGAATGGAGCAAGACCCACTCGCTGTACGGCGCCCTGGACTTCGACCTGCAGGAAGACACCACCCTGGGCCTGGCCGTCAGCCGCACCAATGCCGAATCCCGGCCGATGCTGCGGGGCCTGCCGCGCTACAGCACGGGCAAGTCGATTGACCTGTCACGCTCCACCTTCAGCGGCTCGCGCTGGAACCACTCGCAGATCGACGTCACCACCCTGTATGCCGACCTGGAGCACCGCTTCAACGACGACTGGAAGTTCAAGGTCGGCGCGGTGCGCATGAGCGAAGAAAACACCTCCACCCACCAGCGCGTGCAGAGTACCGGCAACGGCATCAACGCCGACGGCACCGGGTTGACCTATGCCGATTGGTACACCGATTTCGACGGCACCAAGATCGGCCTGGACACCCACCTCACCGGGCGTTTCGAAGCACTGTCCATGGCCCAGGAAATTACGCTGGGCGGCAACTATTCCAAATACACGTCCAACGACATCATTGCCCGGACCTTTAACAAAAGCACCGACAACATCTTCGACATCGACAACAACCGCCCCGAAATCAGCTACGAGGGTCTGATGAACACCCCCGGCGGCAGTGCAACACCGAGCAAATACGACATCCGCCAAAAAGGCCTGTATGGCAGTTGGCGCGTCAAGCCCATCGACCCGTTGACCCTGGTACTCGGCGCCCGTGTCAGTTGGTATGACTACAGCTATACCTCCTCGGGCATCGCGGCGGTAACCCACGCCACCACCGTCAACGACCCCAGCACCACCAACGAAACCGGCGAAGTCACGCCCTACGCCGGGATCGTCTACGACCTGAGCCGCGAGTGGGCGGTGTACGCCAGCTACACCGACGTGTTCGAGCCACAGACCCAGCGCAACCTCAGCGGTGCGGTGGTCAAGCCGGTGATTGGCAGCAACTACGAAGTCGGGCTCAAGGGCGAATTGCTGGACGGGCGGGTCAATACCTCCCTGGCGCTGTTCCGCTACGACCAGGAAAACCGTGCGATCACCGACTTCGCGCTGGGCGAAGTCCCTGCCTGCGGCAACAGTTACTGCGCCACCAGCTCAGGCAAAGTCCGCAGCCAGGGCCTGGAAGCTGAAATCAGCGGTGAAGTGTTGAGCGGCCTGCAACTGTTTGCCGGCTATACCTACAACACCACCAAGTACCTTGAGGACCGGGATAACAAGGGCAAGGTATTCAGCCAGTGGACGCCCAAGCATATGTTGCGGGTGTGGGGCGACTACCAGTTCAGTGGCGACTGGAGCAAGGTCAGCGCCGGGTTGGGCTTTACCACCCAGAGCCATACCCTGGGGTATGAGTACAACTATGACGTGGCGGGCTACACGGTCTGGAACGCGCGGCTGGCGTATCAAATGACGCCGGAGGTGGGCTTGGCGGTCAATGCCAACAACCTGTTCGACAAGACCTACTACGCCTCAGGGTACAACCAGTTGAATGGCAACAACTTCTACGGTGATCCGCGCAATGTGATGTTCAGTGTGAAGTACACGCCGCAGTTCTGATGGACTGAAACAGCGATGGCGCTCCTGTGGACGCCATCGCTGGCGAGCTGGCTGCTGCGAACGCCGCTCACCTTATTCGCGTGGTCCACCCTGCCCAAACCGATAGATCGACAGGCAGTACAACCCCAGCGCCGCCACCGCCAGCAAGCCCCCCGCCGCGCCGATCCAGGCAAAGCCGAAATGCCCGCCGACCCAACTGCCCAACAGCGCGCCGCCGCCGATGCCGATGTTGTAGATCCCGGAAAACATCGCCATCGCCACATCGGTCGCGTCCGGTGCCAGCACCAGGACCTTGGACTGCAGCGCCAAGCCAAAAGCCATGATCGCCATGCCCCAGAACACGCTCAGCACCACCAGGTACGAAACGTCACCACTCAACGGCAACAACAGCCCCAGGCACAGCGCCAGCACCGACACGGCCACCAGCAAAAAGCGGTAAGGGTTGAAACGGTGCAGCAAGCTGAACAGTAACGACCCCATGATGCCCGCCCCGCCAAACACCAGCAGCACCAGGGTCACCGCATTGCCCCCCAGGCCCGCGACGCGTTCGACGAAGGGTTCGATATAGCTATAGGCGGTGAACTGGGCCGTGACCACCATGGCCGTCAACACGTACAGGGCCACCAGCGCCGGGCGCTTGAACAGCATCGGCAGGCTGCGCAGCGAGCCGGAGTTCTGGCTCGGCAACAGCGGCAAGGTGCGCGCCAGCCAGAACACCAGCACAGCGGCGAATCCGGCGATCACAATAAAGGTGGTGCGCCAGCCCATGGCCTCGCCCAGCAGGCGGCCCAAAGGAATGCCCAGGACCATCGCCAGTGAGGTGCCCGTGGCCAACAAGCCCAGCGCCTGCACCTGCTTGCCCGGCGGCGCCAGGCGTACCGCCAGGGAGGCGGTGATCGACCAGAACAGCGCATGGGACAAGGCAATGCCGATGCGACTGACCATCAACAAGCCAAAACTGTTGGCCACGCTGGAGAGGATATGGCTGGCGATAAACATGCCGAACAGCACAATCAGCAACTTGCGCCGCTCGACGTTGCGGGTCAGCAACATCACCGGCAGCGACGTCAATGACACCACCCAGGCATAGATGGTGAGCATCAGGCCGACCCGGGCGATCGGCATGTCGAAGCTGGCGCCGATGGCACTGAGCAGGCCGACCGGGACGAACTCAGTGGTGTTGAACACAAAGGCCGCCAGCGCAAGGGCGATGACCGGCTGCCAGTTGGCTTGAGGTGTGGTGGTGGAAGTACTCATCGACAGGTCGTTTTACTCAGTTGCGCGCCGATCCTGACGGCCCGATGCCTGCCCTTGAGCGGCGCCGAAAAATAGTAACACGATGGCTCAGGGATCGACTTGCGCCATGATCTCGGGAATCGACTCCGGGCGCTTGGCATAGCGCTGGGCCAGTACCGCGCAGACCATCAACTGGATCTGGTGGAACAGCATCAGCGGCAGGATCAACACGCCCATGGTGCTGCCGGCAAACAACACCTGGGCCATTGGCACCCCGGTGGCCAGGCTTTTTTTCGAGCCGCAGAACAGGATGGTGATGCGGTCTTCCTGGTTAAAACCGAACGCCTTGCCCAAGAGCGCGGAAGCCATCAGCACCAGCGCCAGCAGGATGCAGCAGGCCACCACCAGGCCGCCCAGCTCCCACAGGGGGATCTGGTGCCAGATGCCTTCGTTGACCGCCTCGCTGAAGGCGCCGTAGACCACCAGCAGGATCGAACCCTGATCGACGAATTTCAGCCAGTTTTTATTGCGCCCCACCCACGCACCGATCCAGCGTCGGGCGATCTGCCCGGCAATAAACGGCAGCAGCAATTGCACGCTGATCTTGAGAATCGCATCCACCGTGGAGCCGCCGTCGCCATGCACATTGAGCAACAAGGCCACCAGCAACGGCGTAAGGAAGATACCGAACAGGCTGGACGCCGCCGCGCTGCAAATCGCCGCCGGGATATTGCCCCGCGCCAGGGAAGTAAAGGCAATCGCCGACTGCACCGTGGCCGGCAACGCACATAAGTAGAGCATGCCCATGTACAGGTCTTTGCCGATCATCGGCGACAACAGCGGCTTGAGCGCCAGGCCCAGCAGCGGGAACAGCACGAAGGTCAGGCTGAACACCAGCAGATGCAAACGCCAGTGCCCGGCACCGGCGACGATGGCCTGGCGCGACAGCTTGGCGCCATGCAGGAAAAACAGCAGCGCGATGGCCAGGTTAGTCACCCAGCCAAACGCCACGGCGGCCTGGCCGCTGACCGGCAACAAGGAGGCGAGGACCACCGTGGCAATCAGGATCATGGTGAAGTTATCGGGTAAAAACCGGGGGCGTTTCATTAGCTGTTCTTCCAGGGGTTGCCAGGGCGTCGTGGCGACTCTAACGTAACGGCTGCCTACCGACTAACGCCAATGAGCCAGTAAATGCCGCCAAAAGGACATGAAAAGGCCGTTCGCCGCAGCATCCCCGGGCTCGCCAGCCTGCCGCGCCCGGTGTATGGCCGCACCGAATCCCTGCCCAACCGCGCCCTGACCCGCCGCCATAGCCACCCGTGGGTGCAGTTGTCGTATGCGATTTGCGGGGTGCTGGAGATCCACACCAGTGCCGGGCGCTTTGTCGCCCCGCCGCAGCGCGCGGTGTGGATCCCGGCGGGGGTGCCCCACCGCGTGTTCAGCTCGCCCCACACCGAAATGCGCAGCCTGTACCTGGACTGCAGCGTGACGAGCTGGGCCGTGGAACGTTGCCAGGTCCTGGCGGTAAGCGACCTGCTGCGCGAGTTGATCCGCCGTTTCAGCGAACTGCCGGTGGAATATGCCGAAGACGGCCCGGACGGGCGCCTGGCCCTGGTGCTGCTGGACCAGTTGGCCGCCGCGCCGCAGGTTGACCTGATGCTGCCCCTGCCTGTGGACAGCCGGCTGCGACAGATCTATCGCAGCTTGAGCCTGCACCCGGAACAGGCAACCACCCTGGGGCAGTGGAGCCAGAAGTTGGGGGTCAGTGAGAAAACCTTGAGCCGGTTGTTCTTGCGCGATACCGGCCTGACCTATCGCGCCTGGCGCCAACGGCTGCGACTGCTCAGCGCCCTGCCCGACCTGGAACGCGGGGAACGGGTGACGGATGTAGCGCTGGGCTGTGGGTATGAGTCGGTTTCGGCGTTTATCGCGGCGTTTCGCCAGCAGTTTGATGCGACGCCAGGGGAGTTTTTTCGCTGATTGAATACCGCGGCTTTTGACCGTCCACAATCCCCCTGTGGGAGCGGGCTTGCTCGCGAAGACGGTGTGTCAGTCGATAAATTCAGTGACTGAACCACCGCCTTCGCGGGCAAGCCCGCTCCCACAGGGGATCTTGGCCGGGCACAGTATTTTGGCCACACCCCCCTTCAAATGTGGGAGCTGGCTTGCCTGCGATGGCGGTGTACCTGTCATCAATGAGAGTGACTGGACCACCGCTATCGCGGGCAAGCCCGCTCCCACAGGGGATCTTGGCCGGGCACAGCGTTTTGGCCACACCCCCCATCAAATGTGGGAGCTGGCTTGCCTGCGATGGCGGTGTACCTGTCATCAATGAGAGTGACTGGACCACCGCTATCGCGGGCAAGCCCCGCTCCCACAGGGGATCTTGGCCGGGCACAGCGTTTTGGCCACACCACCCATCAAATGTGGGAGCTGGCTTGCCTGCGATGGCGGTGTACCTGTCATCAAAGAGAGTGACTGGACCACCGCTGAATCGCGGGCAAGCCCGTTCCCACATTTTTGACGTCAGCGCAACAAAGACGAGCTCGCACGCACCTGCAGCTGCGGCGCCACCTTGATCGACTCGACAGCCTCGCCCTCGATGCGCTTGAGCAGCAGTTCAACCGCATGGCGGCCCATCTCTGCCAAGGGCAGGCGCACGCTGGTCAGGGGAACCATCAGTTCGTTGGCCAGCGGTATGTCATTGAAGCCCACCACGGCAATGTCCTTGCCCGGCATCAAGCCCTTGTCACGCGCAGCACCCATCAGGCCGATGGCCAGGAAGTCATTGACCGCAAAAAACGCCTGGGGCCGTGGGTTCAGGCTCAGCAGATACTCGCCCTGGCGATGCCCGGTCAGGCTGTCGAAAGGACCATTGAGCGTCCACTCCGGGCGTAGCGTGATGCCTTGCTCACGGTAATAGCGGGTAAACCCACGGGTGCGATCCGCCCCGGTCGAGGCGTGCCGCTCACCCGCCAGAATGGCCACATCGCGACAGCCCAATTGGTACAAGTGCTCGGCCGCCAACCAACCGCCCAACTCATCGTCACTGCACGCCGCCAGATGCCCGGCAATCTGCCGGCTGACCAACACGTAGGGGATGTGCTTGCGCGCCAACAGGTCGAGCAGCGGCTGGCTTTCGCCCACATGGGAGTCGCCGACGATCAGCCCGGCCACCGAGCGGCGCAAGGCGTGCTCGGCACGCGCCATCTGGCGTGGCTGCTGGTCGTCGGTATTGGAAACGAAGGTGAGGTAGCCGGCCTGTTCGGCGGCACTGTCGATGCTGTCATAAATGGTCGCCATCACCAGGTCGGTGAGCCTGGGCATGAGCACACAGATTTCCTGGCTTTTGCGCAACTTCAGGCTCGATGCCTGGGTGTTCGGCCGGTAATCCAGCTCTTTGGCCAATGCACGAATGCGCGCCACCACTTCGGCCGAGGCCGCTCGCTCGACCCCGGCCGGGTCGCCATTGAGTACCCGGGACACCGTGGACACATGCACACCCAGTGCGGTCGCCATGGATTTCAGGGTGGCAGGGCGAGATGGGCTCGGCATGGTGGAGAGGCTTCCAACTGTCTGATATTTAGCGCGCAGATTCTACCCGAACGGGCGTGTCGCAGCCGCAGGTAAATTTTTACCCAAACGTTTGACTAAAATTTTTACGCGCCTTACATTTCGCCAACCCAAACGTTTGGGCAAACAATAAAAAATACGCCGGACGCGGCCGACTTTTTGACTTCTGCCATCATTTTGAAGAGTCAGATCCCTATGAACAGCCCCGCTATCCCGTCTTTCCGCTACCAGATTTTCTTCCTCATCATGCTGATGGCACTGCTCAACTACATCGACCGCGGCGCGATTGCCTATGCGTCGGCGAGCATTCTGCCCGAGTACGGTTTCGACAAGGCCGACTGGGGCAACGTGCTGGGTTACTTCGGCTACGGCTACATCCTGGGGGCATTGGTCGGTGGCATTCTGGCCGACCGTTTTGGTGCCAAGCGCATCTGGCTGATCGCCGGCGCCACGTGGTCGATCTTTGAAATTGCCACGGCCTTTGCCGGTGACTTCGGGCTGGCGTTCCTCGGCGGCTCGGCCATGGCCGGTTTCGCCACGATCCGCGTAATGTTCGGGTTTGCCGAAGGTCCGGCGTACTCGGTGATCAACAAGAGCGTGGCCAACTGGGCCACGCCCAAGGAGCGCGGTTTTGTGGTTTCGGTCGGCCTGCTCAGCACCCCCTTGGGGGCACTGCTCACCGCACCAGTGGCCGTGGGCCTGCAAACCCTGACCGGCAGCTGGCGCAGCATGTTCGTGGTGCTGGGCGTGGCCAGTCTGGCGCTACTGATCTATTTCATGACCCGTTTCACCAACACCCCGGATGAAAACCCGCGGGTGTCCAAGGCCGAACTCGACTTCCTGCGTAAAGAGCGCGCCGAAGCCGCCAATGCCTCGACCCCCACCACCAGCGTCGCGCCGGTCTGGCACTTCTTCAAGAACAAGGACCTGCTGCTCAATGCCATCGGTTACTTCTCGTTTGTGTACGTGACGTTCCTGCTGCTGACCTGGACCCCCAAATACCTGCAGGATGAGTTCCACTACAACCTATCGTCGCTGTGGTACATGGGCATGATCCCGTGGACCGGCGCCTGCTTCACCGTGCTGCTGGGCGGCAAAATATCGGACTGGCTGCTGCGCCGCACCGGCAACCTGAAAGTCGCCCGCAGTTGGCTGGCCGCGACCTGCCTGCTGCTGACAACCCTGTGTTTCATCATGGTGTCCCAGGCCCAGACCGTCTGGGGCGTGATTGCCTTGATGACGTTGGCCAACGCCTTAAACGCCCTGCCCAACTCCGTCTACTGGGCCGTGGTGATCGACACTGCGCCGTCCAATCGGGTTGGCGCCTACAGCGGCATGACGCACTTTATCGCCAACACCGCTTCGTTTATCGCCCCGATGCTCACGGGCTACCTGACCGTGCATTACGGCTATTCGTCGATGTTCGTGGCCGCCGCAGTGGCCACGGCGCTGGGCATGAGCGCAATGCTGATGGTGCGCCCAGGCGGTCGCCAGGTCGCCCCACCCTCTGTACCCGCAGCTGTTTGATGGAGTTGTTTATATGAGCCTGGTGAAGCCTACCCACGCTGGATATTTTTGCGGTCAGTCGATCATCACGCTGGCCGAGCGCCTGCGGGCTGGCAGCGTGACCAGTGTCGAGCTGACGCAAGCCGCCCTGGACAGCATCGAGCGCTTGAATCCGCGATTAAATGCGTTCGTTCAAGTCGATGCCTGCGTCGCCCTGGCCCAGGCGCGCAAGGCCGACGCGCTGTTGGCCCAAGGCCTGGACCTGGGCCCGCTGCACGGCATGCCGGTCGCGGTCAAAGATAACATCGACACGTTTGACTACATCACCACCTACGGCTCCGCGCATTTCGAGGGTTTCCAGCCGGACCGCGATGCCCTGTGCGTACACCGGGTGCGCGAAGCCGGGGCGGTGATTATCGGCAAGACCCTGACCCACGAATTCGCCTACGGCCCGACCGGCGACCGCTCGTTGCAAGGTGCTGCACGCAACCCGTGGGATGCCCGTTGCATCACTGGCGGCTCCAGCGCCGGCAGTGCCGCGGCGGTGGCCAGCGGCATGGTGCCGCTGGCCCTGGGTACCGACACCGGCGGCTCGATCCGGATCCCTTCGGCCTTGTGCGGCACGGTCGGCTTCAAGCCCTCGTTTGCCTGCGTGCCGGTGGACGGGGTGTTCCCGCTGTCATCGAGTCTCGACCACGTAGGCCCCATCGCCAACCATGTCGAAGATGCGCGCCTGTTGTTCGAGGTGTTGGCCGGACGCGCCGGTACGCCTGCAACCAACCCGCAGCCGCTGCGGGTTGGCTGGATGACTTGCCCCAGCTTCGGCCCGGTCGACGCCGATGTGCATCAGCAGATCTATGGTGCGGCGCAGCAGCTGTTTGGCGACGCACTGCAGGAGACCGACGAACTGCACCACCTGGCGGCGGGCATGAAAGATACCCTGCTGACACTGCAACGTGCCGAGGCCTTCGAGGTGCATGCCGAACGCATGCGGGATGCGCCGCATAAGTTTGAACAGGAGGTACGCGAGCGTCTTGAGGTATCGGAGGAAGTCAGAGGCTGGCAATACATTCGCGCACAGGCCAGCCAGGCGCAGTACAAAGCGGCGATGGCGCGCCTGTTCGAACACTATGACTTGCTGGTTTCGCCCAGCGTGCCGATTACCGCGACTGAGGTAAATGCACGCAAGGTGCGGGTGGGCGAACAGGACATTGATGTACGCGCCGCCGTGCTCAGCTATACCAGTGCCTGGAACCTCACCGGCCTCCCCGCGCTCAGCCTGCCGGTGGGGCACGTGAGGGGCATGCCGGTGGGGTTGCAGGTGATTGGCGCCGCTGGCGCGGATGATCAGCTGTTGCAGGTGATGAGCAGGCTGTTTGTGCGGGAGTGAGGGCAAGACCCCACAGGTTGAATGTGGGATCAGGTCTTCAGCCTATTCGCCTGACGAAGCCAGAATCGCCTGCAACAACACATCCGCCCCCGCTGTGGACCAGTGCGGGTGGATCTCTTCCGCCTCGTTATGGCTCAAGCCATCCACACACGGCACAAAAATCATCGCCGTCGGCGCGACCTGGTTCAGGTAGCAGGCATCATGCCCGGCTCCGGAAATCATGCGCCGATGGCTATAGCCCAAGGCCTCGGCCGCAACCTGCACCACGTCCACGCAGTCTTTGTCGAAGGCAATCGGTGCGTACTGGAAGATCTGCTTGACGCTGGCCTGCAAGCCAATCCCCTCGGCGATGCGCGCCACTGCTGCGTGCAGTTGCTGATCCTGCACGGCCAGCACCGCTTCATCGGGATGGCGGAACTCGACGCTGAAAAACACCCGCCCCGGCACCACGTTGCGCGAGTTGGGGAAGATATTGGCCATGCCCACCGTCGCCCGCCCCTCGGCGCCTTGGGCCAGGCCGATCTGGTTGACCGCCTCCACCACCCGGGCAAAACCCAGCAGAGCATCCAGGCGGTGATCCATGGGCGTGGTGCCGGCATGGGCACTGCGCCCGCTCAGCTCGACTTCATACCAGCGCTGGCCCTGGGCGCCGGTGACCACACCGATGGTCAGGTCCTGGGCCTCAAGGATCGGGCCTTGCTCAATATGCAGTTCATACGCCGCATGCACCGCCTGGCCGCCCACGGGGTGCGGGCCGGCGTAGCCGATCTGTTGCAGTGCCTGGCCGATGCTTACACCGGCCTTGTCTTCGCGGGACAAGCCGTACTCCAGGTCGAACACCCCGGCATACACCCCCGAAGCAATCATCGCCGGGGCAAAGCGCGAGCCTTCTTCGTTGGTCCAGTTGACCACCTCGATCGGCCGGTCGGTCTCGATGCCCAGGTCGTTCAAGGTGCGCAGCACTTCCAGGCCGGCGAGTACGCCGTAGATGCCATCGAACTTGCCGCCCGCCGGTTGCGAGTCACCGTGGGAGCCGGTCAGCACCGGGGCCAGGTGGTCATGCCGGCCGGCGCGGCGGGCGAAGATATTGCCCATGGCGTCCACACGGATGCTGCACCCGGCCGCCGTGCACCAGGCCACGAACAGGTCGCGGCCGCGCCGGTCTTCGTCGGTCAGGGCCAGGCGCGAGACGCCGCCCTTGGGCGTGCCGCCGATCTGCGCCATTTCCATCAGCGAGTCCCACAGGCGCTCGCCGTTGACCCGGGCCAGGGCGCTCACGAGCGCGGCTCCCGGGGCTTGGCGTGGTAGCGGAAGTCACAGCTTGGCGCGCCGCCCATGATGGTCTGGGTGCGCGTCAATTCAATATTGGGGTTGTAGCCGACGATAAACAGCTCGTCGCGGTTGCACGACAACAGGTGGCCGATCTCGCCCAGGCCCATCTCGTGGTACATCTCGGCATAGCGGCAGCGCTTGACGTCATAGTCGTAATGCTCGGCGTCGCTGGCGATGACCTCGACTTTCAGCGCGTCGTCCTTTTCCCACAGCACTTGCAGCTCAACGAAGCTCTTGAGGTCGGCGCCCTGCTCTTCCTGGGCGGCAAAATGCTTGCCGGCCTGGATCGCGGCGTTGCCCACCGCTTCGCCAATCACCGCTGCGGCAAAGGCCTTGCCCTGCTCGCGCACGAGGATTTCGTAGATCGGCTTGATGATCTCGGCTTCGATGCGCCGGCGGGCCAGGATGCCCAGTTCACCTTCGAGTTTGCTCATTGCGTGCCTCATTCAAATGGCTACGAAGATCCAATGTTGGTGCTCCACATGGGGGAGCTGTCTCGCCGGGTGAGACAGCTCCCACTTGGGACGCTCCTACGCTTAGATCCAGCGCGTTACTTTTTGCCGCCAGCCACGCTTACCGGCTGCCATTGATTGGCCTTGACCTGGTAAACGGTGAACGACGGGTTCTGTAGATTGCCCTGGGCATCGAACGCGAGGGTCCCGGTCACGCCCGGATAGCTGATGGCGCGTAGGACCGGCAGGTACTTCTGCGGGTCGGTGGAGTTGGCCTGTTCGATGGCGGCGATCAGCACGCCGACACCGTCATAGGCAAACGGCGCATGCAGCTCGATATTGCTCTTGAAACGCGCCTTGTAGGCGTCTTCAAAGGCCTTGCCACCCGGCATCTGTGCCACGGCCAGGCCCGGCTCCAGGGCGATTACGCCCTCGCCTTCGTTCTGCGCCAGTTGCAGGAAGGTCTGGCTGACAAAGCCGCCCGCGCCCATCAACGGTGCCTTGATCCCCAACTGCTTGATGCGTCGGGCCAGCGGTGCAGCCTGGGAGTCGACGCCGCCAAAGAAGATCAGGTCGGGGTTTTGCCCACGGATATTGGTCAGCACCGCACTGAAGTCGATGGTCTTGTCGTCCACGTATTCACGGGCAACCACCTTGGCGCCACCGGCCTCGATGGATTTGACGAACTGGTCCGCCAGGCCCTGGCCGAATGCGGTGCGGTCGTCGATCACGGCGATACGCTGCGCCTTGAGGGTCTTGAGCGCGTAGTCGCCGGCGACCTGGCCGCCGTCATCGTCATGGCCCATGATCCGGAAACTGGTGTCGAAACCTTGCTGGGTATAGGCGTGACCGGTGGCCACTGGCGCGACCTGGGCAATCCCGGCGTCATGGTAGACCCGCGCGGCCGGGATGCTGGTGCCGGTGTTCCAGTGACCGACCACGCCAACTACGCCTTCGTCCACCAGGCGCTGGGCCACGGTGACGGCGGTGCGTGGGTCGGACTGGTCGTCTTCGGAAACCAGTTTGTACGTGACCGCTTCGCCGTTGATTTTCGGATGCTTGGCGTTGGCCTGGTCAATCGCCAGTTGCGCACCGTTTTCCAAGTCTTTGCCGATCCGCGCCGACGGGCCGGTCAAGGGCCCGGCCAGGCCGATCAGGACCGTCTGATCGGCCTGGGCCACACCGCTCAGGGCCAGGCTCAACAACAGTACGCGTTTGAAGGGGGCAGTCTTGTTCATCAGTTTTTCCTGTTTCTCATCAGGCCCTCATGGCCTGTGGGGTGGGCGAAACACGCCGGGCGTCCGGTGGCGTTTGTTATGGGGTTATTCACCGAGGTAGGCACTGCGCACCTCGGGGTGGTCGAGCAATTGCGCGCTGGCGCCGCTGAGGCTGATGCGCCCGGTGTCCATCACGTAGGCGCGGTCAGTCACTTGCAGCGCAAGGCGCGCATTCTGCTCCACCAGCAGCAGGGTCATGCCCTGGCGGCAGACATCATCAATCACCTGGAACAGCTTTTCGACCATGATCGGCGCCAGGCCCATGGATGGCTCGTCGAGCACCAGCAACCGCGGCTTGGACAGCAGCGCACGGGCCAGGGCGAGCATCTGCTGCTCGCCCCCGGAGAGCAAGCCGGCCGATTGCTGCAAGCGTTCCTCCAGGCGCGGGAAGTGCTCGAACAACTGGCGGATTTCCAGGTTCACCTGGTGCGGGTCGCGGCGCAGGAACGCCCCGGCCTGAAGGTTTTCCAGCACGCTCATGCGCGCAAAAATGCCGCGCCCTTCGGGCACCATGGCGATGCCCAGGGTCAGGCGCTCATGGGGCGCCAGGCTGAGGATCGAGCGCCCGGCAAAGCGGATCTGCCCCGCAGCGGCCGGCAGCAACCCGGTCAGGGCCTTGAGGCTGGAGCTTTTGCCGGCGCCATTGGCACCGATCAGCGTCACCCGTTCGCCTTCATTGATATGCAGGTCCAGGGACTTGACCGCCTCGATGGCGCCGTAGCGCACCTTCAGGCCGTCAATCTGTAACAACGCTTCAGACATGGGCGCCGGCTCCCAGGTAAGCCTGGATCACTTGCGGGTGGCGGCGCACTTCGGCAGGCGCGCCCACGGCGATCACGCGGCCGTAGTCCAGCACGCTGATGCGGTCGCACACGCCCATTACCAGCTTCACGTCATGCTCAATCAGCAGCAGAGTGTGGCCGTCGTCGCGGATCTTTTCCAGCAGGCTGCGCAGTTGCACTTTCTCGCTGGCATTCATCCCGGCAGCCGGCTCGTCGAGGGCCAACAGGCGCGGCTCGGTGGCCAGGGCGCGGGCAATTTCCAGGCGCCGCTGATGGCCGTAGGACAGGCTGTCGGCGCGGTAGTGGGCAAACCCGGCGAGGCCGACATAGGCCAGCAAGCGGTGGGCGTGGGCGCGGGTCTGCGCCTCTTCCTCGCGCCCACGCGAGTGCCCGCTCAAGGCCGCCCACACGCCGTTATGGGTGCGCACATGGCGCCCGACCATGACGTTTTCCAAGGCGCTCATGGCGTTGAACAGGCGGATATTCTGGAACGTACGCGCAATGCCGGCGCGGGCCACCTGGTGCACCGCCGTGGGCTGGTACTCCTGGCCGTCGAGTTGAAAGCGCCCGGAATCCGGGGTGTACAGCCCCGTCATCACATTAAAGAAGGTGGTCTTGCCGGCGCCATTGGGCCCGATCAGGCCGTAGATTTCCCCGGCCTCGATACTCAGGCTCACGTCATCGAGCGCAGCCACGCCGCCAAACTGTTTATTGACCTTCTCGATCTGCAATAACGGATGATTCAAGGTGCACCTCCTGTGCGGCTCGGCCAGAGGCCGGCGGGTCGATACAGCATCGCCAGAATCAGCGCCAGGCCGTAAAACAGCTGGCGAATAATCTCCGGGTCCACCAGCACTTGGCCAAACAGCGCCTGCTGCAAGGGGCCCATGCTGGCGCGTAACGCTTCGGGCAAGGCTGCGAGCAACACGCAGCCCAGAATCACCCCGGGGATATGCCCCATGCCGCCGAGCACCACCATGGCCAGCACGGCGATGGACTCGTTGAGGGTGAAGGATTCCGGTGAAACAAAGCCTTGGAACGAGGCAAACAGCGCCCCGCTGATACCGCCGAACGCCGCGCCGATGGCAAATGCCAGCAGCTTCAGGCGCAAGGTATTGAGGCCCATGGCCTGGGCCGCCTCTTCATCCTCGCGGATCGCCATCCAGGCGCGGCCGATGCGCGAGCGCTCAAGGCGAATGCAGGCAAACAGGATCAGCACCACCAGCGCGGCGAACAGGTAGTAATAGAGGTAGACCGAGGGCAAGCGCAGGCCGAACAGTTCCTGGGTACGCCCCAGGTTGACCCCCAGTAGCGTCACCGGGTCGACCTGGGCGATGCCCTTGGGGCCATTGGTGAGGTTCACCGGGCGGTCGAGGTTGCGCAGCAGGATGCGGATGATTTCGCCAAACCCCAGGGTGACGATGGCCAGGTAGTCGCCGCGCAGGCGCAGGGTCGGCGCCCCCAGAATCACGCCGAACCCGGCCGCCAGCAGCGCGGCCAGCGGCAAGATCAGCCAGATCGAGGTGTGCATGCCCTCCGGCAGCAGCGCCAGCAAGGCCGGGAACTGTTGCACCAGATGGGGCGATGACAGCAAGGCCGCCAGGTAGGCGCCCACCGCGTAGAAAGCGATAAAGCCCATGTCCAGCAAACCGGCATAACCCACCACGATATTCAGGCCCAGGGCCAACATGATGTACAGCAGGGCAAAGTCCAGGGTGCGCACCCAGGTATTGCCGCCGGCATGCCCGACAATCCAGGGGGCCAAGACCAGGGCCAGGGCGAACAGCAGCAGCCCCAGGCTGGCGCGTTTGCTCGAAGGGCTCATAGCGGTTGCCAGGCTCATGCGCGGGTCGCCAATCGTTCGCCCAACAACCCCTGGGGCCGCAACACCAGCACCGCGATCAACACGATAAACGCGAACACGTCCTGGTAGTTGCTGCCGAACACACCGTTGGTGGCAGCCCCCAGGTAGCCGGTGCCGAGGGCTTCGATCAGCCCCAGCAGCAGGCCGCCGAGCATCGCGCCCTTGAGGTTGCCGATGCCGCCCAGCACCGCCGCGGTAAACGCTTTGATCCCGGGCAAAAAGCCCATGTAGAAATGCGCGCTGCCATAGTTGCTGGCCATCATGATGCCCGCCAGCGCGGCCAGGGCGCCGCCGATGGCGAAGGTCATGACGATGATGCGGTTCGGGTTGATGCCCATCAGGCTCGCCACTTGCGGGTTCTCGGCCACGGCGCGCATGGCCCGGCCAAAGCGCGTGCGCTCTACCAACAGCAGCAAACCGAGCATCAGGCTTAACGCCACGCCAATGGTGGTCAGTGCGGTGGCATTGGTCACGGCAGCGTGGGTGGCATCGCCAGCGAGTACTTCGATAGGTTCCAGGGGCAGCAATTGCGGGAACATCTGCGGGTTACGGGTCCAGACCAGCATCGCCACGGTCTGCAACAACAGCGACACGCCGATCCCACTGATCAACGGTGCCAGGCGCGGCGCGTTGCGCAAGCGCCGATAGGCAACACGCTCGATCACCACCGCCAGCACCGCACAAAAGGCCATGGCGATCATCGCCGCCGTCAGCAGCAACAGCACCGGCGGCATATCCGGCCAGGCTGCCTGCAGCACGCGGATCACCGACAGGCCCACCAGTGCGCCGATCATCAACACATCGCCATGGGCAAAGTTGATGATGCGCAAAATGCCGTAGACCATGGTGTAACCCAAGGCGACCAGCGCGTAGAGACTGCCCGACAGCAAGCCGTTAAGCAGTTGCTGGATAAACGCATCCATGAGAACCATCAACTCCCTTTACAAAAAACGTCGTGGCCAAGGCGCGCCGACTAAAAAGCCCGAGCGCGGAACACTAGTTATTTATTCTGTTTTTATCAAATATCTGAAGGGAATATGGTTATACCAAATACAAAACCCCCTATACACGGGATCTTTTTGCGCTTTATTTATCTTTTTACTTAGTATTTAATTCAATACATGAATAATTTAGAACAGTTAGCCAACGATCCGCCTCTACGGGCCGTGCGTACTTTCGAGGCCTTTGCCCGCCACGGTGGTGTCAATGCCGCCGCCCGCGAGCTTGGGGTGTCGCCCTCGGCTGTCAGCCATCAGTTGCACTTACTCGAGAGCTTCCTGCAACAGCCGCTGACGATGCGCAAAGGCCGCAACCTGGGCCTGACCGAAGAAGGCCGCGAGTACTACCGGGCGATTCGCTCGGCATTCGCGGTACTGCGCAGTGCCACCGAACACGTGCGCGAGAAAAGCGCGACACGCCAGGTCACCATCAGCCTGATCCCGATGTTCGCGACCAACCTGTTCATCCCGAGCCTGGCGCAGTTTTTGAGCGCCAACCCGGCGCTGGATATCAACATCACCTACGCCAACCACCGCAGCTACCCCAGCGATGCCGCCGACCTGTCGATCCGCTTCGGCACCGGGCACTGGCCGGGTTATCACAGCGAGCCCCTGATCAGCGGCGCGGTCACGCCGTTCTGCAGCCGCGAATTCCTCCAGCGCCACGGCCCTATCGACAGCCCCCAGGCCCTCAGCGAACTGCCCCTGCTGCACGACGAAGAGCGCGGTACCTGGGGCCAATGGTTCGATGCCGCCGCGATCAGTCACAGCAACACACACAACGGCCTGCTGCTGGAGGACGGCCAGTTGACCCTGGTCGCCACCCGCACCGGCCTGGGCTGCTCGCTGCTGCGCGCGCCGTTGGTGGCGCCACTGGTGGCTACGGGTGAGCTGGTGCAATTGTTTGACCTGCAGGTGGATGACGGTCGCCAGTATTACCTGTGCCGCCGAGCCACCAGCGAGCTGTCGAGCGAGGGCAATAACCTGTATGACTGGATCAAGGACCGCTTGGGCCATAGCCCCGTGTAGGAGCACCTCATGCACGAACGGCATCCCTGTGGCGAGCGGGCTTGCTCGCGCTGGGTCGCGTAGCGGCCCTAAAAATGGGACTGCTGCGCAGTCCAACGCGGGCAAGCCCGCTCGCCACACTTTATTTGTGCTTACCAACTGAACAGCATCGCGTTTTCCGGCCCGTGTATCATCAGTGCGGGCTCGCCGGTATGATCCGAGGCTCCAGAGCCTCATTGGACCCACCCTTATGCCCGGCGCCTTTACCCGCCCCACTCCCGCCCCCTTGCTCAGCCAGGGCGAGACGGTGGTGCTGTTCGACGGGGTCTGCAAACTGTGCAATGGCTGGGTCAGGTTCCTGATCCGCCATGACCGCCACCGGCGTATTCGCCTGGCGGCCGTCCAGTCGCCCGAAGGCCAGGCACTGCTCGCCTGGGCCGGCTTGCCCCTGGATCAATTCGACACCCTGGCGGTGATTCGCGACCAGCACTACTGGGTCCGCTCCAACGCAGTCCTGCAGATCATCGCCCTGCTGCCCATGGCCTGGCGGCCGCTACAGTTGCTGCGGGTACTGCCACGGGTACTTCGTGACTGGGCCTATGACCGCATCGCTCGTAACCGCTATCGGCTTTTTGGCCGGTACGACAGCTGCCTGCTGCCCGATCCTGATCATGCGCAACGCTTCTTGAAAACCCCGCGATGAGCACACTGACACGCATCAACTGGATCGCACGGGCGGGTCTGGCGTTCATGTTTGGCTACCACGGCCTGGTTCCCAAGCTACTGTGGCTCAGCCCTGGCGAAAGGACCATGATCCTGGCCCATGGGATCGAGCAGGTAGAACTGTTCGCCACATTGGCCGGCGTCGGGGAAATTGCCCTGGCCTTGTGGCTGCTGCTCGCACCGCGCAGTCCCTGGCCGTTGCTCCTCGCCGCAACGTCGCTGGTCATCCTGCTGCTGGATGTCGCGCTACTCAATCCAACGATGCTCAGGGATGCCTTCAACCCGGTCTCACTCAATATCGCCGGCCTCGCCCTGTGTGCGATCGCCTGGCACACCCGGCCTACATCATCAGTTCGAGCAACTGCCACGGGGTCATCTTCGTCACCATGATCAGCACGATCACAAACATCCCCAGGAACCCGAGTATCCCCAGCCAGAACCATCGCCTGTACACGCTGTGATACTCGGCACCGACCTCGTTGCCTGCAACATCGGCGTTGGCTGCGATGACCTGTAGGCGCTTCTGCAACACCAATACCGGGAGCCATAGCACCCCCACGCACAAGAAAATGATCAGCGCCGTCAGCACCCACCCGGTCGTCAAAGGAAGGCCAGTCAGCCGGGTCAGCAGGTAGCCCGTGACTATCTGTATAAAGCCGGCAGGCGTGGTGATCCAAGTGTCGAACCGCACCACCATTCTGGCCACCTGAGCGATCACCTGGGGATTGGCCGTGCGGCTGGCGGCAATCAGATAAAGGTATGACCCCATGCCAAACCCGAACAGGAACACCGCGGCGATGACATGCAGGTACTTCAAGCCCAGATAAAGCATGCTCAACGCTTTCCGTCAGCGCATTGCAGGGTGAGGCACAAATTTTGCGGGTCGTTGATGGCAGTCATGTACTCGTCGACGTTAATTTCGCCGACACACGCCCGGGCACCGGGTTCGGGCAGATAGCCTCCGGACATTTTTGCGGCCAGGGCGACGGCGGCACAGCTTGGTATTTCCGGCCCCTTGTCATTCAGGGCCGTCAACTGCAGCGTCATGGACAATGGCCTACCATCAAGACCAAGCCCCTGCACGTCGATGTACATCGCACTTTTGCCATCGCCAAAGCGTTCGAACCAAGTCCCCAAACGATGCAGTCTGCCCGCCCAGGCCGCATGATCACGTACCAGCCCCGTACGCAGTGCCTGGGCCAACAGGTAATTGGCGACACCGCCCAGCTTCAAGCCCGCGCCCGCCTTGAAGGCCAGGGTATGGGCGCCATAGCGGCTGGCGAAAATATCCATATCTGGCACATCGACATTGGCCAATAGCCGGGTACCCAGGCCAGGCATCTTGCGTAACGTCAGATCCTGCCAGCCCAACACCTCATGCACCTGGCCATCTTTCAGTTGTTTGATCGGCTTGCCAGCGTAGGCAAGCACGCCTTCGACGGTAGACAGGCCAGGCATCTTCGCCGAAGAAGAAATGCCATGCTCGATCGCATCAATGCGCTGGAAGTGATGCCGCTGCTGATCGATCAGAGCTGCCGACAACGTCGGCACCGAGCTGCAACCGCTGAGGATCGCCACCCCCGCTTGCCTGGCGCGCGCATCCAGCACGCCAATGCCGTTGACAAAGGTGCGACAGTCCGAGAGGTCACAGTAATTGACACCCGCGTCGATGCAGCTCTGGGCTACGGCATAGGACTGCCCCTGGAATGGACCGCCGGTATGGATCACCAGGTCGATCGCCATCGAGCCCAGCGCCGCTCGGAACTCGCTGCCCATCGCATCGCCGCACCAATACTGACAGGTACGCCCTGTTTGCGTGTCTAGCGCTTGAACCTTGCACAGCAACTTGACCCGGTCGCGCCCTGATATCACCAGGTCAATACCTGGCATTCCAATCAAATGCCGACTGACGATGGAGCCGAAATTGCCGTACCCACCGATCACCATCACCCTGAACCTCATGTATCTATTCCTTGAAAGACGGGATCCCGCAGAGCTTCCCTGATATCAGTTGAGCGGGCAAGTCTTGGCGACTGCCCACGCTGCCGGCTGGTATGATGCCGCGCTTTGAAAAACCAGCTGTAGACCTGCGAGGAAATGCACCTTGAGTAACGACGCAAAAATGACCGGCGACCTGTTCGAAGTGGACAAGCGCCTGTCGCTCAAACCCGTGGTGGACTTCAATAGCTACCTGCAGGCGGCTTTTGGTGATGGCCCTTGCACCTGCACGCGCTGCGTGGCCAGCGCGGGTGACGAGAAAGGCTACGAGTATCAGCACAGCTTCGACTTCCAGGGCCAGGTAACCCACCGCCGCTTTGCGCTGACCGCTGGCAGCGATGTGTTGCAGATGCTGAAGAAGGCCTGGCTGTCGTACACCAAGGCGGAACTGCCGGGTCACGGCGAGCTGGCGTTGGACACGGTAAAGGAGTTTGTCGAACCGCAGTTGCACAAGCGTCTGCTGCCGTTGTTGCTGGCCAGCGGGTTGGTCAAGGATGTCGAGGGTGGGTTGCACATTCAGCCTGTAGTCGCCTAGGGACCGACCCGGGATACACGCGCCCGGAACGACACCAGATCACTGAAACGATTTACTGTTAATAGTGACAGTAGATTCCTAGTACTCCTCAAGTTATTAATTAACCGTAAAGCCTCTACGAACGGTTTAAATCAACTCTGAGGATTCACTAATGCCAACCCCCCAACCGCACAATACAACCGGCCATTTAACGGCGGACATTGATGGCCGCGCCTACACCGCCGAGTCTGTTTCACTTAACCTTTATAGTTCATCCATTATTGCCGGCGGTCCGATTGAAGGTATCTTGAAAGAGGGGATTTTCTTTACTTTCCCGGACCACATCAAGCCGGGCACATACGAAATGAACAGGGATACCCTTGTAGGTGCCTGGTACAACCCAGGGCAGAATCAGAATAGCTGGTACGCTGACAACAACGATGAGGACAAGATGGAGGTCATCTCTGTTTCATTGGAAGCCGAGCCTTCATTAGAAATTTCTTTCAAGTTTTTTGCGGTCAATTCTGCGGACACGCAACAGCGTAAAAGAATTATCGGCGTCGCGAAGTTCGAAGGCGCCTCGCAACAAGGTACGGTGCAATACAAGACTCAATAACACTATGAGCGCCCAAGTCTGTCTATCGCTGGAATATCCCATTTGTAAAAAGGGCCGCGCTTATTAGCGCTGGCCCTTTTTATTGTTCGCGCCATTGAGTGGCGTCAGCCAAACCACTCCCGCCGCTCCTCAAAGGTGTTGACCACCATTGCCACAATCATCTGCACCTCCTGTGGATGCGCCGCCGCGGCATTGACCGCCATCCACACCTGGCGCTGCATGTCCTGGGCAAACAAGCCCGGCAACGCCATCAAGCCCCGGTCGAAACAACTCATGTAACGCGGCAGCAAGCCAATGCACGCGCTGCAGCGGATCATCTCCAGCATCAGCGGATACGCCTGCACCTGCACCACCCCCGCCAAGCGCTGTTGCACCACTCGGTTCCACGGCGCCAATGCCTCGACCAAGCCGTCAGGCTGCCATTGCACCAGCATGTAGTCCGCCAAGTCATCCACACTGTCCGGGCGTGCGGCCAGGCGTGAGTAGCGTTTGGCGATATGCGGCAGGTAATCCAGGCAGGCCAGTGCCTGCGGTGGATGGGTCGCAAAGCCCGGCCCCGGCTGCGGCGAGTCGACGCCCGCCAGCCACAGCACCACGTCGGCTTCCACTGTCTGCACGGCCTGCGGACTGTCGATACAGACAATCTCCAGGCGCACACTGGCATTGCGGCGCAGCAGGGAGATCAGGTCGCGCCCGAGGATGTCATGCAGGATGGTCTCGGCCACTGCCAGCCGAATCAACGGTTGTTCCTGCACCGGCACCCGCCGTTCATTGGCCAGGGTCACCAGCCGCGCCTGGAGCTGCAGGCCGTCACGGCTCAGCGCCAGGACATTGCCCTGGTAGCTGAACAGTGAACGGCGCATCTGTGCTTCCAGTAACGCCAGGCGTTTGCGCAGCAATGTGGCCTTGATGTTCAGGCTGCGGGCCGCCTGCATGAAACAGCCACAGCGGGCGCTGATCAGGAAGTAGCGCGCCACCTCCGGGTCGATGCCCGCAGCCAGGGCCAGCCAGGCTTCCCGGGGTTCGCCGGGCGCGCGGTAAGGCGTCATGCCGTGGGGTGCTGCAGGTTCTAGATAGTCCATGGGGGGAACTCCCTGTCTTATTGGGTCTGTGCATCCATGCGTACAGCCTGTTTATTCCAGTACCTTGTTCAGTTGCGCCCCGTCGATGCTCAAGGTCGCGGTGTTGAGCATGCCCTCCAGATAGGCCTTGGCGATCTGCTCCTGGCGCTGGGCGCGCAGGGCCTCGGTCAGGCGTGGGCGCAGTTCGTCGAGGCTGGCGGTGCGCGCCGGTTGGTGCTCGGTCAACTTGAGCACATGGAACCCCGCCGCGCTGTGCACCGCATCCGATACCGCACCCGGCTTGAGCCGCGCGACCACGTTGCGCACCTCTGGTACCAGTTGCTGCAAGGGTTGCAGGCCCGAATCACCGCCGCGCCCGGCGCTGCCGGCGTCCTGGGAGTACTGGCTGGCCAGCCCGGCAAACTCCGCCGGGGCCGCCTGGGCCCGGCGGCTCAGTTCCTGGGCCTGGCGCCGCACGGCCTCGGCATTTTGCGGGTCGTCCACGGCGAGGAAGATCTGGCTGACCCGGTACAGCGGCGGTGTCATCCACTGGGCCTTGCCGCTGTCATAGGCCTGCTGCAACTCGGCGGCGCTGGGGTAGTCGGCCGGCACCTGGCTGACCGACAGCAGGTAGTCGCGAAACACGATCTGCTCGGTGGCGGCGCGGGTCTGTTGCTCGACGTCCGGGCGTTGCCGCCAACCCTGGGCATCGGCCTGTTCGAGCACGGCCTTTTGCGCCAGGCGCGAGCGGATCCAGGTTTCCAGGGCACCCCGATTGGCGCGCAACTGCTCGCGCGATTCGGCCGGTAAGGTGGCCAGCAATGCCTGCAGTTCCGGCACGGCCACCTGTTGATTGCCCAGGCGTGCCACCGCCGGGCCCTCTGCGCCGATCACCGGGGCCGGTTGCTGGGCCGCGACCGGGTCGCTACCCGAGCGCAGGCCCAAGCCCACCGCCACCCCCAACAGGGCTAGCGCAGCTACCACCAGGGTTGGTTTTTTCACAGCGCTGGCGCCTCTTCGCGGGTTTCAACCTCAGGTACACCCTGGGCATGCAGGTGCGCGGCGGTCTGGCTGTATTCACGCAGGTAGACGATAAATTCCTGCAACAGCCGATCCCACAACTCCAATTGGCTGCGCAGGTACAGGGCACCGACGCCAGCCACCATCACGTCCATCTCCATCAGCAGGAACTCCCCCTGCACCGACAACCGGGCAAAGCGCCGCGAGGTGTTCCAGACCGGGGCCAGGCCTGCGGGCAACTCGCCCTGGACCCGCAGCGCGCAACTGTAGGTGAAATCCACATAGGCGCCCTGCTCCGCCGCCGGGTTGCCGAAGCGCACGGCAAAGCCGATGCCCTGGCTGGCGCTGAGCAGTTGCACGATGCCGTTCTGCTCGCTCTGGTTGACCCGGTAGCCGGCCTCTTGCAGCAACTCGGTCAGGCGCTGGGGGGTCACGCTGCTCATCAATTCGCTCATGGTTAACTTCTTCCTTGGTTGATCAGTGATTAAGCGCCGCCTGGGGCGCATCGAAACGGCTGTTGTACAGGCCATCGCCAAAACCCTGGGCCAGTTCTTCGAACTTGACCCGCGCGCCGCTGGCGAACGGTTGGCGAATGCTCATGACCTCGGCCACGTCGATTTTTTCGTAGGCCGCGAGCAACGCTTGGGCCACGCCATACATCTGTTGATTCTTGGCTGAACATTGCTGCACTTGTGTGTCACGTTCAGCCAGTTGCGCCTGCAGGCGCGCGCGCTCGGTTTCTTTGCCACGGGCCAGCACCAGCAGGTCGTCATAAGCCTTTTTGAACTTGCCGGTCTGCTCGGCACTCGCCGCCACTTGCGCCTGGGCCTGGCTGTGCAGGCTCTGCTGCTGGCCGGCCAGTTGCTCGGCCAAGCCTCGGGCCTTGTCCAGCTCCAGGCTCAACTGCTTGATCTGCACCTGGGCCTGCTTGGCCTGGTTTTCGGCGGCAATCCGTGCAGCGGCGGCCTGGGCCTGTTCGCTTTGCAGTGCCTGCAGCTGCGCGGTGGTGCTGCGCAACTGGGTGCGCAGGCGCTCCTCCATGCCTTCGGCCGAGGCGCCGGTGGCGACCAGGGCCAGGACCAGTCCGCAAATTCGCATGTTCATGGGTATCTCCCGGCGCGTCAGAAGCGCGTATTCAGTTCCAGTTGCATCACATCGACTTCAAACGGCGCGCCATACACCTCAGAGGCGCTCAGCCAACGGGCGCTGGCGTAGATGTTCTTGTCGATGCCGTAGTTGCCGCCAATGAAGTAGCCCTTGGCGTTGGTGCCGCCGAGGTGGAAGGACGAGTCGTTGAAGCCGTCCGGCAAGGCATCCGGCTGGATGTACTTGTAGCCAGCCAACAGGTTCCAGTCGCCGGCCTTTTTCATCTCCAGGGCGCTGCCGAGGGTGAACTGCACCATCAGCGCATTGCCGCCACTTTCAAACTGGCCCTTGCTGTTGATGTTGTTGACGATCTCGCCTTCGCTGCGCTTGAGCATCTCGCCCTTGTCGTAGGCCAGGTTGTGAATGAAGTTGGCCTGGCTGCGCAGCTTGAAGTCTTGGGGCAGTTCGCTGTCCCACACCAGGTTCAGGTCCAGCACATCGAACTTGGAGGCCAGGCCCACGTATTGCGGTTGCGGGGTCAGGCCCGGGGTCGCCGGGTTGGCGTTGATATTGCGCAGCAGGAACACGCTGTTGCCCTTTTGCATAAAGGCCACGCGCGAGCCGTCGGTGTCGCAGCCCGGCGCGCCGGCCCATGGCGAGCAAGGGCTGGAGCGCTGGCCTTCGATGTCGTCGAAGCGGTAGTAGGCCAATGCGCCCTTGAGGCTGTTGCTGCGGTTGATCTTCCAGTTGGCGCCGATCTGCCCGCCGAACAGCCATTTGGTGTCGCTGTCCTCCTTGTCGAAACCGTTGCTGCTGGCGGTGTCGGAGGTGTACTCCACCGGGAACGCGCCCAGCGTGCCGAACAGGCCCCATTCGTTGTTGAGGCTGTGGTTGAAGATCGCCGCCACGCCGTCGAAGTTGAGGTCGCTGGAGTACATCATGTCGGTGGAATAGAACGGGTTGGCGATCCGCCCGCCCGTCAGGGTCAGGTCCTGGGTGGCCTTCCAGGTCAGGTAGCCCTGGTCGAGCCAGATATCTTTCTTGCCAAAGCCGCCGCCCAAAGTCTGGGTGGTGGACACCGGGTTGTTGTCGGAGCCGGTGCCGATGCGGATGCCTGCGGTCCACTCCGGCGAAATGATCGCCTTCATCCCCAGGCGTGCGCGCAAGCGGAACAGGTTCTCGCGGTCTTCACGGGTGTTGAGCAATGGCGGCAGGCGGGTGTTGGTGTCTTTGTTGACGTCGTAGGGACCGTTCTCGTTGAGCTTGGCGTAATCGACGATTTCGTTGCTGTTGTTGCCAGAGAAGAACCGCGACTCGTCACGCAGGCGGATGTCGCCATCGAAGCTGATACGCGAGACCCAGTCCGGGAAGGTGTTGGGCTGGGCCCAGTTTTCCTGCTTGGCAGTGGCCATGACTTCGGCCTTGACCTGGTCGCGGATCTGATCACGCACGGCGGCCGGCACGTACTGCACCCGCACATCCCCAGGGGCCGCCGCAGGCCCGGTGGCGGCCACCGCGGTCTGGCGCGCCTGCACCGCCTCTTTCTCGGCCTGGGCGATCAACCCCTCGGCCTGTTCCTGCTTGAGCACACCTTGCTGCACCAGCAGGCGGATCAGGTTGATCGTGGCGTTTTCCGAAGGCCCGGCCGGGGCGGCCGTTGCCTGGCCGACCAGGGTCGCGATGACCATGCCGACCGCCAGGGTCACTCGATTCACGTGGGAAATCATTTGCACACAACTCCTGTAGAAAACTGCAAAAAAGGTTGGCTCACTCCGGGCGGCGGCCCTTGAGGGACAGGCGCACCGGCAACGTCAGGGAGGCCGGTGTGCGTTCTTTCAAACGGGGCGTGGCCCGCAGTGCCGCCAGTACCTGGGCGTCGGTGTCGGCATCGCCGCTGGACTGGGCCAGCTCTACACGCGTGACCTCGCCATCGCCGCTCAACCACAGGTCGGCCTGCACCGCATAGGCCTTCTTGCGCAACTCCGGGTCTTCGCGCAGCAAGCGCTGGAACACCCCGGCCAGGTACTGCTTGAACGTGCCCGTGCCCAGGCCGCCCCCACCGGACCCGGCCATGCCGCCGCCCTTGCCGGCCCCCACGTTGAAACCGTCGTTACCGGCCTGGGCATCACCGTCGATCTGCATCGGGTTGGCCAGGTCGTCGGCAGGACTCGGGGGTGCCTCTTGCTCCGGCTTGACCTCCTCCGGCGCAGGTGTGGGCTCAGGCTCGGGGATCTTTTCCTCGACCTGGGGCTCGGGCTCCTTGGGCGGTTCCGGGGGCGGCGGCGGTGGTGGCGGCAACGGGATAATCATCGGCACCTTGGGCGCTTCGCGGCGCACGCCGCTCATGTCATTGGCCCACTGCCACAGGAACCACGCGGCCACGGCGCCCACCAGCAGGCCGGCGCCCCACTTCAGCGGGCGCAGCGGCGACTTCTTCACGGGCGTGGGTGGGATCGGCATCTGTGCGGTCACGATGGTTTGCCAGTGACCAGGCCGACCTGGGACAGCTCCAGGCGGCGCAGCAAATCAAGCACCTCGATGACCTTCTGGTACTGCACCGTGGCATCGCCGCGCACAATCACCGGAAACTCCGGGTTCAGGGCCTTCTCGATACGCAGGCGTTCTTCCAGTTCCCCCAGAGTTACCGGGTAGGCGTCGAGGAATACCTGGCCGCCGTCATTCACCGAAATCGCCTTGGTCTTGGCCTCGGACAACGACACCGAGGCACTGGCCTTGGGCAAGTGGATCTGGATCCCCGAGACCTGGGCCGTGGCGGTGAGGATAAACATCACCAGCACCACCATCAGCACGTCCACCAGGGGCGTGATGTTGATGCTGTCGACGGCGGCGTCTTCGTCATCGTCGTGGGAGGCATTCACAGAAGCCATGCTGATTCTCCTCAGGCCGGTACGTGGGCTGGCTGGGCGCGCCGATGCGCGGCTTCGCTGGACTGGCTCTCGCCGTGCATCTCGGCCAGGCGGGTGATGAACTCATCGACGAACACGCGCATGTCGGCACTGACCTCCTTGTTGCGGGTGATCAGGCGGTTGTAGCCAAACAGTGCGGGGATCGCGACAAACAGGCCCATGGCGGTGGCCAGCAACGCAGCAGCCATGCCCGGGGCGATCGCATTGATGTTCACGTCGCCGGCCATGGCCGTGCCGAGGAACACCACCATGATCCCCAGCACCGTACCGAGCAGGCCGATGTACGGGCCGCCGGCAATGGCGTTGGACAGGGTCGAGAGCTTGGCGCTGAGCTGCTGGTTTTCCCGGGTGCGCACGCCGTCCATGGAGCAGCGGATGGCTTCGATGGTGGCTGCCGAGACCGAGCTGGTGTCGGCGCCCTGGGCGCGGCGGGTGCGGATTTCCTGGACGGCGACGCGGTACAGGCGCCATAACGACGAGTGGCTGAGGCGCTCGGCCAGGATCTGGTCGTCGTAGTACATCTCCAGGCGGGTGCCGATCTGCGCGAACTGCTCGCGGAAGATCTCGTTGGCACTGCTGACGCGGCTGACCATGCGGTTCTTGCGGAACATGATGACCCACGACTGGACCATCATCGCCACCAGCACCAGGATGATCACCCAGGCGTCGATAGGCACGGCCTTGAGCAAAAAGCCCAGGCTGCCGAAACCAAAGCCCGACTGTTCTTCATCCACGCCATAGGCCAGCAGTTTCGACTCAGAACCCTGGGCGCTGGCATCGGCCAACAACGCCCCCGCCGGGCGTGCGACTTTGGACAGGCGCAGCTCATCCATCGCCCCGGCAAAGGGCAGCAGGCCGCCGGTGGACTCCGGCAGGTCGGCGCCAATGGCCAGTTGGGAATTGAACGCCGGCATCGCCAGCGCCAGGGTCGCGGTTTCGCGGCCGTTGACATACAGGGTCACGGCGTTGCCAGCGGCCGTAAAGGCCAGGTGTTGCCATTGGCCGGGGTTCAGCGGCTGGGTCGATACCGCACGCTGGCCGTCGATCTCGACAAACGGCATGCCCTGGTTCAGGCCCAGCACCAGGCTGCTGCTGCCTTCACGGCGGGCCAGCACCACTTGCTCACCGGCGGCCTGGTCCAGGCGCAGCCAGGCACTGAAAGTAAAGGCGCCGCTGGCGGTGTGTTGCAACGACGGACTGGCCGGCAACAGCAACGGCTGGCCGCTGAACTGCAAGGCCCGCCCGATCACGCCGTCGATGCTCGCACCGGTGGCGTTCAGCGCGGTGTTGCCATAGGCCGTGGTGTCACGGGCCGGCGTGCCGTTGGCGCCCTCGAAATGGTAGAGCGCGGTGTAGCTCGGATCGAACGTCAGTTGGCCGTTGCCGGTCGCCGGGGCCTTGTCGTTGCCGTAGTACATCCACAGGTCCTGACGCTGGCCGCCTTCGATCTTGGGCACATCGACCCAGATCAACGCCATGCCCATCAGCGGGTCGAAGCTCTCGATCTGGTGATTGAACACGGTCTTGTCGTCGGCGCTGACAAAGCGCAGGTCGGCGCCGTCTTCCTTGACCCCGTCGAAGGTGAAGTTGCCGGTGTGCAAGCGCACCAGCAAGGCAGTACGGCCCAGCGCCTGATTGATCGCGGCGCCTTGGGGGGTGGTGTCCAGCGAGATCTGTTTACGGTAGTGCCAGTCGTCCTGCCACCAGGCTTGGGCGGTGGCCGGGAGCACGAAGCCCAGGCAGATAAACAGGCTCAGAAATAGGCGTTGCATGTGAAGGGTTCTCCGGAAAAAAGGGTCAGAAAGTCGCCTGCACACTGAAGTGCAGTCGCGAGTCCTGTTTCTGGGTGTTCGGTCCATCGAGCAGCGGGTAGCCCCAATCCAGGCTGCCGGACAACCACTTGCTCAAACTGGCACGGGTGCCGAGGCCGACGCTGGCCAGGCTGTATTCGTCTTCCTGCTCGGGCAGCGGGTCATGCAGGCGCAGGCGCGCGCCTTCGGCAAACGCGTAGAAGCGCCACTCCTGCACATAGCTGCCGAGGAACTTGGCCAGGGATGGCGTACGCAATTCCTGGGAGAGCAAGTAGCCCTCATCCCCGGTGCGTTCGGCGGCCAGGTAGCCACGGATCGACGTGGCGCCACCGGCCGAATACTGCTCGTTGGAGACCAGCGGGCCAGACGCCAGTTGGAACGCGGTCTTGGTCGCCGACTGCCAGTCGCCGGTGAAGGTGTAGGTGTAATTCAGGTCGCCCTTGAGCACGGCAAAGCTGGGGCTGGCCTGGTCGCGTTTGTACTGGAATTCTTCGGCGTCGCTGCCGTAGCCAAAAAACGCACGGGTGCCGACCACCAGGTTCAGGCCCAGGCCCAGTTGCGCCTGCTCGGTGTAGCGGTAGCCGTTGTAGCCGAAGGTCAGCGGCGCGTACTTGAGCGGGATCTGGTCGCGGCTGGCGCCGAACTGCATCTGCTCCTCGAAGTCCTTGAAGTCCACCCCCACCGATAACGAGTTGGCCCATACACCACTGGCCGGCAGGTTGTAGATCGCCGAGACGCCGTAGGAGTGACCCTTGCCCAGCACGTTGCTGCCGCCGATGGTGGCGATATTGCTGTCGGACTGATAACCGGAGAACTGCACAGTCCAGCGCTCGTTGAGCGGCGCGCTGTAGGCGCCGGACCAGACCTTGGCGTTTTCGCTGTCCTGGGGCGCAGTAAAGAAGGTCAAGGACACGCTGTGGCCCAGTTGCCAGAGGTTGTCGTAGCCCAGGGTCGCGACACTGCGCAGCTTCTCGGTGTCGGCACTGTAGTCGTTGTTCAGGCCGAGGCTGGCGTGCCAGGGGTTCTGGTCCTCCACTTGCAGGTCCACATCCATGGTGCCGGGGCGCTGGCCCTCGCGCACCAGCGGCGTGACCTGGCGCCCTGCCCCGCGATTGAGGCCGGCGAGCTGGGTCTGCACCGTGGCAAAATCCGGCACCGCCCCCTCCTTCAGCGCCGAAACTTCTTCGCGGATCTCTACCGGCGAATAGTGCTTGGCCCCCACCACCCGCACTCGGCCGACCTTGGTCTCGCTGACTTGCAGGTAGACGATGCCGTCATCGACCTTCTGCTCGGGCAATTCGACAAACACCGACTGATAACCGCGCGCCTGGTAGATCTTCTGCAAGGCATCGCGGGCGCCTTCGATATCGCTCAAGGTCTTTTGCGGGCCCAGGAACGGGTACACCGCCTCTTCGATCGCCCGAGCGTCGAGCACCGTATTGCCGCGCACAAAGTACTCATTGACGTCCACCCGCCGCACCGCGGCCTCGGACGCGCCACCTGGCTCATCGGCTGACACCGGCAGCGCCAGTGTCAGCCAGCACAGCGCCAGCGTTGATTTGAACAGATGCGTCACACCGCCCCCTGGATTACTCGAATGGCTGGCCTTCACGGTTGTTGGCACCACGTTCGGCCGACTCAATTGCTGGATGTCGAGGTATTGGCATGCCGTGCCAGCCAGGTATGCAGCAGCGCGAAGTTCAAGGAGAACTCCGGCATGTGCAGCAAGGCGCCACAGAACACTTCACCGATGATTTTCTGGATCAACTGCACCGCCCGTGGGTTGCCCAGGAGCGTGGCGATATCGCGCTGCAGAACGTGGATGCCCCACACCCGCTGGGTCAGGTCGAGGCCGACGAACCAGCGGAACAGCAGGTTGTAGTTGAGTTGCTCGTGCAGTTGCTGTTCGCTGGGCACCGAATAGAGCAGTTGCAGCAGCAGAATCTGCAGCACCGTGCGCGGGGCGATAAGCATGCCAGGCTCGGCATTCAGGGCCTGCAGCAAGTCGTGGTGCTGCTCCAGCACCTCGTCGATCTGCGGGCGCAGCAACACCAGGGAGTGACCGGCAGGTATATAGCTGGACACCTCTTTCAAAGCGCCTTGCCAGTCCTCCTGGGACACGATCCAGACCCAGGGCGCGCCATAGCGATAGACCGACACCGGCTTCTTGCGGGCGGCTTCGACGATCTTCGACAGGCGCTGATCGAGTTCCTGCATGCCTACTTTCGAGTAGCGTTCCATAGTTCCCATCCGCCCCACTCCTGGCCTGTTTCGCGTGCTTGAGCGCGTTACATAGGCAAGACGGAGGGACGGGGGGACTACCGAACTTTTGTCATAAAAGCTTCATTCCGCAGGGCTGATTGTCGGGCGTCGTCAGCAACCTAATGTGGGAGAGGGCTTGTTCGCGATGGGCGTAGGTCGCTACACAGCTCTCTTCTGGGTTTGTGTACATATCCGTTGCTGCGGTCATGGCCACTTAGGGTTCCGCCCTTACGGCGGCTCACTTTGGAAAGCCCCAAAGTAAGCAAAGGGCTCTTGCCCCACCACTCGGCACCTCGCCCAGGCTCGGTGTGCCCGTCATCCGACATTGATTTGGGGGGCCGCCGCGATGGGCCATCCATGGCCCAGCGCGGCTAACCCGGCGTCCTGCCGGGTTACCCCCCAAATCAATATCGGATGACGGCCAGCGTGGTTTAACGGGGCGCCTCAGATCAAAATCACAAGCAAAGCGAGGCGGCCTGACAGCCGACCTGATCGTCGAGGCGTGCGCGTGTACCTGTGGGAGCTGGCTTGCCTGCGATGGCGGTGTATCAGTCGATAAATGTATTGGCTGATGAACCGCCATCGCAGGCAAGCCAGCTCCCACAGGGGGAATGCAGCTTCGCGCTCTGGCTTTGGCATTGCTGTTGCTGTTGCTGTTGCTCTGCTTTTGATCTGGCTTTTGATCTTGATCTTAGGCGCCCCGTTAAACCACGATGGCCGCAGGCAGGCATTGCGCAGTGGGCACCCCGGCATGGATGCCGGGGTAGCCGCGACACGGCCAGGGATGGCCGATCGCGGCGGGCCCACGGAGCAATGCCTGACTGCGGGCATGCCGAGCCTAGGCGAGGCACCGAGTGGTGGGGCAAGAGCCCTTTGCTTACTTTGGGGCTTTCCAAAGTGAGCCGCCGTAAGGGCGGAACCCTAAGTGGCCGTGACCGCAGCAACGGATATGTACACAACCCCCAACAACCATGAAAGAGTTGTGTAGATACCTATGCCACAAACCGCGCGTCTACAGATCCGGAGGCAAATGCTGCACACCCTGCAGCGGCAGTTCATAAGACTTCTTCACCGTACGCACCACCAACGTCGACGAATAAGTGCGAATCGGAATATCACGGTAAGTGTCGAGAAACCGATAGATATATTCGGTGTACTCCGTGGCATCGCGAAACTTGGCCACCATCACAAAATCGAACTCCCCGGTCATCAGGTAGCAGTCCTGAATCTCCGGGCGGGTGGCCAGGATGTGTTGCATCTTGCGATCAATGTCGTTGCTGTCCTTGTCGAGCTTGATCAAAAAGAACGCCGTGACCTGGATCCCCAGCTTTTTTTCATCCAGCACCGCGACTTTCGCCTTGATGATCCCCACGCTCTCCAGGCGCCGGATGCGCCGGTAACAACTGGTCGAGGACAGCCCCACGCTGTCGCTGAGCAGGTCCAGGCTCTGGGTACAATCCTTCTGCAATTTGCCGAGAATTTTCAAATCCATGGCGTCTGTCATTATTTCCACTTCTTCCTTGAGAAAACTGCAATGAATCCGCCGTAACGGGCGGCCAATTTGCACAAATCACTGCACAGTGGCCCGTTACTATCAATTCCAGCTTAGCAGCCCCGAAAGATCCAGCATGGGCGGCGTGAGAGGGATCTTATGATAGTTGCGAAACCGACATGGACCGCTGATATCCAAGGGCTTTTCACCGCGCCTTACTGGATACCGCCCGCCGAGCGCGGCCAGGTCGCAGGCTCGTGGGTGCGTTGCATGAATGCCTACGACGTGTTCCTGGAAGACCCCGATTCGGTCAAGGCCTGGTCCGAAACCATCTACCAGCACCTGGCCTCACGCAACATGCCGCTGACCCTGGATGACCGGCAGTTCTGGCCGATCGACGCCCTGGAAACCTTCCGGTTGTGGGTCAACCAGGGCTGGCGCCTGAACAGTTTTTCGCCGTTCGATATCGCCGAGCGCATCCCGCCGCCAGACCTGCCGCACCCGGTCAGGCGCGTGCGCCAGGACATCCGCGCGCTGAGTCAGGAACAACTGGACCTGTACCGCGCGCGGCTCGATGACGTGATGCAGATCGGCAACCCGGACAGTGGCTCGCCGTGGCAACGCTATGCCTATATCCACAGCAACTGGTGCCTGCATTATCAGGAGGCCTTTGCCCTGTGGCATCGCGCTTACCTGCTGTACCTGGAAGCCTTGATTGACTACCCGATCCCGTACTGGGACTGGATGGCCGAAGACGCCAGTGTCGATGGCAGCCCCCAGGCCGGTTTGCCCCAGGCGTTTCTCGATGAAACCTATGTGCACCCCCGCAGCGGCGAAGTACGGCCCAACCCATTGCGCTATGCGGCGGCCAAGGATGGGCGCTCGAAGGTGTGTGCCTCGGGCAATGTCGAGGGCGTGGACTGCCGCTTTGTGCAACGCAACCCGCTGTTCTACACCCAGGGCGACTCACAACGCCTCAAACGCACCCAGTTGTATGGCATGAGCCGGATTTTCCAGCAGCAGGTGGTGGATGCCTTGACGTTCAAGACCTTCAGCCAGCCCCAGGGTGTGCCGGGGTATCCCTGGGCCAATATCACCGAATTCGATCCGCCGCAAAAAGACGAGTTGTACCCCAATCGCACACTGAATTTCGATGGCCTGTACGAGCAGCCCCACGACAACTATCACGGCTGGATCGGCGGCGATATGGCCGATAACGCCTACACCGCGTTTGACCCACTGTTCTGCTCTTACCACGCCAATATCGACCGCGTGCTGGAGATCTGGATCCGCGCCAACCCGGCGGCGCAGTACACCACCCAGTGCCTGCTCCAGCCGTTTGCCGGCAACCAGGCCGAGACAGTCACGTTCACCAGTGCCGATGCCTGGCGCTACACCACCCTGGGCGATATGGCCCAGGACAGCCGGCACATCGGCTACGACTACGGCACCCCAGTGGCGCCGCCGTTCGGTGCACGACGCGCCAGCGCAAAAGCGTGCTGCCCGCACAGTGCCGCGCCTGCCCAGGAGCAGGCCCAGGCCAGCGGCCCGTGGGTAGTGTTCGACCATGTGCGCTGCACCCACGACACCTACCTGATCGACGTTTTCCTCAACCAGGCCGACGCCACGCCCCAGCAGGTCAGCGCTGAGAACCCGCACTACGTCGGGCGCTTCAGCCGGATCGGCATGGGCCTGGTGGATGACAAGGGGCGCTGCATCCCCCATGGCGTGTGCCGCGCGCTGAATGCCGCGCGCAGTGTCACGGCATTGCACCTTGGCCCCACGGACGAGCTGCAGTTGAGCCTGCTGGTCACCCATCTCGATAGTGGCCGGGTATTGGCGCCGCAAGAGTATGCGCCGCTGCCTGGCTTTATCGCCCAACTGGTGTGGGACGACCCGCGCCAGACCGTTGCCGACCCTCCCCCGAGTGCCGGTTGCTGCTCCGTTTCTACCCCCCATGGAGATCTGACATGAGCACGCCCTTCAAGCAATTCACCTCCCCCGCCGGGCAAGCGCCAAAGGACTACAACAAGCTGGGCCTGGAAGACCAGTTGCCGCAATTTGAAACCGACTGGAACAACGACGTCACCGGCTGGACCGAAGCGGCGATCATCGGCAACCCATGGTCGGGCCTGTACGACGCGCCACGCTCGGGCTATTACAACCCGCTGGTCGAGGGCTATGGCGACACCACCCCGCCGGCGATTACCTGGCAACCCTTTCCCAACCGGCTGTGGACGTTTTTTTATAGCAACGGCACGGCGGTGATTCCGCAACTGGGCGGCAAGGCCATGACCCTGCAACAGGTCATGGAACTGACCGACAATGGCCAGATCACCATCAACGACACCCTGTACACCCTGTACGACCCGGACAAGAAAGGCACCCTGCTGCAACTGCCGGTGACCCGTTGCCCGAGTATCGACTGGAACGGCAAGTACAAGGATTTCTCACCCTCGGGCCCACGGGGCTGGCTGGACGAGTATTGCGAGTGGTCGATTGTCCGCGATGCCAATGGCGACATGCGCAAAATCACCTTCACCAGCGAAAACCCGGCGTACTTCCTGGCCATGTGGCGCATCGACCCGAATGCCGTGCTGGGACTGTATCGCGACTACATCGACCCGAACGTCCAACTCGAAGACCTCTACCTGCGCTACGCCACCAACTGCCCGACCGGCAATGCCGGGGATCCGGTGATTGACCCGACCACGGGCCTGCCCGCCTACGACACTGTCAACAAATGGAACGCCGGCACCGCCTGTACGCCCGGCCAGTTCGGTGGCGCGATGCACCTGACGTCCGGCCCCAACACCCTCAGCGCCGAGGTGTACCTGGCGGCGGCGGCCACGATCATGCGGCCCCTGAAAAGCAGCCAGAACCCTCAGTCGCTGATCTGCTGCGCGCAATATGGGCAGAACTATCGCAACTCCGACCCGCATATCGGTTTTGCGGCCAATGAGGCGGCCATCAGCAACCGTATATCCCTGACCAATCCCATCGCCCTGTACCTGCAGCAACCGACCAACTTCAGCGCGTGGAAAGGCCCGCAGGGCCAGGATGTGAGTCAGTACTGGCGCATTACCCGCGGCACCGCCAAATCGGCGATCAACGGCTCCGACCAGATCCTCCAGGCGGTGTTCGAGGTGCCGCAAAGCGCGGGGTTCTCGATCAATGACATCACCATCAACGGCCAGGCCGTGGACTATGTGTGGGTGATTGCCCAGCAACTGCTGGTGGGCCTGAGTGTGACCGTCATGCCGAGCACCACGGCGGCGCCGTCTCCTTGCGTACAAGACCGGGTCAATGGCCTGCAACCCTGGCCGGTGCAGTTATTGCCGCTGGACCTGTTCTACGGCCAGTCGCCTACCGACCTGCCGGCCTGGCTGGCCCCTGGCAGCAGCGGGCAGTTTGTCCTGGTGGTGCAAGGCGCCGATCTGCAGACCACCGCCGCCACGGCGAGGATCCAGTTCAGCAATCCCGGGGTGACGGCACAGGTCACGAAGTTCATGCCCGACGCCTCGGCCATTCCCGGCCAGACCAACGCGGGCGGCACCCAGGGTTACATCATGACCATCAGCGTCGCGGCGAACGCGGCGCCGGGACTGGTGACGGTACGCGCGCTCAACCCGGGCGAGGCGGATAACGTCAGCGCGGCGGACCACCCGTGGGAATCCGGGCTGGCGCTGGTGCCATCCACCTAAGCCCCCCCCCTGTGGCGAGGGGGCAAGCCCCTCGCCACAACAAGCCCCCTCATTTGTGCAAGGAGCGCGATGATGTCCAGGTTTCGCTTGAGTCGTCTGCTGCTGGTCAGCACCCTGCTGTCACTGTTTATCCTGCCCTTGGCCCACGCGTCCGATGCCGATAACTGCGTCCAGCAGCAACTGGTGTTCAACCCCAAGAGCGGCGGGTTTATGCCGGTCAACAACTTCAACACCACCGGCCAGAGCTTTATGAATTGCTTTGGCTGGCAATTGTTCATCGCCCTGAACTGGCCGGTGGACCCCGGCTGGCCGGCCAATGCCAGCCTGGCGGGCGAGCCGGACAGAACCATCGCCGTCGCGCAATTCGGCGTGCCCACCACCGCCGGGCAGCCCATGAGCGTGGCGCCGGTATGGGCCAGCTACAAAGACGCCAATGAGATTTTCCTGCCCGGTGCACCCAAGCCCAGCGGTTGGGGGGTGCAAACCCTGGTGCCGCCCAATTGCAGCAGCCAGGACAGCCTCCAGGCCCTGTCGGTAGGGGCGCGTAAATTCATGAATGCCACCTCGGAAAGCGCGACCAACGCCAAGCATCGCTTCCACTTGTCCAGCGGCACCCTGGCGTCGATTCCCGACCCGATCATGGAAGCCGCCGGTGGCTGGCTCACGGACCAGACCGGCAACCTGGTGTATTTCGAACGCAAGGTGGGCAAGGCCGAGTTCGACTACATCGTCGACAACGGTCTGTACGATGCCGCCAATCAACTGATCGTCGCGCAAAACAGCGATGGCAAACACCCGGCCGGCCTGTCGCTGCCCGCCGGTGAGCTGATGCGCTCGATGCCCACCACCCCGCTGCCCCAGGAGCAACTGGGCGCCCTGGAACTCAAGGCCGCCTGGCGCATCCTCACCGGCCAGCCCCAGCTCTACGGGCGCTACCTGACCACTGTGGCCTGGCTCAAGAACCCCGCCACCCTGCAATGCACCCAACAGGTGGTGGGCCTGGTGGGCCTGCATATCATCAACAAGACCCAGAGCTCACCGAACTTTATCTGGACTACCTTCGAGCACGTGGACAACGTACCGGAACCGGGCCAGGTGCCCGCGCAACAGCTGCCCCCGGACGGCTACACCTTCAACAATCCCAACTGCACCGGCGGCCCCGATGTGTGTACGCCGAACGTGGCGCGCATCCAGTGCAAACAGCACCACCCGGATCGCGAATGCACCGAACCCTATCCACGGGACCAACCGGTGCAGACCACCCGCGAACACCCACTGTCGTCGGACATGCAGGCGCTCAACGGCGCGGTGCAGGCCAGCTTCGCCCAACAGACCAACGGCCAGTCGGTGTTCCAGTACTACAAGCTGATCAATGTGCTGTGGATCACCGCCCCGACGCCGCCCGACCCCGAGCCGGGCCCGAATGCGAAGGTTCCCCTGTCCTACGGTGCTTTTATCAGCGACAGCAACGTACCCGTGGCCAATACCACCCTGGAGACGTACGTCCAGGGCATGAACTGCAATGACTGCCATCAGCAAGCGACCATTGCCGGCAGCGCCACCCTGGCCTCGGACTTCTCGTTCCTGTTCAACAACGCCGATTCGGCCAAACATACAAGCCTGATCAAACGCGTACATGCCTTCGAAACCCTCAAGGACGGCCAACCATGAAACGCTCCCTCGCCACCCTGCTGCTCGCCCTGTCAATGGCCCTCGCCCCCCAGGCCTTTGCCCATTCGGCCCATGAACTGCACGCCCTGAACAACGGCGCCGATGCCGATGCACCGGGCAACCACGGCATGTTCATGGTCGGCTCGCAGACCCTGTTCCTGGTGCACATGCCGATGTTCACCACGGAAAAGCACATGTACCAGATCGTCCTGCAGGCCAGCCTGCCGGCTGACGTAATGGCCAAGTACCAGGCCCTGCGCGCGGCCAACCCGAGCAAGCCGTATAACCTGATCAATGTCGATAACGACACCTTCACCCTGCCCCAACTCAAGGCCGGCGAAGTGACCGCGTTCAAGGCGACGATCTATGACGGCTACTCCAATGATGGCGGCGGCACCCCGGGGCCGGTGCTGTTTGACAACGTGCCGGTGACGGTCGAGGCGGTGGTGATCTACCGGCCGTTCAACCTGGGGATCGAGCGGCCCAAACAGATGGTGTACACCCTGTTTGGCCGGGGTAATGAGGCGCACCTGACGCACTACATCGCCCAGGATCCGGACTTCCAGGAAATCATCACCCTGCCTGGGCCACCGGCGCCGTTTTCGGCGGCGCAATTGGTGTCTACGGTGGATTTGAATTTCACCACGGTGCAGTCGTTGCCGATTGTGTGTCAGTCGCCGCTCAAGCCTGGGGTTTATCCGACCTTGCTGGAGGGGCGTGCGGATGCGCCGGTGGCGCTGGACCTGGGGCCGGCGGCGCAGCGTGTGTGGTATTCGACGGGGAATTTGTTGAACAAGACCGATCCTTGCCAACCTTGAGTGGGTATAAGGCAGCTTCGACATTTGATGTGTGATGTGGCAGGGGTTTTTCTGCTTCGCCCGGATCCTGTTGGTGGGTCAGTCGATACCTCTTTGGCTGAACTTGCGGCATCGCGGCATGAGTATCTATACAACTCTCTTCTGAGTGTGTGTGTACATATCCGTTGCTGCGGTCACGGCGGCTATTGGTTCCGCCCTTACGGCGGGTCACTTTTGGAAAAGAGCCCCAAAAGTAACCAAAAGGGCTCTTGCCCCACCACTCGGTGCCTCGCCTAGGCTCGGCATGCCCGCAGTCAGGCATTGCTCCGTGGGCCCGCCGCGATCGGCCATCCATGGCCGTGTCGCGGCTACCCCGGCATCCATGCCGGGGTGCCCACTGCGCAATACCTGCCTGCGGCCATCGTGGTTTAACGGGGCGCCT
>NZ_JAARMC010000026.1:0-75039 GCF_012985595.1 Pseudomonas sp. WS 5411
ATTTGGGGGGCCGCCGCGCTGGGCCATTCATGGCCCAGCGCGGCTAACCCGGCGTCCTGCCGGGTTACCCCCCAAATCAATATCGGATGACGGCCAGCGTGGTTTAACGGGGCGCCTAAGATCAAAAGCAAAGCGAGGCGGCCTGACAGCCGACCTGATCGTCGAGGCGTACGCGGACTCCTGTGGGAGCTGGCTTGCCTGCGATGGTCGTTAACGATGACAAATGAATACCTGACACCCCAGGTGTTCTTGCCGCAGCCATCGCGGTGATGCGGCGACCCGACAAGCCAGCTCCCATATTTGATTGGGTTTCAATGCCCAAAATGGGCCTTCAGGTCCACTGGTGGATCGGCCATCCGGCCTGTTCGGCGTGGGCCTGCAGCACCGGGTCCGGGTTCACCACCTGCGGGAAATCGACCTTGCTCAACAGCGGCAAGTCATTGCGCGAATCCGAATAGAAATACGCACCCTCCAGGCTTTCACCTTCCTGCTCCAGCCATTGCGTCAAGCGGGCGACCTTGCCTTCACGGTACGTCAGTACACCCACGGTCTTGCCGCTGTACACCCCGTGGGCCACGTCCAGTTCAATCCCCAGTACTTCATCAATGCCAATGCGTGCGGCAATCGGCGTGACCAGGTGCGTGCCCGAGGCCGAGATCACCAGGATCCGGTCCCCGTTCTGCCGGTGGCGGGCGATGGTCTTGGTGGCGTCGCTGTAGATCAGCGGCTCGATAATATCTTCCACCCACGGCTCGACCAGGTGCGCGACTTCTTCCGGGGTGCGCCCGATCATCGGTTCCAGGCTGAAGTCCATGAACTCTTCCATGGCCAGCTCGCCGCGGCTGTAGGCGGCCATCAGTTCGTTGTTCTTGCGCATGAACGAATCGGGGTCCACCCAGCCCAGGCGGCCCATTTGTTCGCTCCACAAGGTGGCGCAGTCGCCGTGGATCAGGGTGTCGTCCAGATCAAAAATTACCAAAGCCATCAGTCATGCTTCCTCAATAAACACTGCATCCTCAGGCTACCTCACACAGTGCGCTGGGATCGATGGAAAGTGCCAGGCGTTGCCCGTCTGGGTGCAGATCCTGGGCCGAGCGGTTGAGTACGTCCACCACCAATTCAACGCCCCGGGCTTCGACGCGATAGCGAATCACATTACCCAGCAGGCTGTGGCTGCGCACCAGAGCGTCCAGCTCACCGTTGCGGTTCAGTTCGATGGACTCGGGACGGATCGCAATACGGCTGCTGACCGGACGCTGCAATAGCTTGCTGGCCTGCTCGGCGTCCAGCAGGTTGTAGTTGCCGATAAAACCGGCGGCGAAGGCGTCCACGGGGGCGGTGTACAGGGTTTCAGCGTCGCCGCTCTGCACGATCTTGCCCTGGTTCATCAGGAAGATGCGGTCGGACATGACCAGGGCTTCTTCCTGGTCATGGGTCACAAAAATCGTGGTCAGCCCCAGTTCACGCTGGATCTGGCGGATCTGCTCGCGCAGGTGTTTGCGAATCCGCGCATCCAGTGCCGACAGCGGCTCATCGAGCAGCAGCAGGCGCGGGCGGGTGACCAGGGAGCGGGCGAGGGCGACGCGCTGGCATTGGCCGCCGGACATCTGGTGCGGATAGCGCCCGGCCAGGTCCTTGAGCTCGACCAGTTGCAGCACTTCCTGCACCCGCTGGTGGCTGTCATCGGCGTTGACCTTCTGCATACGCAGGCCGAAGGCGACGTTCTGTTCCACGGTCATGTTGGGGAACAGCGCGTAGCTCTGGAACACCATGCCGATATGGCGCTTCTGCGGGCTCAGCGGCACGATATCCTGGCCGTCCAGGAGGATCTGCCCACTGTCCACCGGCGTCAGCCCGGCGATGCAGCGCAGCAGCGTGGACTTGCCGCAACCGGACGGGCCAAGCAGGGTGACGAATTCGCCCTTGGCGATCTGGCAGTTGATATCACTGAACACCGGGGTGGCGGCGTAGCTTTTTTGCAGGTGCTGGACGCTGACGAAGCTCATTGGCTTTTGTCCTTGTTCAAGAAGTTGGCGGCCCAGGTGAGCAGCAGCACGAAAAGGAAATAGGAGATGACCACGGCGCTGGTGAAGTGGCCGCTGCTGTTACGCATGTTGTTGAGGTACACCTGCAAGGTCTCGTAGCGCGTACCGACAAGGATGTTGGCGAACACAAACTCGCCGAACAGGAACGAGAACGACAGCAGCAACGCCACCATCAAGCCCTTGCGCAGGTTCGGCAGCACCACCAGGATCGCCGCCTGCCAGGTGCTGGCGCCGAGCAGTTGGGCGGCGTCCATCAGGTCACGCAGGTTGATCGCCTGCAGGTTGTTGGTGATCGCGCGGTACATGAACGGCAGTGCCACGGTGAAGTAGCAGCCAATCAGGATCCACGGTGTGCCGACCATCGCCAGCGGCCCCGAGCCATACAGCTGTAACAGGCCCACCGAGGACACCACCGGCGGCACCGCGAAAGGCAGCAGGATCAGGATATTCATCAGCGCGTCGAGCCTGGGGAAGTGGTAGTGCACCACGAACAGCAGCGGCAGGATCAGCACCACCGACAGGATCAGTGCGCCGACACACACCAGCAGCGATTGGCCAAAGGCATGCAAAAAGCGCGGGTCGCTCCACAGCTGTACATACCATTCAAAGGTAAAACCGGCGGGCAGGATGGTGGCCGACCAACTGCTGGCAAGGGAGTACACCAGGGTGCCAATCAGCGGCAGCACCAGGATCGCGAACAGCAGGTACACCACCACGCGATGATAGAGGGCGACGGGGCTGGCTTCAGCGCGAGACATGGTAGCTCCTCTTGAGCAACAGTTGATGGACCACGGTGACCACGGTCATCAGCGCCACCAGGATGACGGCCAGGGCGCTGGCCATGTTCGGGTCCAGGGAAATATCGCCGGAGACCATCGCCGCAATGCGGATCGGCAGCACGTTGAAGTTGCCGGTGGTCAACGCATAGACCGTGGCATAGGCGCCCAGGGCATTGGCCACCAGGATCACGAAGGTGCCCAGCAACGCCGGCGTCAGCACCGGCAGGCCGATATGCCGCCAGTACTGCCAGCCATTGGCGCCCAGGAGTGCTGCGGACTCGCGCCAGTCTTCACGCAGGGCATCGAAGGCCGGGTACAGCAGCAACACGCCCAGGGGGATCTGGAAATAGGTGTACAGGATGATCAGGCCGGTCTTGGAGTACAGGTTGAAGTCCTGAATGATCCCGGCCTGCTTGAGCATGATGGTGATGCTGCCGTTGAACCCCAGCAGGATGATGAAGGCAAAGGCCAGGGGCACGCCGGAGAAGTTGCTGGTCATGTTGGCGAAGGCAGTGACGAAGTTGCGCAGCGGCGAATCCACCTTGCGCAACGAGTAACTGCCGAGCACGGCAATGATGATGCCGAAGACGCTGGAGTAGAAACTCAGCTCCAGGCTGTACTGGATCGCCTGCAAGTAGAACTTCGAGCTGAAGATCTTGCTGAAGTTGGCCAGGCCCCAGCCGAACTCTTCCGATTGCAGGCTGTTGACCATCACCCAGAACAGCGGCGCTATCTGGAACACGATAAAAAACAGGGCGAAAGGCACCAGGCACAAGGCGGCCAGCCACTTACCACGGATCACTGAACTCACTTCAACAGCTCCTGGCAGACAGGTTTGTCGTGGGCAACGCCAAGCAGGGCGCAGACGGTGCCGCAGATATCGGTTTGCCTGGGTTGGGCCTCGGGCTCGAGGCTGAAGGCATCACCGAACACAAACAGCGGCACTTCACGCTCTTCCGGCAGCAGGCCGTTGTGGGAGCGGTCGTTGTTCATGCCGTGGTCGGCGGTGACCAGCACCTGGTAGCCGGTGTCGAGCCAGCCTTGCAGGTAGTCGGCGAGGATGATGTCCGCCGAGCGGGCGCTGTTACGGTATTGCGCGGTGTCGAGGCCGTGCCTGTGGCCGGCGTCGTCGATGTTCATCGGGTGTACCAGCAAAAAGTTCGGCGCGTGCTTGAGGCGCAGGCTTTCGGCATCGGCAAACAGGTGAGCGTCGGGGTAATGATCGCTCCAGTAGAAGTGCCCGTGCTGGATTGCCAGCGCCAGGTCGTCGGTATGCCGGTCGCGGGCGGCGATAAACGGCGAGCGGTTATACAGCTCGCTGACCCAATGGTAGGCCGCCGCCGCAGTGGTCAAGCCGGCGTCGGTGGCGTAATGGAAAATGCTGCGCTGGTTGGACAGGCGCGAAACGTTGTTGTGGACAATGCCACTGTCGATCGGCGTTACGCCGGTCAGGATGCATTCGTAGAGCGGGCGTGAGAGGGCGGGCAATTCGCATTCCAGCTTGTACAGCGCTGCGCGCCCGGCGCCGACGTAGGCCTGGAGATGCCCCATGGCATGCCGGGCAACCTCGTAATTGAGGCCGTCGAGCACCACAAGGATGACGTTGTGCTTCATAGGGGCAGGGGCTCCGCGACAAATTGGGCTTGATTCGGTGGATCTTCCGGAAACGGATCAACTGTGGGAGCTGGCTTGCCTGCGATAACGGTGCATCAGCCGATACACGTGCTGAATGTCATACCGCTATCGCCGGCAAGCCAGCTCCCACCCAGGGCTTATTGCATGTTGATGATGACTTCTTCCTGCCACTTCTGCGGCAGCGCCTTGGAGGTCTTCTCCCAGGCATCGGCGTCCTTGATCGGAGTCACGCCTTTGTATTGCTCGTCAGGCAGCAGCTTGGCTTTCACTTCAGGTGGCAGGGTCAGGTGTTCGGCACGGATCGGCCGCGCATTGCCCTTGGCCAGGTTGATTTGCCCGGCATCACTGAAGATGTATTCGCGGGTCAGCTTGGCCGCGTTGGGGTGCTTGGCGTATTTGTTGATGATGGTGGTGTAGCCGGAAATCACCGAGCCATCCGAGGGGATCAGCACCACGTAGTCATCCGGGTTGGCCATCTTGGCCTTGTAGCTCAGGCCGTTGAAGTCCCAGACCACGCCCACTTCCACTTCGCCCTTTTCCATGGTGGCGATGGTCGGGTTGGCCAGGGAGATACGGCCCTGCTTGGCGATTTCGGCAAACATCAGCAGCGCCGGCTGGATGTTTTTCTCGTCACCACCGGTGGCCAGGGCGGCGGCCAGTACACCGTTGGCGGCCTGGGCGGCGGTGCTCACGTCACCAATCGAAACCTTGTATTTGCCGGTTTTCAGGTCAGACCACTTGGTCGGCACTTCGGAGCCGTGCAACAGCTTTTTGTTGACGATAAACGCAATGGTGCCGGTGTAGGCCAGGGCCCAGTTGCCGTCCTTGTCCTTGGCCCAATCCGGGATCTGTTCCCAGGTGCTTGGCTTGTAGGGTTGGGTCACGCCCTGCTTGACCGCAATCGGTCCGAAGGCTGCGCCCACGTCGCCGATATCGGCGCTGGCATTGTCTTTTTCTGCGGCGAACTTGGCGATTTCCTGGGCCGAGCTCATATCGGTGTCCATGTGCTTGAGGCCGTACTTGGCCGCCAGGTCTTCCCAGGTGCCTTTCCAGTTGGCCCAGTTATCGGGCATGCCGACGCTGTTCACAGCGCCTTCTGCCTTGGCGGCAGCTTCCAGGGTTTTCAAATCGGTGTCAGCGGCCATGGCGGCGGTGCACATGGCAATGGTCGAGCCTAACAGTGATGCCAGGAAAAGCTGTTTCATCCGAAGCTCCTTTGGGCGTTTTCAACGCTGCGATTTTTTGATGGCGCGGTGGGTTTGGTCTAGGTCAGCAATACACGAGCCAATTTAGGCGCGATGGATGACAGTTTTATGTCGGTGTCGTTTTTAAAGCGCCTGGGCAGGTACTTGCCGGGTAAGCGTAGACCAAGGCCAGGCCCCCGTAATTCTTGGACTTGGCCGATGTATTGCAGGGCGTGTGGGGCAGTGTCACGAGGCGCTGTCATCTGTCGGTCATGTGTGATGCCTAGGCTGGCATGCAACAGCCGCCGCTCATTCCAGGGGCATTTGGCGCACCCAAACAGTGCTGGCCTAGTCCAGATAGGTAACGTTGATGCGTGATGAGGCAACCAAAGCGGTGACAGCCATTGGCCTGGCGCTGCAAGAGCAGATCAGCCACGGTTTGTTGAGCCCGACGAGCAAACTGCCCGCCGAGCGCAAACTCAGTGAGTTGTTTAGTACCACCCGCATTACGGTGCGCGAGGCCTTGCTGCAACTGGAGGCCCAGGGCCAGATCTACCGCGAGGAGCGCCGTGGCTGGTTTGTCTCGCCGCCCCGGTTGGCCTACAACCTGATGCAGCGCAGCCACTTCCACGCCATGGTCAGCGCCCAGGGGCGAGTGCCTTCTACCGAAGTCATCTCGGCACGCCTGCAACCGGCTTCGGCCGCGGTCTGCGCGTGGCTGCAACTGCCGGCACTGTCCAGCGTGATCCAGATCTGCCGGCGGCGGCGTATTGATGGGCGGCTGGTGCTGTATGTGGAGCACTACCTCAACCCCCAGTATTTTCCGGGGATCCTGGCGTGTGACCTGAACGAGTCGATGACTGAGTTGTACGCCCGCAAGTACGACCTGCACTACGGTCGCGTGCGCTTTGAGATTGTGCCGACTTCTCTACAGGTAGAAGCGGCAGCCGCCTTGAAAGTCTCGGCGGGCAGCCCCGGGCTGCGGATCGCCCGGGTCAATTACGATCAGCATCAGCGCCTGATCGACTGCGATCTGGAGTTCTGGCGCCATGATGCGATTCATGTCGGGGTGGATGTGACCTGAGCTTCCTGCGGCCCACTCGCCGCCGTCACCACTTGCACGCTCAAGCGCGGCATCGCCAGGTCCATCCCGGCTTCATCGAGGTGGCGCTTGAGCGACAGGTTGAACGCCCGCGACACTTCCCACTGCTTGATCGGCGCGGTCTTGAAGCGCGCACGCAGGATGGCGTTGCCGGACTCGAAGCTTTCCACGCCCTGGAACTCCAGGGGCGACCAGATATTGCGGCGTTGCAGCGGGTCGGCGCGCATTTTCTGGCCGACGTCGCGCATCAGCTTGATCGCGGTGTCGATGTCCATGCTGGCTGGCACCGCTACGCGGAAAATCGCGTAGCCGAATTCCCGCGAGTAGTTCTTGATGCTCTTGATCTCGCTGAACGGGATGGTGTGGACGATGCCGTCGATATCGCGCAGGCGCACGGTACGGATGGTCAGGCCCTCGACGGTGCCAAGGTGGCCGCCGACATCCACATAGTCATCAATGGCCAGGGAGTCTTCGATGATGATGAACAGGCCGGTGATCAAGTCCGCCACCAGTGACTGCGCACCAAAACCGATGGCCAGGCCGATCACACCGGCACCGGCCAGCAGGGGCGTGACGTTCATGCCCATGTTCGCCAGGGCGACAATGGCGGCGATGATGAAGATGGTCACGAACAGCACGTTGCGGATCAACGGCATCATGGTCTGCGCCCGCGCATTGGCCAGGCCTTTGCGCGAGCGGGTAAGGGCGTGGTGGATCGCGGTGTCGCTGAGGATCCAGATCAGCCAGGCAAACAGCAGGGTACCGGCAAGGCCGAACAGCTTGACGCTGATTTCATGTCCGTCGCCTTCGGTAAAGCGGATCAGCGACCAGCCCCAGACCCGCAGGCCGAGTTCGATAAATACCAGCCACACCATCAGATGGGCCAGGGTGTAGACAAAGCTTTTCAGGCGCTCGGAATACAGCGCATGGCGCTTGTGCCCGCGCTGGGGCTTGAGGGCGTGGCGGCGCACCAGGCCGTTGATCACCATGCACAGCACGAGCAACACCGTGCACAGCAATGATTGGCGCAAGGCGGTGCTGGTGTCGCCGGCCGACACGAAGGTGGCAAACAGCGAAATGCCCACCAGCAGCAGCGCAGGCAAGTACCAGAAGGTGCCGATGATCTCGATCGTATCGCTCAATGCGCGGCGGGTCAGGCGCCGGGACAGTGGCTGGTTGCGGATCAGGTGGGCGATGGGCCGGCGGAAACGCAGGATAAACACGCCGGTGGACAGTGCCGCCAGGACATTGGCGACGGTCGCGGCGCTGTGGGCCAGGTGGGTACCCAGGGCTTCGGTCAGGCGCGGATCGCTCAAGGCCTCGCCGAAAGCGGCGAAGCTGCCGATCAGCCACAGTGGGCGAAACGCCTGGTGGCGCAGGATATACAGCGCCCGGTGACGGTGCGGGCCGTCAAGCACGGAAAAGGCGATGACGCAGATCGCCGAAAAACACGTGCCGACCACCAGCGCGTACGCCAGCACCATCGCCAGAGATTTGCCCAGGGAGGAGGGCAGGGCGTAGCTGAGGTAGACGGTGATCACCAGGGCAATCAGCCAGGGGCCGAGCTTGCGCAGGGCAAAGCGCAGCATGTCCCAGGTCTTGGGGTGTTGCGGCAATTCTTCACTGAGGCCAAAGCGCAGGCGCACCCGATGGCTGAGCCAGATCAGCGCGGCCGCGAGCAGGCTCCAGAGCATCAACACCACGGCAAAGCCAAAGATAATCGGCAGCCATTCGCTGGCGGGCAGCATCAGCGCGCCCAGCTCGGTCCTGGCCTGGGCGAATTCGACGGACCAGCGATTGAGTGGGCTGTCGGCGCCGGACAGCTGTTGCTCCAGGCTGGCCAGGGTGCCGCCGATCAGGCTCAGCACCCCTTGCTCGGCAGCCGGCTGGGCTTTTTTCGTGGCTTCGCGCAGCTTTTTCAGGTCGGCCAGCAGCTTGGTGCGCTGCTGGTCGTTTTCCAGGGTCTTGATCACCTCGTCCAAAGACTGCCCCAGCGGCACGTCGGCCTGTGGCTGGGCTTTGGTGGTGTTGCCCAGGATACCGGGCAGGCCGACCGCCTGGGCAGGGGCGATGGGCAACAGGATCAGCAGGCAAAGGAGCAGGCAGTGTGGCAGAGCAAACAGACGGGCAAGCACGAGGCGGTCAACCTTGAATACGATGGATCGCCCGAGTGTACGAGGGCGCTATGCCCAATGCGAGTGCATTTATTATTCGGCCAGTTTCGCCAGGATCCGATAGACGATGGTGGCGAGGATCAGCAGCATGCCGATCCACATGCCAAATACACCGAGGTTTTTGTCGCGGAAGTTGAAGCCAACGGCCAGCAGGATCATGCCCGTGAGGATGGGGATGAGCATGGCGTGGAAGGCGGACATCGGGATCATGGTGGGGACGGCCTTGTCGTTGAGGGATGAGTGTCAGTCTAGGCGGGATTGGCGCGGGGTGCCTTGATGTGTGTCAGATAGCGCCGCAGTGCGCTGGGAATCGCCATCGCGGGCAAGCCCTAATGCCGTTCAGTTAAGCGCAGATCCCCTGTGGGGGCGGGCTTGCTCGCGAAAGTGGTGGGTCAGTCAACATCAATGTTTGCTGGGCGGACGTCTTCGCGAGCAAGCCCGCTCTCACATTTGATCTTCGCTGCTTTGAGAACTGATCGGCATGAGGGCAAGCGCCGCCCCTTTCAGGGCAGGTCGCGACTTGCGTAGAACGCACTCAGCACCTTTACCAGGTGCGCCAAATCGTGGCTGCCGCACAACTCGCGGATCGAGTGCATGGCGAATGTCGGCAAGCCGATATCCACGGTGCGCACGCCCAGGTGGCTGGCGGTGATCGGGCCGATGGTCGAGCCACAGCCCATGTCACTGCGCACCACGAAGCTCTGCACCGGCACTTCTTCAGCCATGCACAGGTGGCGGAAGAACCCGGCGGTTTCGCTGTTGGTGGCGTAGCGCTGGTTGCTGTTGACCTTGATTACCGGGCCGGCATTGAGTTTCGGGCCATGGTTGGCGTCATGCTTGTCGGCATAGTTGGGGTGGATGCCGTGGGCATTGTCGGCAGACACCAACAGCGACTTCTGAATCGCCCGTACGAACTCATCACCTTCAGGCAGCAGGCGACGCAGGGTCTGTTCCAGCATCGGGCCGTCGGCACCGCAGGCCGAGCAGGAGCCGACTTCTTCGTGGTCGGTACACACCAGTACGCAGGTTTCGTCGGTCTCGCTGGTGAGCAGGGCTTGCAGGCCGGCATAGCACGACAGCAGGTTGTCCAGGCGGGCACCGGCGATAAAGTCGCCATGCAGGCCAATCACCGCTGCGCCCTGGGTGTCGTAGAAGCTCAACTCGTAGTCGAGCACCACATCAGCGTTCAGCCCATGTTCGCGGGCCAGTTGGTCGGTGAGCACGGCGCGGAAATCCACGCGCTCGTCACCGGCAAACTGCGCGAGGATCGGCGGCAGCTCGGTCTGGGCATTGATCGCCCAGCCCTGGTTGGCTTCACGGTTCAGGTGGATGGCCAGGTTGGGGATGATGGCAATCGGCAGTTTGAAGTCGATCAACTGGCTTTCGACCTTGCCGTCACGCCGGAACGTCACGCGGCCGGCGAGGGAAAGATCGCGGTCGAACCACGGTGCCAGCAGCGCACCGCCATAGACTTCCACACCCAACTGCCAGAAGCCCTGGCGTTGCAGTTCAGGTTGCGGCTTGACCCGCAGGCACGGGCTGTCGGTATGGGCGCCGACCAGGCGGATGCCGTCGTGCAGGGGCGACTGGCGGCCCATCTTGAAGGCGATGATCGAGGAGTCGTTGCGGGTCACGTAGTAGCGACCGTTGGCCTCGGTGGTCCACGTTTCGCGCTCGTCGAGGCGCTGGAAACCGGCAGCTTCCAGGCGCTGGGCGAGGGCCGCAGTGGCATGAAAGGGAGTGGGAGAGGCCTTGAGGAAGTCGATCAGGCCTTGATTCAACGCTTCGCGCATAAGTAGCTCCAGACAGCAATGCGCGGAGTTTACCGTATTGGCTCAGGATTTGGCTTGAAGCTACTTTCTTAAGTGCAACACAAGACCTCTGTGGGAGCAGGCACGCCAGCTCCCACAGAGGATCGGGTTACCACTTCAAAAAGGCGCAGGGCACTCGAAGCGCAGGCGCTCGCCGCTTTGCGGGTGGGTAAAGCTCAACATGCTCGCGTGCAGGCACAGGCGCGGCCAGGCGGCCAGGGCCTGTTCATGGGCATACAGGCCATCACCGAGCAGCGGGTGCCCGATGGACAGCATGTGTACCCGCAGTTGGTGCGAACGCCCGGTAATCGGCGTCAGCTCGACCCGGCACCAATCCCCGCAACGCTCCAGGACTTTCCAGAAGGTCAGCGCATGTTTGCCGAACTCATGGTCCACCACATGCCGCGGCTTGGTCGGCGGGTCATAGCGCAGCGGCAGGTCGATGCTGCCGCTGTCCAGTTCCGGCTGGCCCCAGCACAAGGCGGTGTAGGCCTTTTCTGTTTCGCGGTCGTGAAACTGGCGGGACAGTTCGCGGTGGGTGTCGGCATCCCTGGCCAGCAGGATGATTCCCGACGTTTCCCAGTCCAGGCGATGAACGATACGCGCCTCTGGGTAACCGTTTTCCTGCAGGCGGGTGATCAGGCAGTCCTTGTTGTCGTCGGCGCGACCTGGCACCGACAGCAGCAGGGTAGGCTTGTTCACCACCAGGACAGCGTCATCCTGGTGAAGGATATGGATATTGGACAACGGCATTAAACAGCCTCGTAACAAACGCCAACGGCGGCTCGGCCACCCGGTTCCCCAAAGGGGATCAAGGTGACGGAGCCGCCGTGGCGACCGCCTGTTCGATCAACGATCAGGCAGGGTGATATTGAGTTCCAGAATCGAGCAGCTGCCGTCGTTTTCCAGGGCGACATGCACGTCATCGTTGCCGATATTGACGTACTTGCGGATCACCTCGACCAGTTCCTTCTGCAAGGCTGGCAGGTAGTCCGGCGTGCTGCGTTGGCCGCGTTCGTGCGCCACGATGATCTGTAGACGCTCTTTCGCTACCGATGCGGTGCTTGGCTTTTTGTTGGCGCGAAAGAAGTCGAGAAATTTCATTGTTTAGTTGCCTCCAAACAGGCGCTCGAAGAATCCCTTCTTCGCGACATCGAGGAAGCGGTGTTCCACGGTTTTTCCTAACAGGCGGTCAACGGCATCGCTGTACGCCTGGCCGGCGTCGCTCTGGTCGTCGAGGATGACCGGTACGCCCTGGTTGGATGCTTTCAGCACCGCCTGGGATTCCGGGATCACACCCAGCAGAGCCACGGCCAGGATTTCCTTGACGTCTTCAACGCCGAGCATTTCGCCCTTGCTGACACGGTCAGGGTTGTAGCGGGTCAGCAGCAGGTGTTCCTTGATCGGGTCTTCGCCCTTCTCAGCGCGCCGGGATTTGCTGGCCAGCAGGCCCAGCATACGGTCCGAGTCACGTACCGAGGATACTTCCGGGTTGGTCACGACGATGGCTTCATCGGCGAAATACATCGCCAGGTGAGCACCGGTCTCGATACCAGCCGGGGAGTCGCAGACCACGTACTCAAAGGTTTCCTTGAGTTCCATCAGGACTTTTTCCACGCCTTCTTTGGTCAGCGCGTCTTTGTCGCGGGTCTGGCTGGCGGCCAGTACATACAGGTTCTCAAGGCGCTTGTCCTTGATCAGGGCCTGTTGCAGGTTGGCTTCGCCGTTGACCACGTTGACGAAGTCATACACCACGCGGCGTTCGCAGCCCATGATCAGGTCGAGGTTACGCAAACCGACGTCGAAGTCGACGATGACTGTCTTGTGGCCGCGCAGAGCGAGACCGGTACCGATAGCGGCGCTGGTGGTGGTCTTACCCACACCACCCTTGCCGGATGTAACCACGAGAATCTTGGCCAAGGTGTTTCACCCCTAAGGAAAAAGGACCTCTCAGTCCCTGAAAAACATCTCTTGAAACTCGCTGCAGGCGGACAGCCTTCGTAGGAAAAAGATGTGCCTCCCGTAAGGGAAACGCCAGCTTTCAATTATTCCTACACAAGTCTTGCCGGTTTCGCTGTGCTATCAGAGTCCAGAGATGCTTGGAAAATGCGGCAGTATCCGTTAAAGACGGATGATGTTCAACACATCGCCCGACAGGCTGACTTGTACCCCGGCCCCCCACAGCGGATCACGGCGCAAATCTTCCGAAACCTTGTACTGGCCGGCGATCGACACCAGCTCAGCGCTCAATTGCTGGCAGAAAATCCGTGCCTTGGTATCGCCCTTGACCCCAGCCAGTGCCCGACCGCGCATTGGGCCGTATACATGGATGTTGCCATCGGCGAGAAGTTCCGCGCCGGGACTGACCGGAGCGACCACCACCAGGTCGCCGCCCTGGGCGTAAATCTGCTGCCCACCGCGTACGGGAGAGGTGATGATCCTTGTAGGCTTGACCGTCGGCTCTGCCGGTTTTTCCGGTTTTTTCTTCACTTCAGCTTCTACCGGGTCGAGCACACGCTCGCGGGCACCGGACGGTGGCAATACTGGCAATTCAATAGCGATTGCCGCCGCGATGTCTTCAATGCGGTTGGCACGGATGGCCAGGGTGCGCAGGCCATGTTGGCGGCAAACGCGCATCAGCCCAGGCAGGTCAACCGCGCCCTGGCCGGCCGGCAATTTATCCAGGGCCAGCACCAGCGGCGCATTGTTGAAGAAATTCGGCGCCAGGGCGACCTTGGCGGCGAGCTGGCGGTCCAGGGCGTCAAGGTCGTTACGGGCCAGTTCCAGCACAGTAATGGCGAGCATGCTGCCCTTGAGCTGGAATACGGGATCTTGGTCTAGCGATTCAGTTTGGCTCATGGTCGGCAAAGCGGCTTGTCACGAAAAGTGTCGAGACTTATAACGAGAACAACCGCTAGCCGCAAGCCGGGTCGAACCGTTGTAGAATGCGCGGCCCTGTCTTTACCGGAATCTGTAATGGATCGCCCGCGTTTTCGAGCTGTATTTTTTCACCCGCGCTTCTGGCTGCTATGGCTGGGGCTCGGCCTGTTGTGGCTGATTACCCAACTGCCATACCGGGCGCTGCTGGGCATTGGTCGTGTACTGGGTGCGTTTATGTACCGGGTGGCCGGCGAACGTCGACGCATTGCCGCGCGAAACCTGGAACTGTGCTTCCCGCAGATGTCCGCGCAAGAGCGTAAACATTTGCTCAAGGAAAACTTTGCCTCCACCGGCATCGCCTTTTTCGAGATGGCCATGAGCTGGTGGTGGTCCAAACAGCGTCTGGCGCGCCTGGCCCATGTTGAAGGGCTGGAGCACCTCAAGCAGGCACAACTGGAAGGCAAGGGCGTGATCCTCATGGCCCTGCATTTCACCACCCTGGAGATCGGCGCGGCTTTGCTCGGCCAGAAGCACACCATCGACGGCATGTACCGCGAGCACGGCAACCCGTTGTTCGATTTTATCCAGCGCCGTGGCCGCGAGCGCCACAACCTCGACTCCCTGGCGGTAGAGCGTGAAGACGTGCGCGGCATGCTCAAGCTGCTGCGCGCCGGCCGGGCGATCTGGTACGCGCCGGACCAGGACTATGGCGCCAAGCAAAGCATTTTCGTGCCGTTGTTCGGCATCCAGGCCGCCACTGTCACCGCTACCAGCAAGTTTGCGCGCCTGGGCAAGGCGTTGGTGGTGCCCTTTACCCAGCAGCGCCTGGCCGATGGCAGCGGCTACCGCATGGTGATTCATCCGCCGTTGCGCGACTTCCCCGGTGAATCCGACGAAGTCGATTGCCAGCGCATCAACCAATGGGTGGAAACTGCGGTGCGCGAGTGCCCCGAGCAATACCTGTGGGCCCATCGCCGCTTCAAGAGCCGGCCACCGGGCGAACCGAAGTTGTACGAAAAGCGCCGCTGAACAAACGGATTGTCCCTCGCCCATGGAGTTATGCAATGCGCCCCACTGAACCGGTCACAGGCTTGATTCTTTCCGGCGGCGGGGCGCGTGCGGCGTATCAGGTCGGGGTGCTGGCGGCGATTGCCGAGTTGCTGCCTCCGGGGGCCGCCAATCCCTTCCCGGTGATTGTCGGCACCTCGGCCGGGGCGATCAACGCGGTGAGCCTGGCCAGTGGCGCCATGGACTTTACTGCCGCCATCGCGCGCCTCACCGCATTCTGGCAGGGCTTTCGCAGCCATCTGGTGCTGCGCAGCGACTGGCCGGGGGTGATTCACCAGGCCAGCCGTTTCCTCTCCCGCAGCCTGCTGGGCCTGGGCTCGCCGGTGCCAGTGGCGCTGCTCGACAGCTCGCCGTTGCGGGAGTTGCTGCAAGACAAGCTGCATTTTGAAGGTATCAATGAGGCGATCCGCCACAAGCACCTGCATGCCGTAGCGGTGACGGCGTTCGGCTATGAGTCGGGCCAGGCGGTGACGTTCTATCAGGGCGGCGGCACCATCGATGCCTGGCTGCGCCACCGGCGCATCGGCCTGCCCACGCAGTTGACGGTGGAGCACCTGCTGGCCAGTTCGGCGATCCCACTGCTGTTTGCGCCAGTCAAACTGGACCAGGAATATTTTGGCGATGGTGCCGTCCGGCAATCAGCGCCCATCAGTCCTGCGCTGCACCTGGGGGCCACCCGGGTGCTGGTGGTGGGGGTCAGTGGCAACCCGCGTTCCCCTGAACCTTCGGCGCCGCAGGAGCGCAGCTACACCGGCCAGCAGCCCACCCTGGCGCAGATTGGTGGGCATATGCTCAACAGCACCTTTATTGACAGCCTCGAGAGTGACATCGAGTTGCTGGAGCGTCTTAACCAGTTCAGCCATCTGCAACCGGCCAACAGCGCCGCGCGGGGGCTTTCACCGGTCGATGTGTTGGTGATTGCGCCCAGCCAGCCGATCGACGAAATAGCGGCCCGCCATCGCCAGGAACTGCCGGCGGCATTGCGGTTGTTCTTGCGTGGGCCAGGGGCGACCAAGACCAGCGGGGCAGGGGTGCTCAGCTATCTGTTGTTCGAGGCAGGGTATTGCAGCGAGTTGATCGAGTTGGGGCGGCGCGATGCATTGGCCAAGCGCGAGGAGTTGCAGCGGTTCCTGGGCCTGACCCCGAACTGAATCGGGGCGCGGGCTTGTGTGGGAGCGGGCTTGCCCGCGATGGCGGTGAATCAGCCAATACTTGGGCTGGCTGACACTCCGCTATCGCGGGCAAGCCCGCTCCCACAGGGGAGGCCTTAGAAGTGGTACTTGACCAACAGGCTGGCCGTGTCCTGGTTGGTCTCGAACGCGCCGCTGTCCTGGATCCCGTACTTGTTCTTCCAGTAGTCGTATTCAAAACCGACATACAACTGCTTGGCGCCCCAGTTCATGGCTTTGCCCAGGTCATACTTGACCTGCGGGTTGAAGTGCAAGTTGGCGTGGTAAGTACCACGGGCGTTCTTGTCGTTATCCACCACCCAGTCCATGAAGCCGTCGATCAGCACGTCGGAGTTGCCCACGGGAATGGTGTAAGACCATACCGGCGTGATCTGCCAGACACCATCACCCGGGCGATTGCCTTCGGTCTGGCGCTGGTAGAAGTTCAACTGGAAGTAGTCGAAGCCGGGGATGTTCAGGTCGAATGCCGGGCCTACCAGGTAGGACTCGTTGTCGCCTTCGCCGAACTCGTAAGTGAACGCCAGCAATACATCTTTGATTGGGCCGAAGGACAAGTCCTTATCCAGGATCTTGCCAAACGACAGCCGTGGGCTGAACTCGCCGTAGTAAGTATTGGGGCCGACGTTGCCGTCTTCCTTGCCGTTGTAAAAGATACGGTCGAGGAAGAAGAAGTTGTCGCCGTACTTCCACGCATCGGCGTGTTCAAAGGTGACGGTTTGCTGGATCTCTGGGTTGACCTTGAAGTTCTTGCCCCACAGGTAAGTCAGGCTGTTGTTCTGCCACTGCAGCAAGTCACCCGCCATTGCCTGGCCCCCGGCCAGCAGGGATCCGGCCAACATCAGGCTGTTCACGGTACGTTTCATTCGGTTGCTCCCGAGCTAAAGTTTTGTGGTTTTTCTTCTACGCAGGCGCTCTGGTGTGGCGCCTTTTGGTTCGCTGCAAAAATCGTCTGTTCGGTCAGCTTTAATGCTTTTAGCAAGAGCTGCGCCAAAGTGTTTGAAAAGCCAAAAAATCCCCGCCGGCTACATGGGATGCAGTCGGATACAGAGGACTTTTGCGCACTTTGGCAGCCAACATAAGGCCGGGATAAGTTGGCCTTTAAGTCAGCTTTTACATTCGCTGTTTTTTTTTGAGTCGATTCGAGCGGGCGCGGAGAATACTGGCTCCAGAGCCTGTGCTCAAGTGCGCTGTAAAAGAGCGCGGGGGGCGAGAATGGGGCACGGCGTGTGGTCGGCCCCAGGTCTAGGGTGTGCATGTGGATGTTCCCTGTTCGTTGTTATTTTTGTTGTAACGAAGGAATCAATGCGTATGGGCAACTGCGGGGCGTTCTGAGCCGCCCAGGATGTTGAACAGCACGTTCAGCGACAACGCGCTAAGCGTGGCCATGGCAATGCCGCTATGGGTAATCGGGCTCATCCACAACGGTAACTGGGCAAAGAACTCCGGGCGTACCACCGGGATCAGGCCCATGCCGATGCTGACCGCCACCAGCAACTGGTTGCGCCGGTCGGCAATGTCGGCTTCCTGGAGGATCTTGATCCCGGTTGCGGCCACCATGCCGAACATCGCGATGGCCGCGCCGCCCAGCACCGCAGGAGGAATCGAAGCCACCAAAAACGCCGCCTTGGGCAGCAGGCTGAGGACAATCAAAAAGGCCCCGGCCATGATCGTCACCGAGCGGCAACGCACCCCGGTCATCTGCACCAGGCCGATGTTCTGGGCGAAAGAAGAATGGGTGAAGGTATTGAAGAACCCGGCAAAGAACGACGCGCCGGCATCGCACAGCAGGCCGCGTCGCAGCATTTTCGGGGTGACTTCCTGGCCGGTGATCTTGCCCAGCGCGAGGAACATGCCGGTGGATTCGACGAAGATAATCACCACCACCAGGCACATCGACAGGATCGGTGCCAATTCGAATGTGGGCATGCCGAAGTGCAAGGGCGTGACCACTTGCACCCACGGCGCCTGCTCCAGGCCGCCGAGGTCGACCATGCCGAGCAGTCCGCACAAGGCGTAGCCCATGGCCATGCCGATCAGTACCGAGATATTGACCCAGAAGCCACGCATGAAACGGTTGATCAACAGAATGGTGGCCAGCACCAGGCCTGCGATGGCCAGGTAGATCGGCGAGCCGAACTGCACGGCGGTAGCACCACCGCCAGCCCAGTTCACCGCCACTGGAAACAACGAAAGACCGATGGCCGTGATCACCGTGCCGGTCACCAGCGGTGGGAAGAAGCGCACCACCTTGGACATGAATGGCGCGATGAGCATGCCAAAGAACCCGGCGGCGATGGTTGCGCCGAAGATCCCTTGCAGGCCGATGCCCGGCATGCCCGCCATGGCGACCATGCTGCCGACAGCGGCGAAACTGGCGCCCATCATCACCGGCATACGGATGCCCAGCGGGCCGATCCCGAAGGATTGGACCATGGTCGCGATCCCCGCCACCAGCAGGTCGGCGTTGATCAAAAAGGCGATTTCTTCACGACTCAAGCCCGCGGCTTGTCCGATGATCAGCGGCACGGCCACTGCGCCGCCGTACATCAGCAGTACATGTTGCAGGCCTACCAGGATCAGTTGCAAAAGGGGCAGCCGCACCATGGCGGGTGCGGCAGGAATCTGCGGCTCGGCTAACTCGGACATGCAACACCTCGGATCTTTTTTATTTTTGTGTTGTTTGGCAGTCAATTGCCAGGTGAAACCCAATCTTCAAAACACTGCACCTCTCAACTGTAGGAGCGGGCTTGCCAGCTCCTACAGTGTGATCTGCGCTGATCAGTTAATTGGTGCGTGCTCCTTGATTGATCCAACTACCAATCAACTCCCGCTCCTGCTGGGTCATCTGGGTGATGTTGCCCAGTGGCATGATCTGGCTGGCAACCGCCTGCGCCTGGATGCGCGCCGCCTGCTGCTGGATCTGCGCCGGGGTATCGAACATCACCCCGGCCGGCGCGGCACTGAACAGCGGGCTGGTGGGCTTGGCCGAATGGCACACGGTGCAGCGTTGTTCAATCACGCTGTGGACCTTGCCAAAGTCCGTCGAAGCCTGGGCCGGAGCCGGTTCGGCGGCCGGGGCTGGAGCGGCAGGGGCGGCTGGCTTGAGACCACCGCCCACTGCGGTTTCCGGCAACGGCTGATACTCGATGGCCGCTGGCGCCTTGGCCACATCCGGTGCAGTCGCCACAGGTTTTGGCCCGGTGACATAGGCTAGGCAGATCATCGCCAGGGCGCCGACCGGCAGGGTCCATGCGTATTTCTGGCTGTCATGACGGGTGTTGAAGTAGTGGCGCACCAACACCGCCGCCACCGCGATCCCGGCCAGGATCAACCAGTTGTACTGGCTGCCGTAGGTGCTCGGGAAGTGGTTGCTGATCATGATGAACAGCACGGGCAGGGTGAAGTAGTTGTTGTGTCGCGAACGCAGCAGGCCCTTGGCCGGCAGTGCCGGGTCTGGCGTGCGGTTTTCTGCAATCGCTGCCACCAGCGCACGCTGGGCCGGCATGATGATGCGGAACACGTTGCCGACCATGATGGTGCCGATGATCGCACCCACATGCAGGTATGCACCGCGACCGCTGAACACCTTGCTGAAGCCGTAGGCCGCGCCGATCAACAGGACGAACAGGATAAAACCGAGCAGGGCAGGGCGTTTGCCCAGGGCCGAGTCGCAAAGAAAGGAGTAGATGAACCAGCCAGCGAACAGTGAGCCAATGCCCAGCAACACGCCTTCGGTACCACTGAGGCTGCTGCCGGGGGCGAGCAGGTACAGCGTCGGGTTGAGGTAGAACACCACGCAGAGCAGCGCGACGCCCGACATCCAGGTGAAATAGGCTTCCCATTTAAACCAGTGCAGGTTGTCCGGCATGGTCGGTGGGGCCAGTTTGTATTTTTCCAGGTGGTAGATACCGCCACCGTGGATCGCCCATAAATCGCCAGCCAGGCCGCTTTTTGGGTTGACGCGGTTAAGGTTGTTTTCCAGCCATACAAAATAGAAAGACGCACCGATCCAGGCCACGCCAGTGATCATATGAACCCAGCGCACGCTCAGGTTCAGCCATTCCAACAGATGTGCTTCCACAGTCTTTACCTCTCGCCCGTCACCCTTGTTGTCGGGTGATCGGACCTTCTCTTATTGGTGGGGGGCAAGGATCAACCGCTCATCCTCTTTGAAAAAATGCTCATCGCAGTTATTGCCTGTGCCACTGCGATCAACCACCAGGAAGTCATCCCGCTTTTCGATCGTCAGCACCGGGTGGTGCCAGACGCCGCGATGGTAATTAATGCCCTGCCTGCCGTTGGTGACGAAGGCGCGGACCAAGCCTGATACAGGTGCATCGCCAATGGGCGCGACCACGATCAGAAAGGGGTTGCCGAGCAGCGGAATAAAGGCCTGGCTGCCCAGCGGGTGTCTTTCCAGCATGCACACGGTCAGCGGCATGTCCTGCGCGTCGGCGCGGAAGATGCTGATGATGGCGTGATCTTCTGGCGTGGCGGTTTCAACCGTCGCCAGTTTATGAAAGCGCATGGTCGAGCCGTTGTTGATCATGAAGTGATCGCTGCCATCGGTTTCGATAACGTCTCCGAAAGGGGCGAAGGCTTCTTTGGTCAAGGGTTCGATCATCAGTGTGCGCATGGCTGTCTTCTTATCCGAATGCTGTGTTGGATCGTTCCCACGCTCTGCGTGGGAACGCTGCCATGGACGCTCTGCGTCCGTTGTTTGTGACGCGTAGCGTCACGGGATGCATTCCCACGCGGAGCGTGGGAACGATCATCGGGTGTTACTTAGCGACCTTGCCGAACACCCGCAGGCGGCTCACGCCACCGTCCGGGAACACGTTGAGGCGGATGTGGGTGATCGGGCCCAGTGCCTTGATCTGCTCGGCGAAGGTGTGTTCGGCGTGCATTTCCAGCTTCTGTGCTGGCAGCAGTTCACGCCAGAACAGCGATTGGGTTTCGATCTGGCTGTCGGTACCGCCCTTGACGAACGCGCCCTGGATCGAGCACGTGTCCGGGTAGTTGCCCTTGAAGTGCAGGGTGTCGACCACTACTTTGTCGATCTCGCCGGCATGTCCCAGCGCGACGATTACCCAGTCATTGCCTGGCGTGCGACGGCGCGCGGTTTCCCAGCCATCGCCCATGTTGATGCCACGGCCCGGGTTGAGGATGTTGCCCATGCGCCCGAAGTGCTCGTCGGAACACGCCAGGGCACGCCCGCCATTGAGGGAGGAGGCCAGGTCCACTTGTTCGTTGTCGCCCACGGCCGACCAGTCGCGGAACGGAATGCCGTACACGCGCAGACGGGCCACGCCACCATCCGGGTAGATGTTGAAGCGCAGGTGGCTGAACGCCTGGTCGTTGTTGATCTCGTGGAAGTGATGGCTGTTGCCCTGCAACTCCACGGCAGACAGCACTTCGACCCACTGGGTGTTGTCATCGGGCTCGCCGGTAGCCAGGAAGCAGCCTTCCAGGGACGCCGATGGCGGGAAGTTGCCGGTGAAGAATGAAGTGTCGATGTCCACGCCCTTGATCGAACCCGGTACGCCCAGGCGGATCACTGCGCTGTCGAAGCCTTCGAAGCGCTTGCGGCGTGACTCCCAGCCGTCCATCCACTTGCCGTTATCATCGAAAACGCCCTCCTTCCATACGGCCGGGGTCGGCTGGAACAGTCGGTTGGCGTCGGCGAACCAGTCATCGGTCACCGAGATGATCTTGGTGCCCAGGCGGGCGTCGGCCAGGTTGACGAACTTTTCGAAAGGTACGGCGTAAGCTTTCATTCTTCTTGTCTGCCTTAGATAGAGTGGCTGGGGATGGTCGTTTAGAGGGTCAATAAACGGAACAACGCGATCTTGTTGATCTCTGCCAGCGCGCACTTGAACTCGGTGTCGACCGGGTTGTGGATGCGCGTTTCAAACGCGGCGAGGATCTGATGCCGGTTGCTGCCTTTTACCGCCATGATGAAGGGAAACTTGAACTTGGCCTTGTAGGCGTCGTTCAGCTCGGTGAAGCGAGAAAACTCTTCGGCCGTGCATTGGTGGATACCGGCGCCAGCTTGTTCATTCGTGCTGGCTTCGGTCAGTTGGCCCTGGACGGCAGCTTTGCCCGCCAGGTCCGGGTGAGCGTTGATCAGGGCCAGTTGCCTGGTGTGATCGGCGCTCAATAGGATATCGCTCATGCGCTGGTGCAGGGTTTCGATCTCGTCGATCGAGGCGTCCTGGCCCAGGTCGAAGGCCTTTTCGGCCACCCATGGCGAGTGTTCGTAGATATCGGCAAAGGCTGCGACGAATGCGTCACGGCCGAGGGCCGATGGTTTCAAGGTCTGGAAAGCAGTCATTTGGCGGCTCCCTGGAAAGGGTGGACGTCATGCCAGTGGCGGGCAATATCGACGCGGCGGGCGAACCACACCTGGTCATGGCCCTTGGCGTATTCGATAAAGCGCTTGAGTGCAGCAAGGCGCGCCGGGCGGCCGATCAGGCGGCAATGCAGGCCGATGGACAGCATCTTCGGCGCCTCTGCCCCTTCGGCATACAGCACGTCGAACGCGTCTTTGAGGTACTCGAAAAAGTCATCGCCCTTGTTGAACCCCTGGACCTGGGTAAAGCGCATGTCGTTGGTGTCCAGGGTGTAGGGGATCACCAGGTGCGGCTTGCCGGTGGGGTTGTTGGGTTCCCAGTAGGGCAGGTCGTCGTCATAGGTGTCGCAGTCATACAGAAAGCCACCTTCCTCCATCACCAGCCGCCGCGTATTGGGGCCGGTGCGCCCGGTGTACCAGCCCAGCGGGCGCTCGCCGGTCAGCTCGGTGAGGATGCGGATGGCCTCGAGCATGTGCTCACGCTCCTGGGCCTCGTCCATGTACTGGTAGTCGATCCAGCGGTAGCCGTGGCTGCAGATCTCATGGCCGGCGGCGACCATCGCGCGGATCACCTCGGGGTGGCGCTGGGCGGCCATGGCCACGGCGAAGATGGTCAGCGGAATGTCGAATTCCTTGAACAGCTTGAGGATGCGCCACACGCCGGCACGGCTGCCGTATTCGTACAGCGACTCCATGCTCATGTTGCGCGCGCCTTGCAGCGGTTGGGCCGAGACCATTTCCGAGAGGAAGGCTTCGGACTCTTTGTCGCCATGCAGGATATTGCGCTCACCGCCTTCTTCGTAATTGAGTACGAACGACAGGGCGATACGCGCCTTGCCAGGCCAGTGTGGGTGCGCAGGGTTACTGCCGTAACCGATCAGGTCGCGTGGGTAGTCAGCGCTCACTGCAGTCTTCCTTCTTGTTCGTGATCAAGGGTGTGGCGGCTGTTGCGTCACAGCGATGGGCTGATTGTATACAACTTAATGCTCACTTTGTAAGCCTGTATTTTTGCATTTTTTCCAGGCGGTCGCCTCGACCTATCCTTGCAAGAAACTTGCCCGACTGGTCAACTAAAATATGCAAATCTACGACGCAGCTTTACTGTAGGCCCTGGCTTGCCGACGATGGCCAACGTCGAGTGACGGCATTGCTGAGGGATACACCAGCACGGTCGACAAGCCTGCTGCTGCAGGGGGGAAGGGGATTTGTTGAATTTATTGTGTACAATTTTTTTGAAAAGTGTCTTAATCAGCCATCGCCGGCTTTTCAGTGCCCCGCAAAGGTGCGGCCGCTTATTAACTGATGACTTGGGAGCTCCGATCCATGGGACGACTGACCACACACGTACTGGACGCCGCGCACGGCTGCCCAGGCAGCGCCATCAAGGTTGAACTGTATCGCGTCGAAGGCGCCCAGCTGGAACTGGTCGCCAGCACCCTGACCAACAGCGATGGCCGTTGCGACGCCCCGTTGCTGCAAGGTGATGACTACCGCAGTGGCGTCTACCAGTTGCAGTTCAGTGCCGGGGATTACTACCGCGCCCGTGGTGTGCAATTGCCCCAGCCGGCGTTTCTCGATGTGGTGGTGCTGCGCTTTGGCATCAGCGCCGAACAGGATCACTACCATGTGCCCCTGCTGATTTCGCCCTACAGCTACTCCACCTATCGCGGTAGCTGAGTCGTCACCTGGCTTCACACCCCCAAATGCTCTTCGTTGGTTTCGCCCGCGCACACTGCGGGCTTTTTTTTGCCCGCAAAAAGGCGGGTCATGAGCCAATGCCAGCGAACCAGAGGAACCCTTGTGGGAGCTGTCGAGCCCCACAGGGTTGTGTGTTAGCCCCTGAGCAGCGACGCCGCCCCAGCGCTGCCAAACAGCCCGGCACTGAAGCGATTGAACCAGCTCTGGCCCTTGCCGGTGCGCAGGTAGCGCGCGGCGCCGTGGGCACCCAGGCCATAGGCCAGTTTGCACAGCAGGTCCAGCACGGTCCAGGTGGCGATCATGATCAGCAGTTGTGGCAGGAACGGTTGCTGGCTGCTGAGAAACTGCGGCAGGAAGGCGGCGAAAAACAGAATGTCCTTGGGGTTGCTGGCGCCCAGCACAAACGCCCGGCCAAACAGTGCACGAAAACGCGGCACAGGCGCTGCGTCCGGTACCACGGCGCCCTTGGACGGCAGGCGCGATTGCTGCCAGCTCTGCCAGGCGAGGTAGAACAAGTACAGCGCACCGACGATCTTCAGGGCGCTGAACAACTGCTCCGACGCCAGCAACAGCGCGCCCAGGCCCAGGGCCGAGGCGCTCAATAGGCAGATCGAGGCGAACACCCCGCCCAGAAACGCCGGATACGAACGGCGCAGGCCGTAGTTCAGGCTGTTGCTGATCATCAGCAGCGACAGCGGCCCCGGAATCAGGATCACGATCAAAGCAGCGCCGCTGAACAGCAGCCAGGTTTCCACGCTCATTACATTCCTCCATACATGCAAAAGCCCCACCCGGAGGTGAGGCGGTTTTCGCCAGCTTTCGCGTTACAGGAACACAAACTTGGCGATGAAAATCGCGCACAGCACCCACAGGCTGATGGAAATCTGTTTGTACTTGCCCGTGCCGGCCTTGAGCGCCACGTAGGTGATAAAGCCCAGGGCGATGCCGTCGGCGACCGAGAAGGTCAGGGGCATCATGATTGCCGTGACAATCGCCGGAATGCTGTCGGTGGCGTCGTCCCATTCGATATGGGCCATGCCGCTCATCATCAGCATCGCTACATAAATCAGCGCGCCGGCCGTGGCATACGCAGGAATCATGCCCGCCAGCGGGGCGAAAAACATCGCCGCCACAAACAGCACGCCCACGGTCACGGCCGTCAGCCCGGTGCGCCCACCGGCCGCCACACCCGCAGCGCTTTCCACGTAACTGGTGACCGGCGGCACACCGACCACCGCGCCAAACACGCTGGAGGCACTGTCGGCTTTCAAGGCCCGCGAGAGGTTTTCGATCTTGCCATCGGCCTTCACCAGGCCTGCACGCTGGGCGACGCCCATCAAGGTGCCGGCGGTGTCGAACATGTGTACAAACAGGAAGGCGAATACCACGCTGATCATGCTCACGTTGAACACGCCCATCACGTCCATCGCCATCCAGGTGGGCGCCAGGCTCGGCGGTGCGGCAACGATACCCTGGTACTGCACCAGCCCCAGGCCCCAGCCGGCCAGGGTGACGGCGATGATGCTGATCAGGATCGCGCCGAACACCCGGTGATAGCTGAGGATCGCGATCAGCAGGAAGCACACGGCCGCCAGCAGCGGCGCCGGCTCATGCAGGGAACCGAGCTTGATCAGGGTGGCGGGGCTGGCCACGATGATGCCGGCGGTTTTCAGGCCGATCACCCCCAGGAACAGACCCACCCCGGCGCCCATGGCATGGCGCAGGCTCACCGGGATGCTGTTGAGCAGCCATTCGCGGATGCGCGACAGTGTCAGGATCATGAACAGCACGCCGGAGATAAACACCGCACCCAGCGCGGTCTCCCAGGTGTAGCCCATGGTGCCGACCACGGTGTAGGTAAAAAACGCATTCAAGCCCATGCCCGGCGCCAGGCCGACCGGCCAGTTGGCGTACAGGCCCATCAACAGGCAACCGAGCGCGGCGGCGATACAGGTCGCGACAAAGGCGGCGCCGTGGTCGATGCCGGCGTCGGCCATGATGTTGGGGTTGACGAAAATGATGTAGGCCATGGTGATAAACGTGGTGAGGCCGGCGATCAGTTCGGTCTTCACTGTGGTGCCATGCAGGCTGAGTTTGAACAGGCGTTCCAGCCAACCCTGCTTTGTAGTCGCAAGATGCGGCGGACTGAGGTCCAGGGTCGGGGCGTCGGATTTATGGCTTTCCACAGCAAGTACTCCTCAAGAGTTTTATTGTTATTTCCAGCGCCGGACACATGAGTGGGGCAGCGGCGCTTTGAGGTACCAGCGGGCTTTGTTGACCAGTAGGTCAGGAACTCGCACGAAGCGAATTATGCTTTTGTATACAAATAAAGCAAATAATGTTTGCGATTATGTGTGCAAAAAAGATGAAAGGCCAATTTCAAGGCAGGGTCAGCGCCTTGTTCACCGCCAGCCAACCATTCACCGCGTCCTCGCCGGCTTCGGCAAAGGCGCGCTGCAGCAACTTGACTTGCTCGCGGCGCAGGGCGTGTTCGAAGCGCTGGCCTTCCTCGGTCAAGTGCAGCAGGCGCTTACGTTTGTCGGTGTCCGAGGCCACGCTGTCGACCAGGTGCATTTCCTGCAATTGGCGCAACGGCATATTCAGCGCCTGCTTGCTCACCCCCAGCAGTTCCAGCAGTTGTTTGACGCTCAAGGCCGGGTAGCGGGCGATAAAAAACACAATGCGCTGATGCACCCGGCTCAAGCCTCGGCGCTCCAGCATTTCATCGGCCTTGGCGGTAAAGGCCTGGTAGCCGAAGAAGAACGCTTCCATGGCGGCTTGCTGCGAGGTCTGGTTTTTAAGGTCAAGCATATTGACGTATCTACCTGGGTCGTCGTAATTTTGGTCAACCAGTTTGACGTATTTTTCCCAGGCTTTGCTACCGGTGACCCCATGGCTTTCTCAGAACGTGTTTCGCGCCTTAAAAGCTCCTTGATCCGTGAAATCCTCGCGGCGGCCCAGCGCCCGCAGGTCATGTCATTTGCCGGTGGCCTGCCAGCCGAAGCCATGCTGCCGGCGCTGGATTGGCAAGCTATGCCACCGGCCATGGGCCAGTACGGCATGAGTGAAGGCGAGCCGCAATTGCGCGAGTTGCTGGCGGCCGAAGCGCGGGCGCTGGGGGTGGCCTGCGATGCCAGCCAGGTCCTGGTGGTCAGCGGCTCGCAGCAAACCCTGGACCTGGCGGCCAAGCTGTATATCGACCAAGGCACGCAGATCCTGCTGGAGGGCCCGACCTACCTGGCGGCCCTGCAGATCTTCCAACTGTTCGGCGCCGATTGCCTGACCGTGGAACTGGAAGCCGATGGCCCGGACCTGACGGCACTGCGCAGCCGCCTGGAACGCCATCGCCCGGCGTTCATCTACCTGATCCCGACCTTCCAGAACCCCTCGGCGGTGCGCTACAGCGAAGCCAAGCGCGATGCGGTAGCGGCGCTGCTGGATGAGTTCGGCGTGACCCTGATCGAAGACGAGCCCTACCGCGAGCTGACCTTCGACGGCGGCAGTGCGCGGCCGATTGTCAGCCGGTTACGCAAGGCCAGTTGGATCTACACTAGCACCGTATCCAAGACCTTGCTCCCCGGTTTACGGGTCGGCTACCTGATCGCCAGCCCCGACCTGTTTCCCCACCTGCTCAAGCTCAAGCAGTCGGCGGACCTGCACACCAACCGCGTCGGCCAGTGGCAGGCCATGCAGTGGATCGGCACCGAGCGCTACCAGCAACACCTGGGGCAATTGCGCAGTTTTTACCGTGAGCGGCGCGATGGATTCCAGCTGGCACTGACGCGGCATTTCCAGGAACTGGCGGACTGGCAAGTGCCCCAGGGTGGATTATTCTTCTGGCTGACCTTGAAACAGCCCCTCGATACCCGCACTTTATTGGCACCAGCGCTCGACCAGGACGTGGCGTTCATGCCCGGTGAACCGTTCTTTTCCGAGCCGGACCAGCACCACGGGCACCTGCGGCTCAATTTCAGCCACATCGACCCGACGCGCCTGGACGAAGGTCTCAAGCGTCTCGCGGCGGTGATCCGTCAAGCACAGCTCGCGCAAGCGGCATAAGGGGAGCTTCATGTACAAGGTTTATGGCGATTACCGCTCGGGCAACTGCTACAAGGTCAAGTTGATGCTCAACCTGCTCGGCATCGCATACGAGTGGGTGAATGTCGATATTTTGAACGGCGACACCCAGACCGCCGAGTTCCTGGCGAAGAACCCCAACGGCAAGATCCCGGTCCTGGAGCTCGAAGACGGCACCTGCCTGTGGGAATCCAACGCCATCCTCAACTTCCTCGCCGACGGCAGCGAGTTCCTGCCCAGCGAACCGCGCCTGCGCACCCAGGTGTTGCAGTGGCAGTTTTTCGAGCAGTACAGCCATGAACCGTACATTGCCGTGGCGCGGTTTATCCAGCTTTACCTGGGGCTGCCGGAGGATCGGCTGGAGGAGTACAAGACCACCCATAAAGGCGGCTACAAGGCGCTGAGGGTCATGGAAAAACAGCTGCAAGCCACGCCATACCTGGTGGGCGACCAGTATTCGATCGCCGACATTGCGCTGTATGCCTACACCCATGTGGCCCATGAGGGTGGTTTTGACCTGAGCCCTTATCCGGCCGTACAAGCCTGGCTTGCGCGCGTGGCCAGCCATCCCCGGCATGTGCCGATGCTCGACTGATAGGCGTGACCTAAATGTGGGAGCGGGCTTGCCCGCGATGGCGGAGGGTCAGTTGTCGAATATTGACTGACACACCGCCATCGCGAGCAAGCCCGTTCCCACATTTGCACTGCGTTTTCTGTCAGATCGCGGCGAAGCGCTTGTCCAGGTAGTCGATGATCACCTTGGAGTCATACATCCAGGTGGTCTGGCCATTTTCTTCGATGCGCAGGCATGGCACCTTGATCTTGCCGCCTTGGGTAAGCAAAGCCTGGCGGTCTTGCTCGTTGTTCTTCGCATCCTTGAGCGCCACCGGCACATTCAGGCGGTGCAGGGTGCGGCGGGTTTTCACGCAGAACGGGCAGGCGTGGAATTGGTACAGGGTCAGGCCCTTGGCCGCTTCATTGACCTGTGCCTGTTGCTCGGCGGGGCGCTGCTTTTTACGCGGGCGGGTAAGTAAGTCGCCCGCGATGATGACGTGGCCGAGGCCCACTCGAAGTGCTTTGACGAACATGGCTGAAACCTCTTGCCCAGGACAGAAGGGGCCGCAGCTTACCTGATTTTTACAGGCGAAAAAAAACCGGCGATGAATGCCGGTTTTTTCTGACGCAGCCTGTTACTTGATCAGGCTGAGGAACTCGCTGCGGGTCGCCGCGTTTTCGCGGAACTCACCCAGCATCACCGAGGTGATCATCGACGAATTCTGTTTCTCCACACCGCGCATCATCATGCACATGTGCTTGGCCTCGATCACCACGGCAACGCCCAGGGCACCGGTCACCTGCTGGACCGCTTCGGCGATCTGGCGGCTGAGGTTTTCCTGGATCTGCAGGCGACGGGCATACATATCGACAATCCGCGCGACCTTCGACAGGCCCAGGACCTTGCCGCTAGGGATATAGGCGACATGGGCCTTGCCGATGAACGGCAGCAGGTGGTGTTCGCACAGCGAGTACAACTCGATGTCCTTGACCAGCACCATTTCGCTGTTATCGGAGCTGAACAGGGCACCGTTGGTGACCTCTTCCAGGGTTTGCTCGTAGCCGCGGCAAAGGTACTGCATGGCCTTGGCGGCACGTTTTGGCGTGTCGAGCAGGCCCTCGCGGGAAACGTCCTCGCCGATTTGGCCGAGGATCGCTGTGTAATTCTGTTCCAGGGACATGAAACTACCTGTGGGATTTTCGCAAAGTGCAAGGGTACGGTGGCCGGCAGATCGCTGCAAGCGTGGGTTACTCGTCACGCCCTTCGAGCATCGTGCGCTTGAGCATCACATACACCGCCCCGGCACCGCCATGGCGCGGTTGGCAGGAGGTGAAACCGAGCACTTGGGTGTGCTGGCGCAACCAGGTGTTGACGTGGCTTTTGATCATCGGGCGCTTGCCGTCCAGGCGCACGGCCTTGCCGTGGGTCACGCGCACGCAGCGGATTTCGAACTTGGTGGCTTCGGCCAGGAAGGCCCAGAGGGTTTCCCGGGCCTTTTCCACAGTCATGCCGTGCAGGTCGAGGCTGCCTTCGAAGGGAATCTGTCCGGCCTTGAGCTTGCGCACCTGGCTTTCCTGGACCCCGTCGCGGGACCACATCAACTCGTCCTCGGGGCCGACGTCAATCACGAACTGGTCCGACAGACCGTCCACCGTGGTGGCATCCGTACGCACCGTGGCCGCCTGGCGCAGTTTGGCGATCTGTGCGCGGTCGGTCTTGGGTTTGCCGGTGTCGGCGCGGTCGTGCTTGATCGGCTTGACACCGCGCAGCTCGTTTTTGAACAGGGAAAAATCGTCGTCTTGCATGTCAGCCTCCGCGAAGGGCGGGCAGTTTACCCAAATCGAGGCGGTTGATGCGGGACAAAACGCTATCAGTGTTCCCTCAATCGTGCTTTTTCATCAGGTGCGAGGCGATGTTCAGCGACAGCGGCTGGTGCATACGGCGCCGGCAACGGCGCCACCACCAAATTCCCAGCCACAGGATCAACAGCCCGCCGGCCAACAGCAGCGCCGCGCCGCCGGGGCTGGTATTGAGCTCGCCGAGCGCGGGCGAATGGCCCAGCAGCGCGGCTGCACCCGCCAACGAAAGCAGCAAGCCAAACAGCGCGAGCAACGCAGCAAACGCTACGCCCAGGCGCAGACGCCAGTTGCTCGGGCCCTTGGGGCGCAAGCGACGAGCGTCAAAACCATCGGATATCTTCATCCCGACCTTTCCTCCAGGGTATCGGCCCTTCGACCGGAAGATAAACAACTTGTTCCGGGCTGGGAGGCAATTGCGGTAAATGACAGGCTTTAGCGGATGAGCGGGGCCTGAGGTGGCCGCGCCGCTCATCAACAGGGCGATCAGATCAGATCTTGGGTCAAGGCGAGGGTGGCGAAGTTGTCGGCCATGATGGCCATTTCCGTTTGCTGCACATGTTCGGCGCTGAGGATGCCGCCCTTGTAAGGCAGGTCGCGGGTGGCGCAGGCGTCTTCCACCAGGGTGCAACGAAAGCCCAGGTTCTTCGCTGCGCGCACCGTGGTGCTGACGCTGGAGTGGCTCATGAAACCACAGACGATCAAGTCCAGGGAGCCCAGCTCCTGCAGGGTTTTTTCCAGCTGCGTGCCGTGGAAAGCGCTGGGCAGCAGCTTGCCGATGATGGTTTCGTCATCGTGCGGCTCCAGGCCGGGGATGAATTCGCCGCGCTCGCCCTGAGGGTCGAACAGGCCGCCGACGGTGCCCAGGTGACGGACATGCACGATCGGGCGCCCGGCCTTGCGGGCGGCAGCACTCAGTTGCTTGATGTTTTCCACGGCGGCGTCCATGCCCGACAGGGCGAGCGGGCCGCTCAAATATTCTTTCTGGGCATCGATGATCACAAGGGTCGCGTGGCTCAAATTGGCCGGTGCGTAACCGCGACCGCTGAGTTGAAACATCGTCTTTGGAACGGACATTCTGGGGCTCCTGTGAGTGGGGCTTTTGCGACATTGTCCTCTGGCTGAGCGGTTCTGTGAATCGCTACTAACGTAAGGTGCGCCGTTGTTGGCCTACAGCCATGTCAAGAGGGACAGCGGTATAGCAGAAAAACCTTGAATCAGGTTGAGTCTGACGCGCCGTCGCAGTTTTTCATACATCGTCCGTACAGCTTAAGGCTGTTAGAATTGCCAGTCGTTTTTTCCTGGAGCTTGCCCCCGTGATCACTTCCCGCCTGCGCACCTTGCGCGACCATATCCGTTGGGCTGTCAGCCGTTTCCATGGGGAAGACCTGTTTTTTGGCCATGGTACGGACAATGCCTGGGACGAAGCCCGGCAATTGGTACTGGGTGCACTGCACCTGCCTTGGGAAATTGCCGACAGCTACCTGGACTGCAACCTCGAAGAAGAAGAGATTTCCCACGTACAGCGTCTGCTGCATCGCCGTATCCACGAGCGCGTGCCCACGGCCTACCTGTTGAAAGAAGCCTGGTTCTGCGGCATGTCGTTTATCGTCGACGAGCGCGTGCTGATCCCGCGCTCACCGATTGGCGAGTTGATCGAAAACCGCTTTGAGCCCTGGCTGGCCCAGCCGCCGGCGCGCATCCTTGACCTGTGCACCGGCTCCGGTTGCATCGGCATCGCCTGCGCCTACGAGTTCCAGGAAGCCGAAGTGGTGCTGGGGGACTTGTCCTTCGAAGCACTGGAAGTGGCCAACCAGAACATCGAGCGCCATGGCGCCGACGAGCGCGTGTACACCGTGCAGGGGGACGGCTTCGACGGTTTGCCCGGCCAGCGTTTTGACCTGATTGTGTCCAACCCGCCGTATGTCGATGCCGAAGACTTTGCCGACATGCCCGATGAATACCAGCACGAACCCGAATTGGGCCTGGCCTGCGGTGACGATGGCTTGAACCTGGTGCGCCGGATGTTGGCCGAGGCGGCCGATCATCTGACCGAGAAGGGCTTGCTGATTGTCGAAGTGGGCAACAGCCAGGTGCACGTTGAAGCGCTGTACCCGGAAGTGGATTTTGCCTGGCTGGAATTCCAGAACGGCGGGCATGGCGTATTCATGCTGACGGCGGAGCAGTGCCGGGCCCATCAGGCGGTGTTTGCCTCTCGCGTCTGATCAGGCGGAACTGAATGTGGGAGCGGGCTTGCTCGCGAAAGCGATGGATCAGTCAATACATGTACCGACTGATCCGCTGCTTTCGCGAGCAAGCCCGCTCCCACATTTGATTTGTATTGTTCAGTGAAATCGAGTGGTCAGCGATGCGTCGCAATCCAGATCAATAATCCCGCCTGGAACACGGTAAACGCCACCAGGCAGGTGATGGTGAAGCGCAAGCCGCTGTCCTCGCGCTTGAACTTGATGACCTTTTCTTCCTCGTGGCGCAGCTTCACTTCCTGCTCGGCCAGGTTTTGTTCGGCCTGTTGCAGCATTTGCGCCGCTTCGAGGATTTCCACGAACTGCACTTTCTCGGTGTTCCAGCTGTCCAGCACTTCGCTGACCTTGCCCGGCTGCACATGGCCTTTCAGGTGCTGGACATCGGCATAGGCCACATCAAAACCCTGGATCCGCAAAAAGTGGTCGCGACGCAGGCGCGTGGCTTCGTTCAGCGCGTCCTTGTTCGCCAGGTCGACGCCGTCGACGCGATAGTGCGACCACTTCTTTTTTGCCCACGCAGCGCCCTGGGCTACCAGGAAGCGGCCAAGGCCTCGGTTCGCGGGTTCGATTTCCAGGCTGTTGCTTGGGCCGAAGTGCACGCGGTGGGTGGCATGATCGACCCACACATCCAGGTGATTCTGTTCGCGCCGCACCCGTTGGGCAGGCAACTGGATGACCATGCGCAGCAGGCTGTGGTCCTTGTTGTTGCGCTCGGCGTAGCCAAACTGCACAAAGCGCAAGGGACGGGCGCCGGTTGCGCGATCGGTGGCCAAGGGCGCCAGGCGCAGCATTTTGAAGTGTTCGGCCTCAACCTCTGCCCACGGCAGCGCAGCCGCAGCCGCCGCTTCGGTGTCGGCGGTGGTTTCGGCGGGAGGTTGTGGTACTGCTTCGGTGTTCGTCATTCGGCGCGATCCTGTCCAAGCCCAGCTAGTCGACAGGCTTTTTGCTGTCGACCTTGTGCTTATCGGCCGTTCTTTCCAGGACTGGAGGGTAAATAGTGGGTTATCGGTGGCGAAGTCCGTCGATAAAGCTAACCAGACGCCTACCCAGCGCATCGGCGAGGGGCAATTGTGGATTGTTGTAGGAGCTCAACTGCTGCTTCACATCGTTGGGCACGATGCGCATGACGTGGTTCATGCCGGGAATCACCGCCAGTTCGGCGTCGGGTTTGGCCTGCTTGAGCTTCTGGGCATCGGCGACCCCTACTTGCAGGTCGGTGGTGCCCTGGACAATCAGGGCCGGCATTGTCAGGCGGGCGAACGCCGCTGCGGGGTCCGCACGAAACAGGCTGATCAGGTACGGCTGCACGCTGGGACGGAAAATACCCTGCAGCGGGCCCGGCACATCAGCATCCACCTGGCCGGCCTTTAGCCGGTCGAGGATCTGATTGCTGCGCAGCAGCAGGGCCGGCGGCAGGTGATCCGCCAATTGCTGGCGAATCACCTGGTCCACCGGGCGGGCGCTGCCGGACAGGGAAATCACCCCGTCGGGGTTGAGTTCAGGGGCGGCGAGGGCAGCCACCAATGCGCCTTCACTGTGCCCCAGCACCACCAGGGGCCCGAAGCGCGGATCGGCCTTGAGCGATTTGCCCCAGGCCACGGCGTCGGCCACATAGGCGTCTAGCGTCAGGTCGCGCTCGTCTGGCGTGGCCTTGAGGCTGGCGGCCACGCCGCGTTTGTCGTAGCGCACGCTGGCAATGTTATGGCGCGCCAGCACCCAGGCCAGGCGCTTGAGGCTGTCATTGCGCGCGCCTTCGGCACTGTTGCCGTTGCGGTCGGTGGGGCCGGAGCCTGCAATGATCAGCACTACAGGCACGGGTTTGTCGGATTGGGGCAGCAGTAATGAGCCAAACAGCTCGCCGCTGCCGGTGTCCAGGCTGATGGGCCGTTGCAGTACGACAGGGCTGGCGGCGTGGGCGACGCTACAGAACAGGGTGAGGGTAAACAGCAAAACTCGCAGCATCATCGCGCCATCATGAGGAAGGTGCCGGTTGGACCAACGTCTACCGGGAAGGTTTCGAGGATGAACTACTGGGTGAGCCTGCGTATACTGGCGCGCTTAGTTATCACGGTTGAGTTGATTCAACTGATTTCACGGAGCGCTCTGCATGTCCGGCAATACCTACGGCAAGCTGTTCACTGTCACCACCGCGGGCGAAAGCCATGGTCCGGCGTTGGTCGCCATTGTCGACGGCTGCCCGCCCGGCCTTGAGCTGTCCCTGGACGACCTGCAGCGCGACCTCGACCGCCGCAAGCCCGGCACCAGCCGCCACACCACCCAGCGCCAGGAGCCCGACGAAGTCGAGATCCTCTCCGGCGTGTTCGAGGGTCGCACTACCGGTTGCGCCATCGGCCTGCTGATCCGCAACACTGACCAGAAGTCCAAGGACTACTCGGCGATCAAGGATCTGTTCCGCCCGGCCCACGCCGACTACACCTACCACCATAAATACGGCGAGCGCGACTACCGTGGCGGTGGCCGCAGTTCGGCGCGGGAAACCGCGATGCGCGTGGCCGCCGGAGCCATTGCCAAGAAGTACCTGGCAACCCAGGGCATCCTGATTCGTGGCTACATGAGCCAACTGGGCCCGATCGAAATCCCGTTCAAGACCTGGGACAGCGTGCAAGACAACGCTTTCTTCAGCCCCGACCCGGACAAGGTGCCGGAACTGGAAGCCTATATGGACCAGTTGCGCCGCGACCAGGATTCGGTGGGCGCGAAAATCACGGTGGTCGCCGAAGGGGTGATGCCGGGCCTGGGCGAGCCGATTTTCGACCGCCTGGACGCCGAACTGGCCCACGCGCTGATGAGCATCAACGCGGTCAAGGGCGTGGAAATCGGCGCCGGCTTCGCCTGTGTCGCCCAGCGCGGCACCGAGCACCGCGATGAGCTGACCCCCGAAGGTTTTGTCAGCAACAATGCGGGTGGCATTCTCGGCGGTATCTCGTCCGGCCAGCCGATTGTGGCGCACCTGGCACTCAAGCCGACCTCGAGCATCACCACGCCGGGGCGTTCGATTGATGTGCATGGCAACCCGGTGGATGTGATTACCAAGGGCCGCCATGACCCTTGCGTCGGCATCCGCGCCACGCCGATTGCCGAAGCAATGATGGCCATTGTGCTGATGGATCATCTGCTGCGGCACCGTGGGCAGAATGCCGATGTGCGCGTGACTACTCCGGTGCTGGGCCAGCTGTGACGGTCTGACCGTGACAGCGCTCCCGTACTGGCGACTTTCCAGCTTCTATCTGTTCTATTTCGCCCTGCTGGGGGCGACGGCGCCGTTCCTGGCGCTGTACTTCCATCATCTGGGGTTCTCCAGCGCGCGCATTGGCGAGTTGGTCGCAATCCCGATGCTGATGCGCTGCGTGGCCCCCAATATCTGGGGCTGGCTGGGTGACTACACCGGGCGGCGCCTGGCCATTGTGCGGTTTGGCGCGGTGTGCACGCTGCTCAGTTTTTCGCTGATCTTTGTCAGCCAGAGCTATGCCTGGCTGGCATTGGTGATGGCCCTGCACGCGTTCTTCTGGCATGCGGTGCTGCCGCAGTTCGAGGTCATCACCCTGGCGCACCTGCAAGGTCAGACCTCGCGCTACAGCCAGGTCCGCTTATGGGGCTCCGTCGGGTTTATCCTTGCCGTCGTCGCCCTGGGGCGCCTGTTCGAGGCCCTGAGCCTGGACATCTACCCGGTGGCGATCGTGTTGATCATGGCCGGCATCATCGGTGCCAGTTGGTGGGTGCCCAATGCCCAGCCGGCTGCCACCGGTGGTCGCGGTGCCGGCGACGGCTTCCTGCGGCAACTGCGCAGCCCTGGCGTGCTGGCGTTTTACGCCTGTGTCGCGTTGATGCAAATGAGCCACGGCCCGTACTACACCTTCCTCACCCTGCACCTGGAAAACCTCGGTTACAGCCGCGGTGTGATCGGCCTGCTGTGGGCCTTGGGTGTGGTGGCGGAGGTGTTGATGTTCATGGCCATGAGCCGGATTCTCACGCGCTTCTCGGTGCGCCGGGTGCTGGTGGCCAGTTTCCTGTTGGCCGCGTTACGCTGGCTGTTGCTGGGGTCATTCGCCGAATTCCTGTGGGTGCTGTTGCTCGCCCAGGTGCTGCATGCCGCGACCTTTGGCAGCTTTCATGCGGCGGCCATTCAATTTGTGCAGCGCAGCTTCGGTGCGCGCCAGCAAGGCCAGGGCCAGGCCTTGTATGCGGCGCTGGCCGGCACCGGCGGCGCGCTCGGCGCCTTGTATTCCGGGTACAGCTGGAACCAGTTGGGGCCGACCCTGACCTTCAGTATCGCCAGCCTCGCGGCCCTGGCCGCCGCGTTGATCATGGCGCTGCGCTTGCCCGAGGAGCAGCCGTGAGCCCGGCCCATCATCTGCAGACTCTTACCGCCCGAGGACCCCTTTTATGAGCATTCTTTGCGTTTATCACCTTTCTACCCCGGACACCCCGAACAAGGTCTTGACCCACGCTGACGATATTGCCTCGACCCTGGCCGAGCAGGGCGTGGGCTTCGAACGCTGGCAGGCCAGCACCCGTGTCGAGGCCGGCGCCAGTGCCGCCGAAGTGACGGCGGCGTACCAAGCGCAAATTGACAGCTGGATGACGGCACAGGGCTACGCGCAGGTGCAAGTGTTGAGCGTGAACCGCGAGCACCCGCAAAAGGTTGCCCTTGCCGCAGGTTTGCGCGATGAGCATTACCACGGGGCTGATGAGATCCGCTTGTTCGCCGCCGGCCGTGGTTTGCTCGGCCTGCATATCGGCGACTATGTCTACACGGTGCTCTGCGAAAAACACGACCTGCTGCGCATACCGGCCGGCATGCCACGCTGGTTTGACCTGGGGGAGGAGCCGCGTGTGGTCGCGATCAGTCTGTTCCAGACGGCGTCCGGGGCTGAGGCGCAAGTGACCGGCAGCGGGATCGCCCAAGGTTTCCCGGGGCTGGATGATTGACCTTAGTTCACTATCCGCAAACTTATTCAATATGCTCAAGTTGGATAAGTTTGTGGGAATGGACTCTATAGTTTGTAAGTTCCAGCTATTTGTCTGAGGGTCGATGTGTTAACCCTTGGCTTTATGTAACTCTCCCGTCGCTGTGTACCTATCTGTCAATAGGAGTTGTCCGAATATTGACAGTGCAAACCACTACGAAAGAGAGAGGCAGCATGAGCAGTCCAGAGGAGCCCACCCCATCCGTACCTGGGCCGGCGGTCAGTGTGGCAACAGATGTTTGTGAGCAGGCGTGCGACGACAGGGCAGGCGACGCACAGTCGTTGCCGGATAAGCCACTGACGGCCAAGGAGTTGGAAATACTGCGCTGGGCCACGGAGGGCAAGACAGTGTGGGAAATCAGCCGGATTCGCTGTGTCTCACAGGCCACGGTGAAGTTTCACCTGCGCAATATCTACGGCAAGTTGCACGTCAATAACCGGGTCCAGGCGGTGAGTGAAGCGATCAGGCGCGGGTTGTGCGGATAAAAAAGGGCCGTGAAGCGCAACGGCTTCACGGCCCTGGGAAACGCAGTGGTACTTATGCCGAATGGTAGGTCGGCAGGGCAAAGCGGTGCTGGCTTTGCAACATCGAAATCTGCGGCAACTCGCTGGCTTGTTCTGCCAGGTCGCGGCGGATAGCGCTGATGACCCAGGTCAGTTGGTCGGCAGTGTGCAGCTGCTGGTACGAGATCGAGCGTTTGATCTGCTTGCCCTCGGTGTTGCGCAGGGTCAGCAGGATCCCACCGTCAGGGCGCGCCTGGGTGGTGACGTCGTAGGCGGAGAATACAGAAGCGAATTTATCTTGGATCAGGCTCATGTCTATCGGCTCCATTGGCTCGTGTTGTGCGGCATGGAGTGATAGGTGCAGTGATTGTGCCAGTATCGCGATTTATATAAAAACGATATAAATCAATAGCTTGAGAAAAATCGAACTTTTCACTTTCGTGCAATATGCATGAATGGCCATCGTGCATCCTGCATTTTGCGCTATTGGGCGATGACGAACGGTATCGTGCGTCACCGGTGCCTGGGATACAAAACATTGCAAATCCCGCGTGTACAGCCAAGGAATGGCTGGCGTATTTTCCTGCAAGGCATTCAGGAATGGTCCTACACCGCATGAAGGCCCGTGGACCCTACGAATAATAAGAAAAAGGACTTCTGTGCATGAGCAATTCCCATAGCGAGATGATTACCCTCGGCATGATGTTGCGTAAGGTGCCGACCATTGTCCGGGCCCTGCCACGGTTGGTGCGCGGTATCCGTGTCGCCAATATCACTGATCCCGACCAGCCGTGCGGCCTGGGCTGGACCTTCGAACAGGCCACCCAGCGCAACCCCGAAGGCGCCGCGCTGTTGTTTGGCGACCAGGTGCTCAGCTACCGCCAGGCCAACCAGCACGCCAATCGCATCGCCCATCATCTGCAGGCCCAAGGCATTGGCAAGGGTGATGTGGTCGCGCTGTTTATTGAAAACCGTCCCGAACTGCTGTTGACCGTGCTGGCGGTGGCCAAGGTCGGCGGCATCTGCGCCATGCTCAATACCGCGCAGACCCAGGCGGTGCTGGTGCATAGCCTGACCCTGGTCAACCCGGTGGCAATTGTGGTCGGCGCCGAACTGGTCGACGCCTACGACGCGGTACGTGAGCAGGTGGCGATTGATCCGCAGCGCACCTGGTATGTCGCCGATCAACAGGTGGCGCCTGTGCCCCAGGGCTATATCGACCTGATGGCCGCCAGCGCAGACTGTTCCACGGATAACCCGGCCAGCAGCCAACAAATCTACTTCAACGACCCGTGCTTCTATATCTACACCTCCGGCACCACCGGTTTGCCCAAGGCCGGTATCTTCAAGCATGGGCGCTGGATGAAATCCTCGGCCAGCTTCGGCACCATCGCTCTGGATATGGGGCCGGAGGACGTCGTCTATTGCACTCTGCCGCTGTACCACGCCACCGGGCTCTGTGTGTGTTGGGGTTCGGCGATTGCCGGCGCGTCGGGGTTTGCCATCCGCCGCAAGTTCAGCGCCAGCCAGTTCTGGGACGATGTGCGCAAATTCAACGCGACCACCCTGGGCTATGTCGGCGAATTATGCCGCTACCTGATGGACCAGCCGCCCAGCGAACGCGACCGCGACAACCGAGTGGTGAAGATGATCGGCAACGGCTTGCGTCCGGGAGTGTGGGGGCCGTTCAAGGAGCGTTTTGGTGTGGGGCATATCTGCGAGTTGTACGCCGCCAGTGACGGCAATATCGGCTTCACCAACGTGCTGAATTTCGACAACACCATCGGCTTTTCCCTGATGCACTGGGCGCTGGTGGACTACGCCCACGACACTTGCGAGCCGATCCGTGGCAGCAATGGTTTTATGCGTGAAGTGCAGAAGGGCGGCCAGGGCCTGCTGCTGGCCAGGATCGACGACAAGGCGCCGTTCGATGGCTACACCGACCCGGAAAAAAACCGCAAGGTGGTCTTGAGCGACGTGTTCGAAAAGGGCGACCGCTACTTCAACACCGGCGATCTGTTGCGCAGCATTGGCTTTGGCCATGCGCAGTTCGTGGACCGTCTGGGCGACACCTATCGCTGGAAGGGCGAGAACGTCTCCACCACCGAGGTGGAAAACATCTTTATGCAGCACCCGCAGATCACCGAGGCGGTGGCCTACGGCGTGGAAATCGCCAACACCAATGGCCGCGCCGGGATGGCGGCGATTACCCCGTCCGAATCCCTGGCCACCCTGGATATGCAGGCGTTGCTGCAATTCGCCCAGAGCCAGATGCCGGCCTATGCGGTGCCGCTGTTCCTGCGGGTCAAGGTGAAGATGGAAACCACTGGCACCTTTAAGTACCAGAAGGTCCGCCTTAAGGAAGAGGCCTTCGACCCGCACAAGGTGGGGGACGATCCGCTCTACGCCTGGTTACCGGGCAGCGATACCTATGTGCCAGTGACCGTGCAGGTGCTGGCGGATATCCAGAGTGGAAAATATCGCTACTAGGGCGGCTCGATAGAACCTGGCTATTGTGGCTTTCGGCAAAAAAGGGGTGACAGGCGCGGCGCTGCTCGGGAAACTGACGGCCTTACGCCACACCCCACAGGGAGCCGCAGATGTCTGATCAAGCCAAACAAATGACCGAAGAAGAAGCCGCCGAATTTGCCGAGCAGGTCTTCGACGTGGCCCGCCGCGGTGATGCCGCCATGCTGGCTGCGCTGCTGGCCAAGGGCTTGCCGGTGAATCTGCGCAATCACAATGGCGATACCTTGTTGATGTTGTCCGCCTATCACGGGCACGCTGAGGCGGTGAAAGTGCTGCTGGAGTTCAAGGCCGATCCGCAGATCGCCAACGACAAGAACCAACTGCCGATTGCCGGTGCCGCGTTCAAGGGCAACCTGGCGGTGGTCAAGGCGTTGATTGAAGGCGGCACCCCGGTTGACGGCGCCTCTGCCGATGGCCGCACGGCGCTGATGATGGCGGCGATGTTCAACCGCACCGAAATGGTCGAGTACCTGATCAGTGTGGGGGCCAACCCCAAGGCCACGGATGCCCAGGGGGTAACGGCCCTGGTGGCGGCCCAGACCATGGGGGCAGCGGATACGACGGCGCAGTTGCAAAAACTGGTGTAGGCTTTGCGCCCTCAAAATCAGCCTCGCCACAGGATTCGCCCATGAACACCGCGCTCGTCGAACTCATCACTAAAATCAGTTCCGGTTGCCTGGGCGACGCCGAGATCGTGCGGATCGCCGATGAGGCCAGCCAGGCCTACGCCGATGCCGATGGGTTCCTGGCGGCCAACCCTGATATCAACTACGACGACACCTTCCCCATCCCGCTGGGCGAGTGGATTGTGGTCGGCAGCCTGCCGGAAACGGTGCTGTTCCAGGCCGACACCTACCAGGACCTGTTCGCCCAGATCGTCGCCTCCTTTGGTCCCGACGTTGCGTTCAACCTCAAGCCCAAGCAGTTGGCCAAGACCGAGGCGCTGACGGCCCTTAATCGCATCCAGATCCAGCTCGGCGCCATGAACCCGGAAAACGGCGGCTACACCCTGATGAATTTCAGCCAGTTGCTCGATGACGAAATCCAGGCCGTGCTGGTCTATGGCAATGACGTGCCACGGGTGCTGGAATTGTGTGCCGAAGTCGGGATCAAGGGCGAACCGTCCCTGGAAGCCCTGCGCATTGCCGTCCACGTCTGAAATAAAACGGAACCCTGGCCAGGGCTGGCTATCCTAAACAGGCAAGCCCTCACTTAGGAGCGACACCATGGGTTCCACATTTAATGGTCTGATCGGGTTGATCATCCTGGCACTGGATATCTGGGCGATCATCAACGTGTTCAAAAGCGGCGCCAGCACCGGGGCCAAAGTGTTGTGGATCCTGTTGATCCTGCTGTTGCCGGTATTGGGCCTGATTATCTGGGCCATCGCCGGGCCACGGGGCAACGTGCGGCTCTGATCCTCTGCGGGCACAAGCATATAAATAATGTGGGAGCGCGCTTACCCGCGACAGCGGTGTATCAGTACCAGATTGATTGGCTGACACACCGCTATCGCGAGCAGGCTCGCTCCCACATTTGTTTGCGGCGTGTTCTGTAGATTTTTGTGTCTAGATATTCGCTGCACAAAATTTTCACACTTCATCCAAGACAATTCCCTCGCTTATTTTCCTGCCAAGGCCCGTCTGTGCCGCCAGGAGCGCTGTGCAATGAGTAATCAATAGCGTTGCCGACGTTGATCGGGCACCATCTGCCCACCGCGTAATACCCTGGACCCTGAGCCTTTATTGGCCGGGGCAGGACGCCGCTGCATTCTTTCGCCACTTAAACTTCCAATGGGTCCTCAAACAACATGGCAAACCCGGACGCCCTGAATCAGCAGCGAGCTTCTACTCGTCTGCTGCAACCGACCGTCAAGTCCCACCTGGCCTACACGCTGCTTTGCGCCCTGGTCATGATGGTGATGCTCTCCCTGCTGCGCCTGGGACTGTTGGTATACAACAGCGACATGATGCTCGACACCCCGGCCTCGACCTTCCTTGAAGCGTTCGTCAATGGCCTGCGCCTGGACTTGCGCCTGGTGGTGTACCTGAGCATCCCGCTGATCCTGGCCCTGTTCAGCGTGCGCGCCATGGCCGCCCGTGGGTTCTTCCGGTTGTGGCTGACCGTGGTCTCCAGCATCGCGCTGTTCCTTGGCCTGATGGAGATGGACTTCTACCGCGAGTTCCACCAGCGCCTTAACGGCCTGGTCTTCCAGTACGTCAAGGAAGACCCGAAAACCGTGATGAGCATGCTCTGGTACGGTTTCCCGGTGGTGCGCTACCTGCTGGGCTGGGCCGTCGGTACCTTTATCCTGAGCATCGCCTTCAAGGGCGCCGACCGTGCGACGCGCCCCCGTGGCCCGTTCAGCGGTGGCACCGTCGGCACCCGCCAGGTCGCGCCGTGGTACAGCCGCATCGCGGTGTTCGTGGTGTGCCTGCTGATTGCCGTGGTCGCCGCGCGTGGCACCCTGCGCCAGGGTCCGCCACTGCGTTGGGGTGACGTGTACACCACCGACTCGAACTTCGCCAACCACCTCGGCCTCAACGGTACGTTGTCGCTGATCGGTGCAGCCAAGGCGCGCTTCTCCGAGCACCGTGAGAACGTCTGGAAAGCCACCCTGGAGCAGCCACTGGCGACCCAGACCGTGCGTGACATGCTGGTGCTGCCTGACGAAAAACTGGTGGATACCGACACTGCCGCCGTGCGCCGTGACTTCACGCCGCCGGCCGAGAAGACCCTGCCGATCAAGAACGTCGTGGTGATCCTGATGGAAAGCTTCGCCGGTCACTCGGTGGGCGCCCTGGGCAGTGGCGGCAAAATCACGCCGTACTTCGACGAGTTGACCAAGGAAGGCCTGCTGTTCGACCGTTTCTTCTCCAATGGTACCCATACCCACCAGGGCATGTTCGCCACCATGGCCTGCTTCCCGAACCTGCCAGGCTTCGAATACCTGATGCAGACCCCGGAAGGCAGCCACAAGCTGTCGGGCTTGCCGCAGTTGCTCAGCGCCCGTGATTTTGACGACGTGTATGTCTACAACGGCGACTTCGCCTGGGACAACCAGTCGGGCTTCTTCAGCAACCAGGGCATGACCAACTTCATTGGCCGCAATGACTTCGTCGACCCGGTGTTCTCCGATCCTACCTGGGGCGTGTCCGACCAGGACATGTTCGACCGGGGCCTGCAGGAGCTGAAGGCGCGCGAAGGCGGCAAGCCGTTCTACGCCCTGCTGCAAACCCTGTCCAACCACACGCCGTACGCCTTGCCGACGCCGTTGCCGGTCGAGCCGGTGACTGATCGTGGCCGTCTCAACGAGCATTTGACGGCCATGCGCTACTCCGACTGGGCCCTGGGCCAGTTCTTCGAGAAGGCCCGTAAGGAGCCGTACTTCAAGGACACCCTGTTTGTGATCGTCGGCGACCATGGTTTCGGTAACGAGCAACAGATCACCGAAATGGACCTGGGGCGCTTCAACGTGCCGCTGCTGCTGATCGCACCGGGCGTGCAGGACAAGTTCGGCGTGCGTGACCACACCGTGGGCACGCAGATCGACATCGTGCCGACCATCATGGGCCGCCTGGGCGGTGAAACCCGCCACCAGTGCTGGGGCCGCGACCTGCTCAACTTGCCGGAAGGCGACAAGGGCTTTGGCGTGATCAAGCCCTCGGGCAGCGACCAGACCGTGGCGTTGCTCACTGCCGACCGTGTGTTGGTACTGCCCAAGGAAATGCCACCGAAACTGTGGCAATACGAACTGGGCGCCAACCCGACCGGCAAGGTAATTCCCGAGTCGGCGGATGAGGCGCAACTCAAGCAGAAACTTGAGTCGTTCCTGCAAACCGCGACCAAGAGCCTGCTGGATAACACCGCAGGCGTGGTAGACGGCAAGCCGGACTAATCGCCCGGCAATAAAAAAGAGGCCTTCTTCAAGGCCTCTTTTTTTTGCATCTTTTTTAACGCTGGGGGGTTATATCTTGCCCAGCAACAACAGAATCAACAGCACCACCAGCACCGTACCGAGAATACCCGACGGCCCATAACCCCAGTTACGCGAGTGCGGGAATACCGGCAGGCCGCCGACCAGCAGGAGGATCAGAACAATGATAAGAATGAGGCTCATAGTTTGTTTTCCTTATTCGTCTTCTGAAAAGACCTGATTGTTAATTGTCAGAGCCGCACCTTTAAAACGGCCGCCTTAATCAATCCGACTCCTGCACTTTGCAGAAAATTCCCTGTTTTTTTAATCCGATTTGGCCGCTGGCTTATTTCGTTTTTAATTGTTGTGTTGTTGCGCACTTAGTTTAAAAAGATTGAACTTACCCCACGCCCCGGCATCCGACCGGGCCTTTGGTTTGCCCCGGGCATTCAGCAACTTGATGGTGCATGGGGCGGTGAATAACCTTCGCTACACTGGCGCGTACTTCTTCCCTGAATCACAAGGCTACTTCCTATGCAAAATCGCATGATGATCACTGGCGCCGGATCCGGCCTGGGTCGCGAAATCGCTCTGCGCTGGGCCCGCGAGGGCTGGCAGCTGGCCTTGTCGGATGTCAGCGAGCCGGGCTTGCAGGAAACCCTCGCGCGGGTGCGCCAGGCCGGTGGCGACGGGTTTATCCAGCGCTGTGACGTGCGTGACTACAGCCAGCTCACCGCCTTTGCCCAGGCCTGCGAGGTCAAGCTGGGCGGCATCGACGTGATCGTCAACAACGCCGGGGTCGCCTCCGGTGGGTTCTTCAGCGAGCTGTCCCTGGAGGATTGGGACTGGCAGATCGCAATCAACCTGATGGGGGTGGTCAAGGGCTGCAAGGCCTTCCTGCCGCTGCTGGAAAAGAGCAAGGGCCGGATCATCAACATCGCCTCCATGGCGGCCCTGATGCAAGGCCCGGCCATGAGTAACTACAACGTGGCCAAGGCCGGTGTGGTGGCGCTTTCGGAAAGCCTGCTGGTGGAGCTCAAGCAGCAGGAAGTCGGGGTGCACGTGGTGTGCCCGTCGTTCTTCCAGACTAACCTGCTGGACTCGTTCCGCGGCCCCACCCCGGCGATGAAGGCCCAGGTCGGCAAACTGTTGGAAAGCTCGCCGATCAGTGCGGCAGACATTGCCGATTACATCTACCAGCGTGTGGCCGCCGGTGAGTTCATGATCCTGCCCCACGAACAGGGACGCATGGCCTGGGCGCTGAAACAGAAAAACCCGCAATTGCTGTATGACGAGATGACCAGCATGTCGGAAAAAATGCGCGCCAAGGCACAGTCGGTCAAAGGCTGAGGGATATAAACAATGCGTTTATATTTTTGCGCTCCTACTGGGCTGTTTGATATTCGTCTGTCAGTAAATCCAACTCTGGGTTGTAGGGCGGATCTGTTTATCTGGCAGGTCATTGATGGCTCGTAGGGGAGGGCGCATGGTCGCGGTCCGGTAACTTTCCAAAGGACACACGCCATGCTGGTACTTAGCCGCGCGGTAGGCGAAATCATTTCCATCGGCGATCACATCACCCTGCGGATCCTGGAGGTCAACAGCCTCCAGGTGAAACTCGGTGTGCAAGCGCCCGCAGGGGTCAATGTGCACCGGGCGGAGGTCTACGAAAAGATCCGCCGCCTGCAGGGGCAGGCGGTGGCGGTGCCCAACCCTTAGTCGAACAGGTGCTTGGGCACGTCGTGCTTGAGCATCAACTGGCACTGCTCGCTTTCAGGGTCGAAAACAATCAGCGCCTGACCCTTGGTCAACGCCTGGCGCACGCGCAGTACCCGGGTTTCCAGGGGCGTGTCGTCGCCGTTGTCGGTGCCGTCGCGGGTCACGAAGTCTTCAATGAGGCGGGTCAGGGTGTCGACTTCAAGTGCATCGTAGGGAATCAGCATACAAGCCTCAAATGGTGGATCCCGGCGATCCTACTGTGCCGGGATCATAGTTGCCAGCCTCAGGATTTCTGTCCGACCAGGCTGTCCACCGAGGGCACGCGGGTGTCGCTCTCCATTTGTGTTTCATGTTCCAGTTGATGACTGAAGCGGTCCAGGGAGCCCTGGGCCGGTTGCGCATCGCTGGCAAATACCGGCGGGCTGAGGATGTAGGCGCCCAGCAGGCGGCTCAAGGCCGCCAGGCTGTCGATATGGGTGCGCTCGTAACCATGGGTCGCATCGCAGCCAAATGCGAGCAACGCGGTGCGGATATCGTGGCCGGCGGTGACCGCCGAGTGCGCGTCGCTGAAGTAATAGCGAAACAGGTCACGGCGTACTGGCAGGTCGTTTTCCGCCGCCAGGTGCAGCAGGTGCCGGGACAGGTGATAGTCGTAAGGGCCGCCGGAGTCCTGCATCGCCACGCTCACTGCATGTTCGCTGGAGTGCTGGCCGGGGGCGACCGGGGCAATGTCGATGCCGACGAATTCGCTGACATCCCAGGGTAGGGCCGCCGCCGCGCCGCTGCCGGTTTCTTCAGTGATAGTGAACAGCGGATGACAGTCGATCAGCAACGGTTCGCCGCTGTCGACGATGGCCTTGAGCGCCGCCAGCAAGGCCGCGACCCCGGCTTTGTCGTCCAGGTGGCGGGCGCTGATATGGCCGCTTTCGGTGAATTCCGGCAGCGGGTCGAACGCCACGAAGTCACCGACGCTGATCCCCAGGGAGTCGCAATCGGCGCGGGTGGCGCAGTAGGCGTCCAGGCGCAGTTCGATATGGTCCCAACTGATCGGCATTTCATCCACGGCGGTGTTGAAGGCATGCCCGGAGGCCATCAGCGGCAGCACGCTGCCACGGATCACGCCATTATCGGTGAACAGGCTGACGCGGCTGCCTTCGGCAAAGCGGCTGGACCAGCAACCCACCGGGGCCAGGGTCAGGCGGCCATTGTCCTTGATCGCCCGTACGGCGGCGCCAATGGTGTCCAGGTGCGCGGAGACGGCACGGTCCGGGCTGTTTTTCTGGCCCTTGAGGGTGGCGCGGATCGTACCGCGGCGGGTCATTTCAAACGGGATGCCCAGTTCTTCCAGGCGTTCGGCGACGTAGCGCACGATGGTGTCGGTAAAACCGGTGGGGCTGGGGATGGCGAGCATTTCCAGCAGCACTTTTTGCAGGTAGTTGAGATCCGGTTCGGGGATGGTTCGGGTCATGGAAACTCCTGATGAGTTGAGGGCATCGATGGTTTCGATGAGGGGCTTGGGGATTTGTTGGCCGGGCTGGCCTCATCGCAGGCAAGCCAGCTCACAGCAACCTGTGGGAGCGGGCTTGCCCGCGATGAGGCCCGTCCAGTCAGCTCATGTCTCAAGCCGTGGTTTGACTGTGGGGGAACAACAAATCCACAAACCGTTCTGCCGTGGGCTGTGGTTCATGGTTGGCCAGGCCGGCCCGTTCATTGGCTTCGATAAATACGTACTCCGGCTGGTCAGCGGCCGGCACCATCAAGTCGAGGCCGACCACCGGAATATCCAGGGCACGTGCCGCACGCACGGCAGCATCCACCAGCGTCGGATGCAGAATCGCCGTGACATCTTCCAGGCAGCCCCCAGTGTGCAGGTTGGCAGTGCGCCGTACCGCCAGCACTTCACCCGAAGGCAGGATGCTGTCGTAGTCATATCCTGCCGCCTTCAGGGTGCGCAGGGTTTCGTCATCCATCGGGATCTTGCTCTCGCCGTCTGTGGCCGCCTGGCGGCGTCGGCTCTGCACTTCGATCAAGGCGCCGACGCTGTGCTTGCCGTCGCCGATCACCTGCGCCGGGCGCCGGATCGCGGCAGCCACCACTTCAAAACCAATCACCAGGATGCGCAGGTCCAGGCCCTCGTGGAAACTCTCCAGCAAAACCCGGGAGTCGAACTGGCGCGCCGCTTCGATGGCGCCTTGCACTTCTTCGATGGTCTGCAAATCCACGGCCACGCCCTGGCCCTGTTCTCCGTCCAGCGGCTTGACCACGATGCGCTGGTGTTCGTCGAGAAACTCCAGGTTGTCGTCGGCGCTGGCTGCCAGTTGTTGCGCTGGCAATTTCAAGCCGGCGGCGCTCAAGACCTTGTGGGTCAGGCTCTTGTCCTGGCACAGGCTCATGCTGATCGCACTGGTCAGGTCGCTCAATGACTCCCGGCAGCGCACCCGGCGCCCGCCATGGCTGAGGGTGAACAGCCCGGCTGCGGCATCGTCCACCTGCACATCAATACCGCGCCGGTGCGCCTCTTCGACAATGATCCGTGCATAGGGATTGAACCCCGCCTGCGGCCCCGGCCCAAGGAACAGCGGCTGGTTGATACCGTTCTTGCGCTTGATGGCAAAGGTGGTGAGGGCGCGAAAACCGAGCTTGGCGTACAGGCTCTTGGCCTGGCGATTGTCGTGCAGCACCGACAGGTCCAGGTAACTAAGGCCCCGGCTCATAAAGTGCTCGATCAGGTGGCGCACCAGCACTTCGCCGACGCCGGGCCGCGAGCATTGCGGGTCGACGGCCAGGCACCAGAGGCTGCTGCCGTGTTCCGGGTCATGGAAGGCTTTATGGTGATTGAGGCCCATGACGCTGCCGATTATCGCGCCGCTGTCTTCATCCTCGGCCAGCCAGTACACCGGGCCGCCTTGATGGCGCGGGGTCAACAGGTTGGCATCCACCGGCAACATGCCGCGCCCCTGGTACAGGCGATTGACTGCCTGCCAGTCGGCTTCGCTCTGTACCCGGCGAATGCGAAAGCCACGGAACACCCGGGTGGCCGGCCGGTAGTCGGTGAACCACAGGCGCAAGGTATCGGAGGGGTCGAGGAACAACTGTTGCGGATCAATCCCGAGGATCTGCTGGGGCGCGGCCACATACAGGGCGATATCCCGTTCCCCGGGCTGCTCGTTGAGCAGCTCCAGGGCCAGGCTCGCCGGGTCGGGGAAGGTATGGCCAATCAATAAGCGGCCCCATCCGCAATGCACGGCGATGGGCTGGGCGCTTGGTTCGCTGCCGTCTTCGGCCAGGCGCGCTTGCAGGCGCTCGTAGGACGGCGCCTGGCCGCGCAGCAGGCGTTGGCTGTAGGCCGTGGCGTGAGGTTTCATCAATCAGATTCCTTGTTCGCTGAGCCACAGGTTCAGCGCCGCCAATTGCCACAGCTTGGAGCCGCGCAGCGGGGTCAATTGCCCTTGGGGGTCAGTGAGCAGACGGTCGAGCATCGCCGGGTTGAACAGACCACGATCCTGGCTCGGGTCCAGCAACAGGTCACGCACCCAGTTCAGGGTGTCGCCCTGCAAATGCTTGAGGCCGGGCACCGGGAAGTAGCCTTTCTTACGGTCGATCACCGCACTGGGGATCACCCGGCGCGCAGCTTCCTTGAGCACTTGCTTGCCACCGTCCGGCAGCTTGAATTGGCCCGGCACCCGCGCCGACAACTCCACCAGGCGGTAGTCGAGAAACGGCGTGCGCGCTTCCAGGCCCCAGGCCATGGTCATGTTATCCACACGCTTGACCGGGTCGTCCACCAGCATCACCGTGCTGTCCAGGCGCAGGGCCTTATCCACAGCCGCCTCGGCGCCGGGCTGGGCGAAATGCTCGCGCACAAAGTCGCCGGCGGCGTCATTGGCGGTCAGCCATTGCGGGGCGACGGTGGCCGCGTAGTCGTCGTAGCTGCGGTCGAAGAAGGCCTCGCGATAGGCCGCATACGGGTCGCTGGCGCCGTCCACTTGCGGGTACCAGTGGTAACCGGCGAACAGCTCATCGGCGCCCTGGCCGCTTTGCACCACCTTGCAATGCTTGGCCACTTCCCGCGACAGTAAATAGAAGGCAATGCAGTCATGGCTGACCATTGGCTCGCTCATGGCGCGGAACGCGGCCGGCAGTTGCTCGATGATTTCGCTTTCGGCGATACGCAGTTGGTGGTGCCGCGTGCCGTAGTGCTTGGCGATCAGGTCGGAGTACTGGAACTCATCGCCACGCTCGCCGCCGGCATCTTCAAAGCCGATGGAGAAGGTCGACAGATCCTGTACGCCGACTTCGCGCAACAGGCCCACCAGCATGCTCGAATCCACACCGCCCGACAGCAGCACGCCGACATCCACCGCCGCGCGTTGGCGAATCGCCACGGCTTCGCGGGTGCTGTCGAGCACGCGGTCGGTCCAGTCTTCCAGGGTCAGGTGTTTTTCATCGTCATGGGGGCCGTAGGGCAGGGTCCACCAGGTTTTCTGCTCGGTCTTACCGTTGGCCTCGATCCGCATCCAGGTGGCCGGCGGCAGCTTTTCGATGCCCGCCAACAAGGTGCGCGGTGCCGGCACCACGGCGTGGAAATTCAGGTAGTGATTGAGCGCCACCGGGTCGAGGATCGGGTTGATATCGCCGCCCTTGAGCAACGCCGGCAACGCCGAGGCAAAGCGCAAGCGCTGGCCGGTGCGCGACAGGTACAACGGCTTGACGCCCAGGCGGTCGCGGGCGATGAACAGGCGCTGGCTGTCGCGCTCCCAGATGGCAAAGGCAAACATGCCGTTGAGCTTGGGCAGCAAGGCTTCGCCCCAGGCGTGATAGCCCTTGAGCAGCACTTCGGTGTCACCGCCGGAATAGAAGGCGTAGCCCAGGGCTTCAAGCTCGGTGCGCAGTTCCGGGAAGTTGTAGATCGCGCCGTTGAACGCCAGGGACAGGCCCAGTTGGGCGTCGACCATCGGTTGGGCCGAGCCGTCCGACAGGTCCATGATTTTCAGGCGACGATGGCCCAGGGCAATCGGCCCTTGGGCATGGAAGCCCCACGCGTCAGGTCCGCGTGGGGCCAGGTGATGGGTGATTCGCTCCACCGCTGCCAGGTCGGCAGGTTGATGATCGAAACGCAGTTCTCCAGCTAATCCGCACATAAAGTCCTTACCGGTTTTTCCGTTGGGGAGGGGGTAAAAGGCACGCGCCAAAACGGCGGGTACCCAAGGACTGACCCGAGGCTATACCTGGAGTTTTAGATCAATAAGTTATATGGCAAACGGCCGCTCCCCCGCGCACGCCGTTCTGCGGCCCGTGGGGCGCGGGGCAAAGTGGAGGTAATTAGGTCTGGCTCGGATGCAAATAGTGGCGCGTTTCCAAGGGCAACCCCCCAGCTATTTGAACCCTTCTGCGGTGCAGGGGAGCTTATGGTGATGCGTCATGTTCAACGCGATTAAGGACCGTTGCGAATGACGCAAACAGCAAAGCTGAGCCAGGCTGTGCAGCCTGTGACCTCGGACGAATTGATGAAGGCGCTGCTGGACAGCACCGGCGACCTGGATAAAGCGCAGGTCTTGCATGACACGTTGCCCGCCTGGCTGGTCAAGGCCGACCCCCAGGCACTCCAGGCCATAGAGCAGGCGTATGCCGACAGCGAGCGGCCCAAGGCAAACCTGCAACGGCTGCTGAGCCGTCTGACCCCCCTGGGCACGTTCTGTGCCGAACGCCTCACGGCGTTTCTGGCCGCCAAAGGCCACACCCAGCTGGATATCGAGAACGACTCGCTGGAGCTCCCCAGGCGTACCTTCAGGGGAGTCAATCCGGACCTGGGCGGCATGCTGGTGCAGACCGTTACTCTGGAGAAACACAGCCTGCTGCAAGCGGCGATGCAGAATTTTTCCCAGGCCGGGGCCGAACCGGGAGGCATACCGATCAATGCCGTGGTCCGCGTTGGGGCTAAGCGCAGGGTTGCGCAAGATATCAGCGCCCAGACATTTATCGGCTACTGCCGCGAGCTGAATCTGGGGGAGGCCTATCAAACCCATGTGCGCGAGGTGTTCAACCTGACGGACCCGGACGGCGGCTATAGCCCGGCGGTGAGGACGATGGGTCAGTCCCGGTGCATGGATATGCTGATCGACCTGCAGATCGCCTATGCCAAAGGCGATATTGATCAACCGACCCGTGAGCTGTTGCTGGGCCTGGTCAAGGCGGACATGCCCGCCAGCAGCACCCGGCAACGGTGGTTCAACAACCAACCGCTGACCTGGCAAGGCTTGAACATCGACGGGGCGTGCCTGTGGGGCGTGCTGGTGTTTTCCGGCGCCTCCCCCGATGGGTTTTCCAACGGCCCGATCGTGGTGTACATGCCCAATGAGCCCGTGCGGCCGTGGTACCGCTACGTGTCCCTGGAGCAGTTCAAGCTTTACCTCAGCCTCAAGCTCCACGTGAGTCGTTACCGACACTTCTTCATGGGCTACCTGGACGAGTCCGAGCGTTTCGGTTTTTTTCAGCGGTTTGAGCAGTACAACCTCCTGGTGCGCGTAGAACCGCTACCTGTAACGGATAATTTTTCGACGTTCTTTTTTAATGCCGGTGTCGGCAAAATCCAGATTGATGCCCGTGTGCTCGCCGTTCCCAATGCCCAGGCCGATGACGACGCACGCCGCCAGCGCACCCAGGATTACCTGGATGCGGGCTTGACGGTACTCAACGTCGCCGCGTTTGTGGTGCCGGTACTGGGCCAGTTGATGACGGGCGTGGCGGTCGGGCAACTGCTTGGGGAAGTGTTCGAAGGGGTGGATGACTGGGTACACCAGGACAAACTCGGTGCCCTTCGGCACCTGACGAACATTGCTGAGAACCTCGCGGCCATGGCGTTGTTCGCGGCGGGTGCAAAAGTGGCCGGCCGGCTCTGGAGAACCACGCCGCCGGCTTCGGGGTTTTACGAACGGTTCGAGGCGGTGCGCATGCCGGATAGAACCACGCGCTTGTGGCGCAGCCGCACCGAGCCGTACCGCCACACCGTCTCGCTCGAAGGGACGGTTGCCAGTCCCCGTGGGGTCTACCAGGCTCACGGCCAGTCCTACGTCAATGTCGACGGTTCGACCTACTCGGTTGTCTTTGACTCCGGTACCGGCCGCTGGCGGGCCCGACATCCGCTGCGTGATTCAGCGTATCGACCGCCCCTGGTCCACAACTACCAGGGCGGTTGGCAGTTCTCGTTCGAACAACCGCAAGAATGGCAGAACCCGGACTATGTCCTGGGCCGACTGGACCCCAGCCTCGGTACCCTTCCAGCCGGGCATCTACGGGATATCGCCGCCATCACTGACGCGACCTTGCCCCGCCTGCAGCAAATAGCCAGGCAAAACCTGCCATTGCCGGAGCGCTTGCGCGAACGTGCGCTGCGCTTCAGGCAGAATCAGGAGGTTCGCGACCTGATCTGGCAGATGGAGCATCAGGCACCGCTCGACGCGGCGACCACGCGTGTGCAGATGCTGGCCCTGCCGCTGATGGAAGGCTGGCCCCAGGGGCGGTTTTTCGAACTGCTGGACGAGCAGGGGTACCTGCTGGAGCGTCACCCCGACACCGCGCCTTTCGACTACGAAGACCTGAGCATCCACATCACCACGGGGCATCTGAAACACGGGCAAGTCCTGTCCAGCCTACTGGAGGCCCTCGACCCCGAGGAGACCGCGCGCCTGCTCGGCGGCACCTTCCCCCCCGAAGAGGCGCAAGAGGTGCTGGCGCGGCGGCTGACCGCTTCACTCAAGGACAATCATCAGGCGGTTTACGAAAGGCTGCGTGCCGATGTCGACTTTCCCGACCAGACCGATCACGGCGTGCTCAAGCATCGCTATCCGCAACTGCCCATTCGGCTTGCCTGGGAAATCATGACCCAGGCCTCCACGGCCGAGCGTTGGCGGCTGCGCGATACCGGGCGGGTGCCTTTGCGGATCGCCCAATGGGTGCGGGAGACCCTGGAAATACTTAACGAAGACGATGCCCTGAGCGGTCTGTACCTGCCGGAACTGGCCACCGACGCCACTCGGCGTATAGCGCTGGGGTTACTGCCGCGGGTTCCGGGCTGGCCCGAAGATGTGTTGCTGCAAATACGCCAGGAGAGCTTGGACGGTAGTGTCATGGGGCAGGTGGGCAACGCATCTGCCGCCACCACTCGCACGCTGGTCCAGTCGAACCTGGGGTGGCGCGCCTACAACGGACAAGGTGCGCCGCTGGGGCCGATGGCCGAGGGCCCGGAGGGGTTCTATGAGGCGTTGCTTAACAGTTTGCCCCCCGCTGAGCTCGACCAGCTGCAGTTGCCCGCGAGCGGCAGGGCCAGCCATTTGCGCAATAGCCTGATTGGCAAGGCCCAGGATGAGCGGCGCCGGATTAGCCGTTATCTATGGCCGGAACGGCCGGTGCCCGAAGATCCTCCTGTGTCGTGCGTGCAAGCAATGCCCGTGGAGCCGCCGCGACAGCCCGCCGGCCTGGTGCGCAAGGTCCGCAAGCTCTACCCCTTGTTTGATGAGCGGCGCATAGCGACCTTTTTGCAGGACTTGGGTCTCGATCCGCTGTCCCGGGCCAACGCCGTGCGTGCTCTTGAGCAGCAATATGAAGCACTGCATCGAACGCTCAAGGTGTGGGCCAGGGAGGGGGGCGGGCAGGGGCGCTCGGACGTTGCCCTGCGGGACTACCGCCTGGCCCGTCACCAGGCCGTCCAGCTCATCGAGCGCAGTTGGCAATATGCCTCGCTGATCCCGGATGAGTCCCATCGGCAAGTCCCGAATCTTTCCCTCGATGGCATGGTGATCGGGGCATTGCCCACCCTGCCGCCCGAAGTCCAGTTCGAGCATGTTCGCCAGTTGTCGTTAAGGAACATGGGGCTCAACGATGATGTTGGTTATTTCCTCAAGCATTTCAAAGGCTTGAATACTCTGGAGTTGACGGACAACCAGGTGACACGACTGCCGGAAGTGCTGCAGCAGATGAAGCACCTTCGTCGGCTGTACCTGGCCAATAACCAACTGCAACTGACGGAATATACGCGTACCAAACTCGGTGACCTGCGAGGGTTGACGGTATTGGACCTGAGCAACAACCCCCTGGTAGACCCGCCGCTGGTCAGCAACATGTTTGAGTTGCGTCACCTGGTCTTGCGCAATTGCCGGCTTCAGCGCTTGCCCTCCGGCTTTATGCGTCTGCCTTATCTGGAGCACCTGGACCTGCGGGAAAATGATCTCGCCACCTTGCCGCAGTGGTTGTTCGAGGTGCCACGCCAGCACGCTGAAATCATCAACCTGCGCCATAACCCGCTGGACTCCCCCAGCCGCCTGCTGTTGCAGAACTACCGGGACACCCTTGGCGTGGGCATGGGCTTTATGGAGGACGATATCGCCCGGCTCAATGAGCAGACCGCCCGGGACTTATGGTTGGGGGATGAGCGCGTGGCGCGTTACGCCGAGCGGGTCGAGACCTGGACGGGACTCAAGGATGAGCTGGGCTCCGACGCTCTGTTCAAGCTGCTGGCCGGCCTGGGCAGTGTCGCAGATACCTCCCACGTGCAGGAGGACATGGGCCGCCGGGTCTGGCGCGTGCTGGACGCCGCGGCGATGGATACCCGGCTGCGCGAAGAGATCTTTGAACGGGCGGCCACGCCCCTGAACTGTGATGATGCTGCTGCAGTGAGTTTCAGTAATCTGGAAGTGCTGGTTGAAATCCACCAGGCTTCGCAGCAGGTGGCGGGCGGTCAGGTCACGGCCAAGCCGCTCTTGAGGCTGGCCAAGGGGTTGTTTCGCCTCGACCGGCTGGAGCATATGGCCCGCAGCCATAGCGCCGAGCACCCGATGCTGGATCCGCTGGAGGTCAGCCTGGCTTATCGCACCGGGTTGGCCGGGCGCTTTCATCTGCCCGGGCAACCCCGCCATATGCGCTATGCCAGTCTCGGTGGGGTGACCGAGCATATGCTGACGCTCGCTGAAATGCAGTTGAAGATGGCTGAGCTTTCTCCGCAGTTGTTGAAGTATGTGGTAAAGCTGCCGTTTTGGAGCAGTTATCTGCGGCGCATCCATAGCGGTTCATTCGACACCCTGAACCGGCCCTTCGGTGAGCGCGTCGAGGCGGTGTGGGCGCAGCGAGAGACGCTGGCTGACGCCGACTACCGGAGTCAGATGAGCCAGATACAGGATGAGCAGGAAAAGGCGGAGCTCGCCGAGCTTGAACGCCTGACCCATGAGGCGTTGAAACTCGACGACCTGGGCTCCTGCGAGTTAACGCCGGCCGTTTGAGGGAGTGCTCACTGAGGTTTTTTCGTCACGTTGCTGCGAATTAACGCGCGTAGGGCGAAGCGACTCGGATGACAGGCCTCGGCGACACTGCGGGGCAGGGGCAGCGGTTCGTTGTCCAGCCACGCGGCCAACAGTTCGGCGCACAGGGGAGCGGTGATCAGGCCCCGTGAGCCGTGGCCGCTGTTGACGTACAGGCCGTCCAGCCATGGGCAGGCGATGTCCGGCGTATGCCGGGCGTCCTTGCGCAGGGCGTCATAGGCCTGGGCAAACGCCTGGGGATCGACCAGCGGCCCGACAATCGGCAGATAGTCCGGGCTGGTGCAACGAAACGCGGCGCGCCCCTCCAGGGTGTGTGGGGACAGGCTGTCGGCGCGCAGGCGCTGGGCCAGGTCCGGGGAAATCTCCTGCAGCAGCGCCAGGTTACCGGCATGCTCGGCAGCGGTCGGCGCCAGGTCATCACTCTTGAAATCAAAGCTGGCGCCCAGGGTGTGCTCGCCCAGGCGGACCGGCGCGACATACCCTTCGGCACAGACCACCGTGGCCAGCGCCTGGCTGTCGGTGGTCTGCGGCAACCGGGTGATTTGCCCGCGAATACGTTTAAGGGGCAGCTCGGCACTGGCGGCAAAACGCTTGACCTCGGCCGCCCCGGCCAGCACCACCACGGGAGCGCTGGCCAGCAACCTGTCACCGTCCCAGGCCTGCCATTGCTCGTCTACCTTGCGCAGTTCCAGGGCTTCATGCAGCACGTGCACGGTGATGCCCGGCTGGCGTGCCTGCCACTGGCAGAGGGCGGGCGGATGCACCCAGCCACCCTCGGGGAAAAACAGCCCGCCATACGCCAGGCCGACCCCGGCTCGGGCCTGGGCCTGATCCCTGTCCAGCAGGTGCAGCAAGTCCGGAGCAAATGCCTGGGCCAATTGGGCCTGGCGTTCGGCCTCCTTGGCGTTGAACGCCAGTTGCAGCACGCCACAAGCGTCCCAATCCACCCCTCGTTGCAGGTGTTCCAGCAGGCGCCGGGTATGCCCGAAGCCGCTGACAATCATCTGCGACAAGGCGGTGCCGTGGGCTGACAGCTTGAGGTAGAGCACCCCTTGCGGATTACCCGAGGCCTCCTGGGCCAGGCCTTCATGGCGTTCCAGCAGGCTCACCTGCCAGCCCCGTGCGGCCAGGCTCGCAGCACTGGTACAGCCGGCCATGCCGCCGCCGATCACCAGGGCGCGGCGCTCTCCCTTGAGGGCCGTCGGCCTGGCGAACCAGGGCTTGATCGGGGCCGGTAGCGGCGCGTCGGCCGGCCAACCGAGAAACTCGCCGCGCAGGATTTCCCACTTGTGACCGATGCCCGGTGTGCGCTTCATCTTGAACCCGGCGCTGTTGAGCAGGCGCCGCACCCAGCCGGTGCTGGTAAAGGTGCTGATGGTCGAGCCCGGGGCCGCCAGCCGTGCCAGCTCGGCGAACAGTTCGGCGGTCCACATGTCGGGGTTTTTCGCCGGGGCAAAACCGTCGAGAAACCAGGCGTCGATCTGCGCATCCAGTTGCGGCAGTTGCTCCAGGGCATCGCCGATCAGCAGGGTCAGCGTCACGCGCCCGTTCGCCAGGATCAGGCGCTGGAAGCCCTGATGAATGGCGACGTACTGCGCCAGCAATTGGTCAGCCAATGGCTTGAGCGCTGGCCAGAGGGCGAGGGCGCGTTGCAGGTCGGCGTGGCGCAGCGGGTACTTTTCCACGCTGACAAAATGCAGGCGCGCGCCCGGTACCGCGTGTTGCTCAAACAGCTGCCAGGCACACAGGAAGTTCAGCCCGGTGCCAAACCCCGTTTCCCCGATTACCAGGCGCCCGCCCACGGGCAGCGCGGCAAACCGCTCCTGCAGGCGGTTCTGCTCGAGGAACACGTAGCGGGTTTCATCCAGGCCCGACTTGTCGGAGAAATACACGTCGTCGAACACCCGCGAGCGTGGGCGTCCCTGGTCGTCCCAGTCGAGCTGGGCATTGGGCTGTACGGGGTTCATGGGCAACTCGGCAAAGACAAGGCGGCCATTCTAGTCGATCACGGGGGGCAGGGTTGAACCGGGTGTTAGCCGGCTACTTCATACATGGAAAAACTCCCGGCGATAGCCCCCGATTCGATCAACAATCAGCGTTAATCCGGCGGGTTGGCGCAGGGTATCGTTAGGCGTTCAATCCTAGGCAATAAGGGACATTGCTGATGTCGGTACAGGACGATTTAACCCACACATTCACGCAGTTGACGCAGCACCAGTTGCAAGCCGCCTTGCTCGAAATGACCGGCGATCTGGCCAAGGCCGAGGTCCTGCAAAAGCGCCTGCCGGGCTGGATGATCAATGCCCCGCAAGGTGTGCTGGAGGCATTGGAAACTGATGGCGCGAGGGCTGAAGAGGCGCGCGCGGCGGTCGCAGATCGCTTGCGGTCATTGCGCCCGCTGGATGAGTTCTGCTATGAGCGGTTGAAGGCTTACTGCCAGGCACAGTGGCAGGTCACGGTGGAGCCGAGAAAGGATCTGTTTGTGCGCGCAGTCTATGCCTATGAGACAGATGTGTTGCCGTTGGAGTACGTGAGGTCGGTCACGCTGGAACAACAGAGTTTGTTGCACATGGCGCTGCAGAACTTTTCTGCGGATGAAGCGCGTGCGCAACACTATCCCGGCGAATCACGGCTGCAGTCGGCGGGCGCTGCGCGGGGGATGATCGCCGTTGCGCCCCACGAATTCGCCCAAGGCTGCAGGGCCCTGGATCTTGGCCGCTTGTACCAGCGGCACATCAGCGAGGTGTTCAAGCTCGACACCGACGAGCAGCCCGGTCAATTGATCCACGGCAAGTGGCGTGGAATTGCTTGCCCGCCGTGCTGCCCAATCCGCTAGTCTTGATCCATCTTGGAAGGGAGTCGCCCATGTTTGAATCCGCCGAAATTGGTCACGCCGTCGATAAGGACACTTACGACGCAGAAGTCCCGGCCTTGCGTGAGGCCTTGCTGGAAGCGCAGTTCGAGTTGCACCAGCAGGGACGCTTCCCGGTGATCGTACTGATCAATGGCATCGAAGGCGCCGGCAAGGGCGAAACCGTCAAGCTGCTCAATGAATGGATGGATCCGCGCCTGATCGAGGTGCGCACCTTCGACCAGCAGACCGACGAAGAACTGGCCCGCCCGCCGGCCTGGCGCTACTGGCGACAACTGCCGGCCAAGGGGCGCATGGGCGTGTTCTTCGGCAACTGGTACAGCCAGATGCTGCAGGCGCGGGTCCATGGCCAGATCAAGGACGCACGCCTGGACCAGGCCATTGCCGGGGCCGAGCGCCTGGAGCAGATGCTGTGCGATGAAGGGGCGCTGATCTTCAAGTTCTGGTTCCACCTCTCCAAGAAACAAATGAAGGCGCGGCTCAAGGCCCTGCAGGACGACCCGCTGCACAGCTGGCGTATCAGCCCGCTGGACTGGCAGCAGTCCGAGACCTACGACAAGTTCGTGCATTTTGGCGAGCGCGTGCTGCGCCGCACCAGCCGTGACTATGCACCCTGGCATGTGATCGAAGGCGTGGATGCCAACTACCGCGGGCTGACCGTGGCCAGGATCCTTCTGGAGGGCCTGCAAAATGCCCTGAAGCTGTCCAAGGCCAGGGCCAGCGGCATCCATCCGGCGCCCTTGCCATCCTCGGTGGACCAGATGAGCCTGCTGGACAGCCTGGACATGACCCAGCGCCTGGAAAAGGACGACTACGAAGAGCAACTGATTACCGAACAGGCGCGGCTCTCGGGCCTGATGCGCGACAAACGCATGCGCAAACACGCGCTGGTCACGGTTTTTGAAGGTAACGACGCGGCGGGCAAGGGCGGGGCGATCCGCCGCGTGGCGGCGGCACTGGACCCGCGCCAGTACCGCATCGTGCCGATTGCCGCGCCCACCGAAGACGAGCGCGCCCAGCCATACTTGTGGCGGTTCTGGCGGCAGATCCCGGCGCGGGGCATGTTTACCGTGTTTGACCGCTCCTGGTATGGCCGGGTGCTGGTGGAGCGGGTCGAAGGCTTTTGCACCACGGCCGACTGGATGCGCGCCTACGCCGAGATCAATGATTTCGAGGAGCAATTGCGCGACGCCGGGGTGATCGTGGTCAAGTTCTGGCTGGCGATTGATAAACAGACCCAGCTGGAGCGTTTTCAGGCCCGGGAAGAGATTCCGTTCAAGCGCTTCAAAATCACCGAAGACGACTGGCGCAACCGCGACAAGTGGGATGTCTACCGGGCCGCGGTGGGCGACATGGTGGACCGCACCAGCACCGAGATCGCGCCCTGGACCCTGGTGGAGGCCAACGACAAGCGCTGGGCACGTGTCAAGGTGCTGCGCACCATCAACCTGGCGCTGGAAGAGGCATTCGCCAAGTCCGACAAGCACGACAAAAAGAAGAAGCACAAATAGCGCCATGCTTTTGCATACGCCAGGTGAATGATCGTCGCGATCGCCAGGCCCTGGATCTATCCTCGATCTGTCTCCCAATAACGACAAGATCGAGGTAGCCCATGCGTGAAGTAGTGATCGTCGACAGCGTGCGAACCGGCCTGGCCAAGTCCTTTCGCGGCAAGTTCAACCAGACCCGTCCTGATGACATGGCCGCGCATTGCGTCAACGCCTTGCTGGCACGCAGTGGCATCGACCCGGCCAGTGTCGAGGATTGCATTGTCGGCGCCGGCTCCAACGAAGGCGCCCAGGGCTACAACATCGGCCGCAACGTGGCGGTGCTGTCGCGCCTGGGCACCGGCACCGCCGGCATGACCCTCAACCGTTTCTGTTCATCGGGGCTGCAGGCGATTGCCATCGCGGCCAACCAGATCGCCTCGGGGTGCAGCGACATTATTGTCGCCGGTGGTGTCGAGTCCATCAGCCTGACCATGAAGAGCGTGAATACCGACAACCTGATCAACCCATTGCTCAAGGAGCAGGTGCCGGGCATCTACTTCCCCATGGGCCAGACCGCCGAAATAGTTGCCCGCCGCTATAACGTCAGCCGCGAAGAGCAGGACCTGTACGCCCTGCAAAGCCAGCAGCGCACCGCCCAGGCCCAGGCCGAGGGGCTGTTCGACGATGAAATCGTGGCCATGGCGGTCAAGTACAAGGTCGAGGACAAGCACTCCGGCGAGGTGCAGATCCTCGACGGCGTGGTCGATCGCGACGACTGCAACCGCCCGGACACCACCCTGGCCAGCCTGAGTGGGCTCAAGCCGGTGTTTGCCGAGGATGGTTCGGTGACGGCAGGTAACTCATCGCAACTGTCCGACGGCGCGTCGATGACCCTGGTGATGAGCCTGGAAAAAGCCCTGGAACTGGGGCTCAAGCCCAAGGCGTTTTTCCGTGGCTTTACCGTGGCCGGCTGCGAGCCGGACGAGATGGGCATCGGCCCGGTGTTCTCGGTGCCCAAATTGCTCAAGGCCCGTGGCCTGCAAGTGGCGGACATCGACCTGTGGGAGCTCAACGAGGCGTTTGCGTCCCAGTGCCTGTATGCGCGCAATCGTCTGGAGATCGACAATGCCAGGTACAACGTCAACGGTGGTTCGATCTCCATTGGCCATCCGTTCGGCATGACCGGGTCACGGCAGGTCGGGCACCTGGTGCGGGAGCTGCAACGGCGCAATTTGCGTTATGGCATCGTCACCATGTGCGTGGGCGGCGGGATGGGAGCAACCGGGCTGTTTGAAGCTGTGCGCTGATCTGGCCCTGGGGGCCCAATTATTAAATGCAGCTTCGTGCTCTGGCTCTGCTGTTGTTGCTCTGCTTTTGATCTGGCTTTTGATCTTGATCTTAGGCGCCCCGTTAAACCACGATGGCCGCAGGCAGGCATTGCGCAGTGGGCACCCCGGCATGGATGCCGGGGTAGCCGCGACACGGCCATGGATGGCCGATCGCGGCGGGCCCACGGAGCAATGCCTGACTGCGGGCATGCCGAGCCTAGGCGAGGCACCGAGTGGTGGGGCAAGAGCCCTTTTGGTTACTTTTGGGGCTCTTTTCCAAAAGTGACCCGCTGTAAGAGCGGAACCAATAGCGGCCGTTACCGCAGCAATGGATATGTACACATACCCAGAGGATAGCTGTGTAGATACCCATGCTGCGATAGCGTCACCGCGATGCAACTGATGTACCGAGGTGCTTGCATCGCAGGCAAGCCAGCTCCCACACAAGCCAGCTCCCACAGTTGATTTGCGGTATGCCTGATAAAAAACTTCGCCAAGGCCCACCCACATCCCCCTAGAATGCGGCTTCCTCTACCTCTGGCTCTTGGGGCACTCATGCACATCTCTTCCGGCCGCTGGGTCTACGGTTTATCCCTGACCCTGCTGACCGCGCTGCTCTGGGGCATTCTGCCGATCAAGCTCAAACAGGTGCTGCAGGTGATGGACCCGATCACCGTGACCTGGTTTCGCCTGATGGTGTCCGGCAGTTGCCTGTTCGTTTATCTGGCCGCTGTCAAGCGTCTGCCCAGCCCGAAAGTCTTGGGCAAACGCGGTGGCTGGCTGGTGGCGATGGCGGTGTGTGGGCTGCTGGGCAACTACGTGCTCTATCTGGTGGGGCTGAAGATGTTGAGCCCCGGCACGGCGCAACTGGTGGTGCAGATGGGGCCGATCTTTTTGATGATCGCCAGTGTGTTTCTGTTCAAGGAGCGTTTCAGCCTGGGGCAGGGGGTAGGCCTGTTGGTGCTGATCATCGGCTTTGCACTGTTCTTCAACCAGCGCCTGGCGGAGCTGCTGACATCCCTGGGCACTTACACCGCGGGGGTGCTGACGATTCTCCTGGCGACCACCATCTGGGTGTTCTACGCCCTGGGCCAGAAGCAATTGCTGACGGTATGGAATTCACTGCAGGTGATGATGGTGATCTACCTGTCTTGCGCATTTCTCCTGTTGCCCTGGGTACAACCCATGGAGGCGCTGCAACTGAGCCCATTGCAAGGCTGGCTGTTGCTGGCGTGCTGTTTCAATACGCTGATTGCCTATGGCGCCTTTGCCGAAGCCTTGGCTCACTGGGAAGCGTCGCGGGTCAGTGCGACGTTGGCGATTACACCGCTGGTGACCTTTGTGGCGGTGGCGATTGCCGCCTGGTTGTGGCCTGACTATGTGCATGCCGAGCAGATCAATGGCCTGGGTTACGGCGGTGCGGTGCTGGTGGTGTTGGGGTCGGCGTCGGTGGCGTTGGCGCCGTCCTTGATCGCCGGGCTCAAGGCCCGGCGCGCAAGGTTGGCCCACCTTTAGGTCAATGCCCGGCTTCGAGCATATTCTCCGGGCGTACCCACTGGTCGAATTCGGCATCGGTGAGGTAGCCCAGCTCCAGCGCTGCTTCACGTAGCGTCAGCCCTTCGGCATAGGCTTTCTTGGCAATCTGCGCCGACTTGTCATAGCCGATATGCGGGTTCAGCGCGGTCACCAGCATCAAACCCCGTTCCAGGTGCGCGGCCATTTGCTCGGCGTCGGGCTCAAGGCCCGCGATGCAATGCTCCTGGAAGTTGCGGCAGCCATCGGCCAGCAAGCGGATCGACTCCAGCAGGTTGTGGATAATCACCGGCTTGTACACGTTCAACTGCAAATGCCCTTGGCTGGCGGCAATGCCGATGGTCACGTCGTTGCCCAGTACCTGGCAGGCCAGCATCGACAGCGCCTCGCACTGGGTCGGGTTGACCTTGCCGGGCATGATCGAACTGCCCGGCTCATTGGCCGGCAGGCGCACTTCGGCCAGCCCAGCGCGTGGCCCCGAGCCCAGCAGGCGCAGGTCGTTGGCGATTTTCATCAAGGCCACGGCCAGGGTTTTCAGGGCGCCGGACAGGGTGGTCAGCGGCTCATGGCCCGACAATGCGGCGAACTTGTTGGGCGCGGTGACAAACGGCAGCCCGGACAACGCAGCGATTTCCGCGGCAATCGCCTCGCCAAAGCCATGGGGCGAGTTCAGGCCGGTGCCTACCGCCGTGCCGCCCTGGGCCAGCTCGCACACGGCGGGCAGGGCGCTGCGAATGGCGCGCTCGGCATAGTCCAGTTGGGCGATGAACGCGGAGACTTCCTGGCCGAAAGTGATCGGCGTGGCGTCCATCATATGGGTGCGGCCGGTCTTGACCAGCTTCATATGGCGCGCCGACAACTCCGCCAGCCCGCCAGACAGCTCGCGCAACGCCGGCAGCAACTGCTCGTGCACCGCCTGTACGGTGGCGATGCTCATGGCGGTGGGGAAGCAGTCGTTGGAGCTCTGGGAGCGGTTGACGTGATCGTTGGGGTGTACCGGGCTCTTGCCGCCACGGGGCCCGCCCGACAGCTCGTTGGCGCGGCCGGCGAGCACTTCGTTGGCGTTCATATTGCTCTGGGTGCCACTGCCGGTCTGCCAGACCACCAAGGGGAACTGGTCATCGTGCTGGCCGTCGAGCACTTCGTCGGCGGCCTGTTCGATCAGCCGGGCAATATCGGCGGGCAGGTCGCCATTGCGGTCGTTGACCCGCGCCGCCGCTTTCTTGATCAGGACCAGGGCGTGCAGTACCGCCAGTGGCATGCGTTGTTCGCCGATGGCGAAATTGACCAGTGAACGCTGGGTCTGTGCGCCCCAGTAAGCGTCATCCGGGACTTGTACTTCGCCCAGGCTGTCGGTTTCGATACGGCTCATCGCAGGGACTCTCCTTGTAGTCGGTTTGCGCAGTTTAGGCCCTGGGGGGGCGTTTGGGTTCCATAAAAGCCATTTCATCGGCCAAACCCCCGCAAAACCAGGCGCTGTAAGGCGTGGGGTTGAGTGCCAGCGTTTTTTAGGCGCAGAATGGTCGCCCTTGGGGTATTACCTCGCCAGCTAGAAAGGAAACTCGATGACTCGTCTTCGTGCCATCTGTACCGCGGTTGCTCTGGTCTGTGCCAGCGGCCAGGTTCTTGCCGATACCGCCAGCCACAACGCCAGTGCCGAAGCCTTCCTGACCCTGGCTCACGCGGACAAGCTGGGCACCCCGGTGTACATGCAAGTGCAGCAAATGTTCGCCCAGCGTTTCGAGCAGACCAAGGCGCCTGCCGCCAAGCAAACCGTGCTCGACACCTACCAGGCCAAGGCCAACGCCGCCCTGGACCAGGCCATTGGCTGGAACAAGCTCAAGCCGGACATGGTCAAGCTCTACACCAGCAACTTCAGCGAGTCCGAACTCAAAGACCTGGTTGCCTTCTACAAGTCGCCACTGGGCAAGAAAGTCCTGGAGAAAATGCCGCAACTGACCCAGCAATCGGCCCAGTTGACCCAGGCCAAGCTGGAAAGCGCGGTACCTGTCGTGAACAAGCTGTTGGAAGACATGACCAACGAACTGACCCCCAAAGCCGCACCCGCCAAGAAGAAGTAAGCAATGACCATGCAGCAGCGTATCGAATCGGCACTTGCCGCCGCCCTCAGCCCGGAACACCTGAGTGTGCTGGACGAAAGCCATATGCACAGCCGTGGATTGCAGACGCATTTCAAGGCCGTGCTGGTCAGCCAGCAGTTCGACGGGCTCAACCGCGTCAAGCGCCACCAGAAGGTCTACGCCACGTTGGGCGACCTGATGAGCGAGTTCCATGCACTGGCGCTGCATACCTACACGCCTGAAGAATGGGCAAAAACCGACGCAGCCCCGGCCTCGCCGACCTGCGCTGGCGGTAGCAAACACTGATATCCGGCTGCTACAAGGGCCTATGTTTTGCTAGAATCCGCAACGCGCCGCTCAGTCGGCGCGTTTTTTTTGCATCCGGTTCACCCTTTACGAGGGTAGCCACCTGGAGAGAACACCCATGACACACCCCATCGTCGTGGCGGCACTGTATAAGTTCGTCACCCTCGAAGATTACGTCGCCCTGCGTGAGCCCCTGTTGCAGGCCATGGTCGACAACGGCATCAAGGGCACCTTGCTGATCGCCGAAGAAGGCATCAACGGCACCGTTTCCGGTAGCCGCGAAGGCATTGATGGCCTGATGGCCTGGTTGAAGAACGACCCACGCATGGTCGATATCGACCACAAAGAGTCGTACTGCGATGAACAGCCGTTCTACCGCACCAAGGTCAAGCTGAAAAAAGAGATCGTGACCCTGGGCGTCGAAGGCGTCGACCCGAACAAGAAAGTCGGTACCTATGTTGATCCACAAGACTGGAACGCGTTGATCAGCGATCCAGAAGTGCTGTTGATCGACACCCGTAACGACTATGAAGTATCGATCGGCACCTTTGAAGGCGCAATCGACCCGAAAACCACGAGTTTTCGCGAATTTCCCGACTATATCAAAGCCAACTTCGATCCGGCCAAGCACAAGAAAGTCGCGATGTTCTGCACCGGCGGGATTCGTTGTGAAAAGGCCTCGAGCTATATGCTCAGCGAAGGCTTTGACGAGGTGTATCACCTCAAGGGCGGCATCCTCAAATACCTCGAAGAGGTGCCCCAGGCAGAGACCAAATGGCAGGGTGACTGCTTTGTCTTCGATAACCGCGTGACCGTGCGCCACGATTTGAGCGAAGGTGACTACGATCAATGTCATGCCTGCCGTACACCGGTTAGCGTAGAGGACCGCGCATCCGAGCACTACGTGGCCGGCATCAGTTGCCCGCACTGCTGGGATAAGCTGTCCGAGAAGACCCGTCGCAGTGCGATCGACCGCCAGAAGCAGATCGAGCTGGCCAAGGCCCGCAATATGCCGCACCCGATTGGTTACAACTACAAGCAATCATCCACCGAGGCTTGAACCATGTCTGCGCGCCTGCTCTATGTAATGGACCCGATGTGTTCCTGGTGCTGGGGTTTTGCCCCGGTGGCCAAGGCCCTGGTTGAGCAGGCCCAGGCGGCTGGCGTGGAATTGCACCTGGTGGTGGGCGGCTTGCGTACCGGCAGTGGTGCGGCGCTGGAACCGACTACTCGGCGCTATATCCTGGAGCACTGGCAGGCGGTGACCGAGGCCACGGGCCAGCCGTTCCGCCTGGAGGGCGCCTTGCCTGAAGGGTTTGTGTATGACACCGAGCCGGCCTGCCGGGCCCTGGTCACTGCGCGTGGCCTGGCGCCGGATTGCGCCTGGACCTTGCTCGGGCTGATCCAGCAGGCCTTTTATGTCGAGGGTCGCGATGTGACCCGCGCCAGTGTGCTGGTGGAGCTGGCCGAGACCGCCGGGGTGCCGCGTATCGAGTTTGCCGAGGCCTTTGACCGCGCCGAACAACATGCCGCCACGGCCGCCGACTTCACTTGGGTCCAGGACCTGGGCATCGCCGGTTTCCCGACCTTGCTGGCCGAACGCAATGGCCAGTTGGCGTTGTTGACCAATGGCTACCAGCCGCTGTCCGAGCTGTCGCCGCTGCTCGGTCGCTGGCTGGAGCGAGCTGCCTGTGCATGATCAGCCAACACCACGGGTTGATCGGCTGACCTGGGCAGAAATCCGTCGCCTGGCCCTGCGCCATAAAAAATCCCTGTGGATTGCCAACGGTGTCGCCGTACTGGCGACCCTGTGCAGCGTACCGATTCCCTTGCTCCTGCCGTTGCTGGTGGACGAAGTGCTGCTGGGCAATGGCGATGCCGCGTTGCAGGTGATGAACCACGCGTTGCCGGCGGCCTGGCAGCAGGCTGCCGGGTATATCGGCCTGATGCTGCTGATCACCCTGGTATTGCGCTGCGCTGCGTTGGTGTTCAACGTGGTCCAGGCCCGCCTGTTTGCGGGGCTGGCCAAGGACATTGTCTACCGCATCCGCGTGCGGCTGATCGAGCGGCTCAAGCGTATTTCCCTGAGTGAATACGAAAGCCTGGGCGGTGGCACCGTGACCACACACCTGGTCACCGACCTGGACACGGTGGACAAGTTTGTCGGGGAAACCTTGAGCCGGTTCCTGGTGGCCACCCTGACCCTGGTCGGCACCTCCGGGATCCTGATGTGGATGCACTGGAAGCTGGCCCTGTTGATCCTGTTGTTCAACCCCCTGGTGATCTACGCCACGGTGCAGTTGGGCAAGCGGGTCAAGCACCTGAAAAAGCTCGAAAACGACAGCACCTCGCGGTTTACCCAGGCCCTGACAGAAACCCTGGATGCCATCCAGGAAGTGCGCGCCGGCAATCGCCAGGGGTTTTTCCTCGGGCGCCTGGGGCAGCGTGCCCAAGAAGTGCGCGACTTTGCCATCAACTCCCAGTGGAAAAGCGACGCCTCCAGCCGCGCCAGTGGCCTGCTGTTCCAGTTCGGCATTGATATCTTCCGCGCGGCGGCGATGCTCACGGTGCTGTTTTCCGACTTGTCCATCGGCCAGATGCTCGCGGTGTTCAGCTACCTGTGGTTCATGATCGGCCCGGTGGAGCAACTGCTGAACCTGCAATACGCCTACTACGCAGCCGGTGGCGCGCTGACGCGGATCAACGAACTGTTGGCCCGCGCCGACGAACCGCAATACGCAGGGGGCGAAGATCCGTTTACCGGGCGCGAAACCGTGGGTATCGAGGTGCAGGGCCTGGACTTTGGCTATGGCGAAGACCTGGTGCTCAACCAGTTGAACCTGGTCATCGCCCCCGGCGAGAAGGTGGCGATTGTCGGCGCCAGTGGCGGCGGTAAAAGTACCCTGGTGCAATTACTGCTGGGGCTCTACACCCCGCAGGCGGGCACGATCCGCTTCGGCGGCGCAACCCAGCAGGCGATTGGCCTGGAAACCATCCGCGAGCATGTCGCGGTGGTGCTGCAGCATCCGGCACTGTTCAACGACACGGTGCGCGCCAACCTGACCATGGGCCGCGAGCGCAGTGATCAAGCCTGCTGGCAGGCCCTTGAAATTGCCCAGTTGGATGCTACGGTCAAGGGGTTACCCCAGGGCCTGGACAGTATTGTCGGGCGCTCGGGCGTACGTTTGTCCGGCGGCCAGCGCCAACGCCTGGCGATTGCCCGGATGGTGCTGGCCGAGCCGAAAGTGGTGATCCTCGACGAAGCCACCTCGGCCCTGGATGCGGCCACCGAATACAACCTGCACCAGGCACTGGCGCGGTTTCTCAGTGGGCGTACTACACTGATCGTTGCTCACCGTTTGTCGGCGGTGAAGCAGGCTGATAGGGTATTGGTGTTTGACGGTGGGCATATAGCCGAAGACGGCGACCACCAGCAGCTGATAGCCGACGGCGGTTTGTACGCCAAGCTTTACGGACACTTGCAACAAGTTCGCTGAAACGATCCCGGTACCGATCCTGGAGGGATCGTGTTTGGCCTCGGCTGTGCTGTCAGGAGCAGTTTTTACTCGCCTGTGCTGATGCAAGGGATCTCATGAAGCAGAAGCGAACTCTCGGAACACCCCGTTTGCTGGGCATTGTCTGGCCTTTTATTGCGGTTGTACTGTTCCAGGCATTACTGGGCTGCGTCAGCCTCTATATGCTCTCGGCCGTGCGCGGTTATGTGGCGGGCGAAAGCCTGTGGTCCAAGGGCCAGAAAGATGCCATCTATTACCTGACCCTGTACGCCGATAACCGCGACCAGAAGACCTTTCTCAAATACCAGAACGCGATTGCCGTGCCCCAGGGCGGGCACGAGCTGCGCATCGCCCTGGACCGCCCAAACCCTGACCTGGCGGCCGCGCGCCAGGGGATCCTCAAGGGCGGCAACCATCCGGATGACGTGTCGAGCGTGATCTGGCTGTACCTTAATTTCCGCCATTTCAGTTACCTGGAAAAAGCCATCGAGCTGTGGACCGTGGGCGATGGCTACCTGGTGCAACTCGACGACCTGGCGCAGGAAATGCACCGGGACATCCTTGCCAACCAAGCCACCAGCGCCGACATCCATGCCTGGAAAGAGCGCATCATCGCCATCAACGATAGCGTGACGCCGGCGGCCAAGGCTTTCAGCGATGCCCTGGGTGAAGGCTCAAGGATGATTCTGCGCCTGCTGCTGATCACTAACCTGGCCACCGCCCTCGGCCTGATTGCCCTGGCCTTGTTGCGCACCCGCAAGCTATTGGCCCAGCGCCATGCGTTTGCCGATGCCTTGCAAGTGGAGAAGGAGCGGGCGCAGATCACCCTGGAGTCCATCGGCGACGGAGTGATTACCACCGATGTCGACGGGGCTATCGCCTATATGAACCCGGCGGCGGAGTCCCTGACCCACTGGAAGGCTGCCCAGGCCCAGGGCCTGCCCCTGGCGGCGTTGTTCAATCTGCTGGATGAAAACGCCCAGGCCGAAGGGTTTGCCCTGATCGAGCATATTCTTGGCGGTCAACTCACCGGCGGCAGCGAACACTCCAAGCTGATCCAGCGTCTGGATGGCAGCACGGTCTCCGTGACCCTGGTAGGTGCCCCGATCCGCAGTGCCGGAAAGGTCAGCGGGGCAGTGTTGGTGTTGCACGACATGACCCAGGAGCGCCAATACATTGCCAACCTGTCTTGGCAGGCGACCCATGATGCCTTGACCGGGCTGGCCAACCGCCGTGAATTTGAATTCCGCCTGGAGCAGGTGTTGCATGGCATCGGGCGCCAGCAGTCGGGGCATGCCTTGATGTTCCTCGACCTGGACCAGTTCAAGCTGGTCAACGACACCTGTGGTCACGCGGCGGGCGATGAGTTGTTGCGGCATATCTGCGCGCTGCTGCAATCGGACCTGCGCGAAGGCGATACGCTGGCTCGCCTCGGGGGCGATGAGTTTGGTATTCTGCTCGAGAACTGCCCGCCACTGGTGGCCGAGAAAATCGCCGAAAGTCTGCGTCGCACCGTGCAAAACCTGCACTTTGTCTGGAAAGGCCGGCCGTTTGTCACCACGGTCAGTATCGGCCTGGTCCATATCTCGCACATCCCGACCACCCTTGAAACTTCTTTGCGCGCCGCGGATATGGCCTGCTACATGGCCAAGGAGAAGGGGCGTAACCGGGTGCAGGTCTATCACGCCGATGACTCCGAGTTGTCCTTGCGCTTTGGCGAGATGGCCTGGATCCAGCGCCTGCACATGGCTTTGGAGGAGAACCGCTTCTGCCTGTATGCCCAGGAAATCGCGGCCTTGGGCCATACCGAGGCGGGTGCCGGGCATATCGAGATCCTGTTGCGCCTGCACGACGAAGCGGGGCGGATCATTTTGCCCGACAGCTTTATCCCGGCTGCCGAGCGTTATGGGTTGATGACTTCGCTGGACCGCTGGGTGGTGGAGAACGTATTCAAGCTGATTGCCCGTTGCATGATCGAGCGACCGGGCAGGCCCATGGCGATGTGTGCGATCAACCTGTCGGGCATCACCATCGGCGATGACGACTTCCTGAGCTTCCTGCGGGAGAAATTCAACGCCTATGGCATTCCGCCGAGCATGATCTGTTTTGAAATCACCGAAACCAGCGCCATTTCCAACCTCGGCAGTGCGATTCGTTTTATCAATGAGCTCAAGGCCTTAGGCTGTTTCTTCTCCCTGGACGACTTTTGCGCCGGAATGTCCTCATTCGCCTACCTCAAACATTTACCTGTAGACTTCCTGAAGATCGATGGAAGTTTCGTAAAGGATATGCTGGACGACCCGATTAACCGCGCCATGGTCGAAGTGATCAACCACATCGGCCATGTCATGGGTAAACGCACTATTGCCGAGTTTGTCGAAACGCCGCACATCGAGCAGGCATTGCTTGAGATCGGCGTGGACTACGCTCAGGGCTACCTGATTGAGCGCCCGCAATTGTTTACCTTCGATAGTTTGCAGTGTCGACCTGCGCGCCCGCAGCCTCTGTTATTCCGGGCGCCCGGCACGTTCCGCTGAAACATCTGCTGGTCTGTACACATCACACATCAAAAGGAGCCCGACAGTGATCGACACATTCAGCAGAACCGGCCCGCTTATGGAAGCCTCAAGTTACCCCACCTGGGCTCAGCAATTGATCCAGGACTGTAGCGAGAGCAAGCGCCGAGTTGTCGAACACGAACTGTACCAGCGCATGCGCGATAACAAGCTCAGTGCCAAGACCATGCGCCAATACCTGATTGGTGGCTGGCCAGTGGTGGAACAGTTCGCGTTGTACATGGCACAAAACCTGACCAAGACCAAGTTTGCCCGTCATCCTGGCGAGGATATGGCGCGGCGTTGGTTGATGCGCAATATTCGCGTGGAACTGAACCATGCCGACTATTGGATGCATTGGGCACGCGCCCATGGCGTGGGCCTGGAAGAACTGCAAGCGCAGAACGTGCCGCCCGAGTTGCACGCACTGAGTCATTGGTGCTGGCACACCAGTTCGGCCGATTCGTTGATTGTTGCGATTGCCGCTACCAACTACGCCATCGAGGGGGCCACTGGGGAGTGGTCTGCGCTGGTGTGTTCGACGGGCGTGTATGCCGCAGCGTTCCCCGAAGAAGATCGCAAGCGCGCCATGAAGTGGCTGAAGATGCATGCCCAGTACGACGACGCCCACCCGTGGGAAGCGCTGGAAATCATCTGCACCCTGGCGGGGATGAACCCGAGCAAGGCGTTGCAAGTGGAGTTGCGCCAGGCCGTGTGCAAGAGCTACGACTACATGTACCTGTTCCTGGAGCGTTGCATGCAGTTGGAGAAAACCCCGGTGATCCGCGAACGCCAGGTACTGGCGGCCAGCGAAGCCTGACCCCGGCAGGGCGGGGTAGGGGTTACCCCGCCATTGCCAGGCGGTTGCGGCCTTCGCGCTTGGCCACGTACAAGGCGCTGTCGGCCCGGCGCAGCAAGCTTTCGGCCGACTCGCCTACCAGCAAGGTCGCGCAACCCAGGCTCACCGTCAATTCGATACGCGTGGTGTCCGCCCAGTAGTCCTGGGCCTGTGCTGCCTGGCGCAAGCGTTCGCCGACCATGGTGGCGGCATCGCGGCTGGTGTTGGAAAGCAGGATCAGGAACTCGTCCCCGCCAAACCGAAACACCATATCCACATTGCGCAACTGGCTTTTGATCGAGGCTGCGACGGCCTTGAGCACTTTGTCGCCGGTGGCGTGGCCGTGGCTGTCGTTGATGCGCTTGAAGTGATCGATGTCGAGCATCAGCAAGGACAGCGGATGCAGATGCCGCTTGGCCATCTCGATCTCCCGGCCCAGGGTCTGGTCCATGGCGACGCGGTTGCCGGTCTCGGTCAATGGATCGCGCAGGGCGCTGCGGGTCGCGGCGCGATACAGCAAGGCATTGCGCATGGGGTACAGCAGGCTGGCCAACAGTGATTCCAGGTTGCCCTGTTCCTCTTCGCTGAAGCGCTGGTTGCGGCGAAACACCAACTCCCCCAGGTGCTCGCCCTGATGGCTGAGGCTGTAACTCACGGAGTGATGACCGCGCTGGCCATATTCCAGACGCAGGTCGCTGGTTTCATGGCGGTATTGCAGGGCGTCCAGGGGGACCAGGCGCTGCACTTCGCGAAAAAACAGGCCGAGGATCCGCTCCGCTTCCAGGCTGGTCTGCAATTGCAGATTCAGTTGCTGGCGCAGTTGCGCAAGGCTGATGGGTCGGCGGGCGACGATGGAAGGCTGGCCAAAGCCCAGGCGTTGCAATTTGGCACTGTCGAAGTCAATTGCGTTGGTCTGGGTCGGTGTTTTCATAAACGGGCAGGCCTCTAAGCACAGAATGCTGTCTTACAGGCTCGATGGGAGCGGTTACTGGCGGGCGCCTTACTGTTCCTTCAGTTCCGTAAAACTTGGGTAACAGTCTAGTCCGCTTTGCCGGGGGTTATAACCCCTGATCCCATGCCGCACGTCTTGATGTCGCGCTGCCTGCTTAAGCAAATTGGAGCGAAAAGCGTGCCATTTAGTGCAATTAGTTTTTTGTGCTTATAAAACAAGGGGATGGGGTTTATTGAGGAAAAGGCGTGGTGGAAATTTGGCGCAGGCCCATTTTGGCGGGCTTGCTTGCGATGGCGATAGGTATCACACAATTCTTTTTTGGGTATGTGTACATATCCGTTGCTGCGGTTATGGCGGCTATTGGTTCCGCCCTTACGGCGGGTCACTTTTGGAAAAGAGCCCCAAAAGTAACCAAAAGGGCTCTTGCCCCACCACTCGGTGCCTCGCCTAGGCTCGGCATGCCCGCAGTCAGGCATTGCTCCGTGGGCCCGCCGCGATCGGCCATCCATGGCCGTGTCGCGGCTACCCCGGCATCCATGCCGGGGTACCCACTGCGCAATGCCTGCCTGCGGCCATCGTGGTTTAACGGGGCGCCTGAGATCAAGATCAAGATCAAAAGCAGAGCAACAGCAAAGCCAGAGCGCGAAGCTGCATTCCCCTGTGGGAGCTGGCTTGCCTGCGATGGCGGTTCATCAGCCAATACATTTATCGACTGATACACCGCCATCGCAGGCAAGCCAGCTCCCACAGATATATGCGCACGCCTCGATGATCAGGTCGGCTCTAAGGCCGCCTCGCTTTGCTTTTGATCTGAGGCGCCCCGTTAAACCACGCTGGCCGTCATCCGATTTTGATTTGGGGGGTAACCCGGCAGGACGCCGGGTTAGCCGCGCTGGGCCATGGATGGCCCATCGCGGCGGCCCCCCAAATCA